>NZ_JAQIJT010000002.1:155000-455000 GCF_036946125.1 Sphingomonas adhaesiva
GTCCATCGACTATGAAAGTCTGGACCAAGGTGACCGTCCGGGCGTTGCCGCTATTGTCCTCCTTGCGCCTGTTGGAGGGCGATTTCCGCCTTGAGCCGCGCAAGTTTGGCGTTGAGCAGCGTGGTCTCGGCGTTGAGCGAGGTGGTCTCATCCGCGACCGGGTCGTCCGGGGCGGGGCGGGAGGCGGCGAGGGCGGCCTGGTATTCCTTGAGCGCCTTTAGGTAGGCTGTCTTGGAGTTCAGCCGCGCCGTTGGGTCGAGGATTGTGCTGAGGTTCGTCGCCGTATCGGCGAGCGCGCCCGTGGCTCCTTCGAGCGGCGCGGACTTTTGTTCGGTGCCGTAGGATTCCAGGCTACCGTCCGGCGCCAGCTCCGCCGTGAAGCTCGTCGTGCCGAAGGCGCGGCTTCTGAACGGCAGCACGTTGACAAAGCCCAACTGAGCGACCGGGCCGTCGAACGAGGCGATCACCGACGTCGGGTCAGCCGTTCCGCATGGGGAGTTCGAGCAGACGACCAGTCGGCCCCTCGCCATCATTCGGTAGTGCAGGCCGGGACTGCTGGTGTCCGGCAGGCGGTAGGCGGCGTCGCCGGGCTGGATCTTGACCGGGTTGGCCGGATCGGGGGCTGGGCCTCCCGTCCGCATGTCCGCGCGCGACGGCGCTCGCCCGAATGTCCCGCGTCGTTCGATCTGGAAGTAGACGGGCCGCGGGCGGGGAGCGGACGCCGGGTCGAACCACTTCGCGAACGCCGCCGCGTCTGGCAGCAGCGGCGCCCCGGAGAACTCCGCGCTGGAAGTCGGCCACTCCAGCTTGCGGACGATCGAGACCTTCGCCAGTGCGCTCTCGAGCGCCGCCGCCAGGTCCGTCTGGCGAGACTTCGCTTGCGCGAGCGCGGTGTAGGCACGGTCAAGATCCGTTCTGGCGGCGTCGGTGACGGCGGACCCCAACGCCGCGATCCGTGCGTTGGCCGCCGTCAGCGTCTCGGCTGCGGCCTCGACTGCAGTGTTCGCGGCGTCGAGGTTGCCCTTCGCTGCCTTTGCGGCTGCAAGCGCCTTTGCGCTATCGGCCGAGCAGAAGATGGTTGCGGTCGGGGAAGGCGAAGGCGGCGCCCCGGCTCCGGCCAACAGCGGAATGACCTTGGTGGCCGTCCTAACCAAGTTGGCGACCACTTGGGCCGACCTGTCCTCGACGGACGCGTTGATCGATTGCAGGTTGTTCGTGCCTTCGTAGTACTTGACGCCGAAGCTCGTCACGCTGGTCGGCGTCTGGAGAAGTCGCGGATCGATGATGAAGGCGAGCGTGCCGTCGTCTGCGGTTCCCGCCAAGGCGTCGACTTTCACCAGCACTTGCGCATCCGCGCCGTTGTTCGCCGTCGGGTTGGCCGGATCGGGGCAGTAGCCGAGCCGCCAGGTCACGGTGGTGGCCCACTGCGTGAACGGAAGGGAGTATCCGACGCCTTCCCGTTGCCCTTCCGGTGTCAGCGGCGTCGAGACGAGCGTGCCGGTGCAGCTTGCGAGCGCGAGGGCCGCCGTTGCGGAGGTGAGCGCTTTCCTTCTCGTCACTGACGTCATCATTCTTCCCCCTCCAAGTCGATCCTGAGCCCCATTCCCGGGATTGCGGGCGTCCGCGATAGTGCCTCGATGAACGTACGCTGCTCGACTGGACGCTTCGTGATGAATTCCTCAATCCATCGCGGTGCGGAGAGCACGAGGACGTGGTCGAGTCCGGGTCCGTCCAGCCACAGTGCCGCGACCTGATGCGACGGCGCCATGATAAGGCGTGCGATGCCCTCGTCCGGGACGTTTTCGTCGATCCACGCCATCGCGGCGCGGATGTCGCCAGCGAGGGACGAGTGCGAGATCTCGGCTAGCTCGACAGGCTGATCCCCACCGTCGGGGGTCTCGCTGCGGGCGTATGCCGGCACCGCATCGCCGACGTAGATCTGGTGATGCCATCGGCCCTGGTCCAAGACGCGGCGTCCGAGTGGTCCGCCGTCCGGATCAAGGATGGCTTCCTCGGTCAGCAGTAGGATCGGCAGGCTCTCCCCGAGGGCTGGTTGGCCTTCCAGCGGCGCGACCGCGGTCAGCGCCCCGAGCGCGGGGCCGAGTTGCGCGGCGACGCATGCCCTCGTCTCATCACTCAGTTCAGGCGTCGAGACCATCGCCGCTCCTCAGAAGGTGAACGTCATGATCCAGTCCCCCTCGCCGTGCGCGGTCGCGAGATCCTGGAACCGGTACGTGGCTTGGGCGACCTTCTTGTCTGGATCGAGCACGCCGTAGCGGCCCTGCGCGAGCTGCGCGATGACGAGGGCCACGTGCGTCGAGGACGATCCCTTCCAACGGTAGCAGACCTGAACCGGCTTCCCGGCGGCCAGCTCTTGGATCAGCCTCGTTTCAGTTATCTGTCCGTCGACCGGAAAGGTCGGCAGACGCGGTGGATACACTTGGTCCGGCCACGCAACCTTGTCGCAGCCGTGCGGTGCGCCGGGACTGGGGCAGCAGGCCAGCTTGAACTTCTGCGAGGCGAGCGAACACTGCGTCTCGTTTATCCCGTGGGCCTGCATGAGCATCTCGCCGCAGGCCGCCCAGCACCAGTTGTTTTCCGTCTGCGACACGTAGCGGTAGGCGCCGGCGGCGCGGGCGACGACCGCGCGGCGCTCGACGGGGATCCGGATGCGGTCAGCCCGCAGCAGCGCCATCAGGACGCCCGGCTCGTCGGCATGGCCTTGGCGCCGCTCACGCCTTGCGCCGCTTCCGGATGCACGGGACGTCGCTCCGTCCTCTGGCCCGCCGCAGTTCCCAGCCTCCGAAGAAGGAGGGGTCGTACACCGACCAGCACACCCCGTCGCACGAACTTGAGGACTCGAGCATCAGCCACTCGTCGTTGCCTCCGTCGAGCGTCATGGCGCTGGCGAACAGCATGACGTGGTTGACCTGCTTCGTATGGGTGTTGAGCGCGTCGCCGGGGCGCAGGTACTCGGGAGCGGGCAGGGCGGCGTCGCAGACTAGGTCGCCCTCGAAGTTGCCGAGTGAGGCAGTGCTGAGCCGAGACGCGGCCGTCCGGCCGTTCCATGCGATCTGGACGAGGCCCGAGCAGTCGACGCCGAGGTCTCCCTCGAAGCCATCGGCGAGGTTGCCCGGTTGTGAGCCGGCGCCGCTCCTCACGGCGGCTAGGGCGTTCGACAGCGCGGCGGGTGTCGCCTGCATGAGCCTGTCAGCGTCTCCCGGCACCCCGGCTTGGGCGTAGGGCACGCCGGTGCGCTCGAATGTCCCACGGGTGAGCCGCACGCCGCGGATCGGCACGAAGTTCGTGGAGGAGCCGGTGACCGTGCAGCCTTGGATCACACGGCAGGCCTCCGGCATCCGCGTCGTGTCCACCCGGAAAGGGAATTTCGCCAGCGCGGCCACGTTGGCGAAGATCCGCTGGCTGTTGAAGGAGCCGGTCGGCCTCGGCTCGTCGGCCGCGTATTCCTGTGCCGGCGGCGTGGTCTGCGAGACCGCCACTAGGTCCGCCGACGAGCGGCCGGCGATCGTGTCCTGTGTCGCGTCGCAGAGCGGTGTCGTCGTCGGCAGTGCGGACATCAGCCTGCCGCACGAGAACAGCTTGAACACGGGGACCGCGCCCGTGCCGGCCGCCTTCCCCATCACGAGCACCTCGCCGGTCGAGAGTATGGCGATCGGGCGCTGGCCCAGCTTGCTGCGGATCGTCGATGGGTCGAACCGCAGCTCCCTCACGGGCTGACGGGTGGCTGCGGAGAACGCTAGCAGCCGTTGCGTCACGTTGACGGTGCCGCTTTCCGCCCGGGCCGCCTCAGCGGTCAGGACGAACCGGTAGCCGCCGGCCGGCTCCAGCTCCCGCGCGCTGATCATCCGGTAACGGGCATCGGCCGGTGATCGGACGATTAGCTGTTCGGTTGGCGCGAGCGCGGACGGCCGGTTTGTCAGGATGATCGTCCTAGCGGGATTTTTAGCCCCTCTCACCGCGCGCTCCGGCGCCGCGGCGTAGGGACGTCCGGAGCTGACGACGGTGCCGCATGGCGGAGCGGTCGCCGGTGTCCACGCCTGCGTGTCAAGGATGGCGCCGGCCTGCACCTGCGTGTCGGCGCCGGCGGCCAACGTGGCCCGGTCGATCGAGTAGACCGTCGTGCGCAGGTTCTCGGGGCGCACCAGGTAGCCGGCGGTGCCGGGATCCGGCATCGACTCGATGAGAATCTTGTCGGAAAGCGAGTGGATCCGCCACGGTCGGAAGGAGACCGGCAGCGCGCAGGCGCCACGGCTGCTGATCCGGGTCGCGAGCGTCTCGTCACTTGCGGCGTCGCGGACCTCGAAGATCCGGACGGCGGAGAGCAGGGGGTCGACGATCGCGACGACGTCCCCGGTTGCGGCCCGCGTGCGGCCGACCCGGACGATGTGGCTGGGTCCTGCTCCGTCCGAGTAGAGCCTGATGGTGTCGACGCCGCTCGACTGTGCGTTGGCGTTCGCGGCGGTTCCCGAGACGATCGCCAGTGCGATCCGAAGGATGGTGGATGCGCGCATGTCAGCTGATCCCCGGCGTGTCGCGCAGGAGGCCGGCCACCTGCGCCGCGATGTCGGCGTTGCTCCGCGGCCAGATGGCCACGCCCGGTCGCCGGCTGTCCGGGAAGACGATGTACTGCACCTTGTCGCGTGGCAGGCCGGCCCCGGTGCGGGGATTGGCGCCGGGGAAGCCGAGCGCCGCGAACAGCGCGATCGAGCCCTCACCGAGCCGCGCGTCGTCACCCCCGCCGGCGTCGCCGATGATGAACGCGGTCGTCCGTCCCGACGCCAAGTGCGTGGCGAAGCCGACGTCCCCGGGTCTGCCGATGTGCGGCAGCGCGCTTATTCCGGATGGATTGACCACGTAGGGAACGCTGGTCGCATCGACGAACGTGGTCGGATCCGTCTTCCTGCCGCCGGGACGCCTAAGCGCGGTCGCCGCCACGAAGAAGCCCGCGGTGGCTCCGTCGGGCTGCACGTAGGCGGTCGAAGAGTCGGCCGGATCCGGCACGAGCACGTCCCTCCACCAGCCGCTGTTCGGATATCCGGCGTTGCCGAGGCAGTCGAGGCCGACATGGGCGTCGCGTCGGCAGTTTTTGCCGAGGTCGTCCGGATGATAGGCGTTCGGTGCGCCGTCCGCGTCCGCGGCTGCGTGGGATGTTTCGTAGGCATAGGCTAGGTAGTCGACCTGCCTGAGTATCCGTATTCCGCGGAAGTCCTCGGCCTCTTCGAAGTCAAGCTGCATGCGCAATCTCCCGAAAGGATCGATTGACGAGACGGGATGCCATCTTCAGCAGCCGGGCTCCACGCCAGCCGGAGCGAAAATTCATTGGGGGCGCTCCCGCCATCTCAGCTTCCGCCAACCGGCGCCGGCGGTTCGCTAGGATAGCTCCGCAGCGCGGCGACGACTGGAGCTATCAGGTGATGCCGATCGGCTTCGGAGGTGGCGCCCAAGTAGCCAGCCTCGTCCAGGATGTTGCCGGCAAGCATGGTGATGGCGGACAACCTCGTCGCGTCGCGTTTGATGAGGACTGGCTGCGGTCGGGGCTCAGCGTCGGCCTCACCGGATCTGGCGAAATTGCTGAGACGGGTGAGATATTCGCCAACCCATGCCGTGGCGGCCTCGCTGGACCGGCGTCGACGTTCCAAGGCTCGGGGGATCAGGGTGACGGCGAGGCCGGTGAGGAATGCCCCCAGCGCGGAAAGCAGCGCGATGACGAGTGGCCTGCTCTCATTGGACGGCGCAGCCACTACCGCGCCGCACGACGGAACGGCCCGTCCGCCAAGGGAGCTCGGCTCCGCCCAGATCGGTCCTGTTAGATCTTCTGCGCTCCTCGCGACGATGACGCCTCCGCGATCGGCGGTAGGCGTACTGCACTGGTGGTTCATGGAGGTCGACATGCACAGCCGAGCAGTCGTCCCAGGGGCGACTCCCATCACGACGACGGTCCGGCCGCCGGCGTAGATGCTGCACGCCATTGAGGCCTGTACCTGCGCACTGGCTGGCGGCGCGAATGCCGCCGCGGTCATGAGTATCGAGCCAGCGCCGCTCATTGACCGACCCTAGCGGTGAAGTCCTCGATATAGCGACGGGCGAACCGCGCAATTCGGGGATCGGCGTTTTTTGACGTGACGATCCTGTCAACCGTCGCCGCCACGGCCGCCCGGATCTCCTCGAAGAACTTCGGGGGGCTATTCGCCTCGGCGGTGCGTATTAGCCGGAGAAACAACCAGCAGTGATATATCGAGGCGGCGACCCATTCATGACGCTGCGACGAGCGTCGGTAGACATCCTTGCCGAAGCGCTTGATCCCGCGCGGAAGGAACGTTCCGAAGAAGACGTTCTCCAAGTAAATCATGTTGGGAACGAGGTTTGCCCGCAGCATGTGCCCGAAGGTCGTCGCCTCGTAGCCGTAGGCTCCGGCCTCGAAGTTGTGACCCGCGATCATGTTCTCGCGGATCAGGATGGCGATCGAGAAGTCGAAGAACGGGGAGATGCGCCAACCGCGCTTTGCGAACTTTCTCTCGATCTCCTCGAGGCGGAGCGGTTCGGGACCGCTTTCGACGAGCAGGTCAAGGATACGGAGTTTCTCCAGCAGATACTCGATGTCTTCGAATTTCTCGTAAGGGATATGGTAGTTGAAGACGTTGCCGACATATCCGGACTTCAGGTTGTTGTCCCGCAGCACCCTCTGCAGGTAGCTAGGTTCCGCGCGATGCCGTTGAAGGTCAATGCCGTTGCCCTCGATCCTCACGAAGTTGGCGAACCGCTCGTTCTTTGCGTGCAGGAGCATGTCGACCAGTCGGTAGTCCTTGCGTTCGAGCAGCTCCTTCGTTTCGGACCGTAGTCGGGCCACGAGGTTGGCGCGCGACCGTTCGTCGCCGGCCTTTTCAATAGACTCGAGGGCTGGCTGGAAAAGTTCCTCGAGGACGTTCCTCGCGAAGTGGATCCGATACCGCACGTTCTGCATGAACAGGTTGTCGAGCTGCCGTGGTCTTAGCGAGAGCACGCGACCGAGTTGGGCTTGGACCTTGGAAAAGAACTCGAGGATCTCCTCACGTGGCACCGTCGTGGCAGGGTCGTCACCGGCGAAGAGCGGCGCGCGGGTAGCCTTGTCGACGATGTCACGGAACTCGGCCGGAACGACGTAGAAGGTGGGCGTGTTGAGGTCGGTCAGGGCTTGCGAGTAGTTGCGCCAGAACAACTCATGCGTGTTCGGACGCATCGTCACCTGAAATGAGGGGTAGAGGTAGCTGCGGGTCTTTGGAAGATGAAGACGCCGGTTTTCTTCGATCAACCACTGAGCGATTGCATCTAGGTTCTCGCGATGATTAGTGTAGCCGATGAAGTCGCTGATCTGGACGTAGTCTAGACCATCAAAAATGACGTATAGGTTGATTTTCTTTTCGACCACGAACTGCGAGTAGGGTTCGAGCGCCGCTTGCCTTCTGGGATCGGAGAGCACCTCGTAGTACCAGCGCCGACGCTCCCGCAGGTTCGAGGCAGTAAAGTCGGTGATGGCGAGCCGGACTTCCTGGATCGTCCCTGCGATGTCGACCCCTTTGCTGGCCTGCTCGGCGGCAGGACCGAAGCGTCTCTCGATAAATCGGACGAAATCCTTCTGCACGCCATTGTCGCGCAGATCTATCTCGGGCCAGACGCACTGCTCGATCGCTGCGAACGTGCTCGGTTCGCCGCTCGTGGAACCGGCGCTGCAAATTTCAGACCATGCGGCGTGGAAAATGTCCCGCATGACGGAGGAGAACACGACCTGCTGGATCAAGGCGCGTAACTTGGCGCGTTGCTCTTGGCTGGCGTCCGGCCCGTGCTCGTACTGCTTGCTTATGTGGTCATCGAGCTTGCGGTACTCGATGCGGCTGATGACGATCCGCTCCTGCCGCATCAGCGGATGGTAGCGCGTCTTCAAGAGTTTGTTGAACGTCGTCTTTCCCGAACCGACAGCGCCGATAAGGACGGTAATCTGGTCCGCGGTGTTCTTGACTGGAAGGATTAGATCCCGTTCGACCCAGCTGTCGATTGCCTCGCTGCTGCGGTTGACGATCGAGCCCTCCGAGAAGCCGCCTGCCTCGGCGCGACGCATGAAGCTGCGAATCGTGCGCTGCCGGGGGAACTGATAGCGATGGTCCCAGTCCGCGATGGCTACCTCGCCGAACTTGAACTTGCGGAAGTCGGCGTCGAGCGTGCGGATGTGGGGCTTGAGATCGGGCTGCGCCGCGATTCGTTGGAGATCGCCATTGGCGGGCGGCGGGATAGCCTTGTTTACGAATGAGGCGTGCGACCACTCATCGTAGAGATCGTCCTGCGTAAACGGCGCCAGATTTCTGGCGTCGAATATGTCGCGCAGGAAGTCCTCTGCCTCCATGGCCCCCCCCCCCCAACGCACGATGCCCCCACCGCGCAGGGACGAACCTGCCCCGAGCCGAGCTGCAGATCAACGGTCATCGAAAACTAGCATCAGAGTGGAGGTAATTAATACGTTCTGATCGAAGCAGAGCCCCGAACCGTCGATGTCTCAGATCCCCTGATCCAGAAGCTCGTGTGGGCAAGTGGCGCCTTCGCGTACCACGCTGGCTCAACCCGGGCGAGCGCGCTCGTCCTGGCGTGTCACCGCAAGCCTCGTCGCGTCGAACCCGGTCGCAGCATCGTCCCGGATGTGACCGCCGATCAGGTGCGGGCAGCATTGAACCATTCACTGCCGTCCGATGGCTTAGGGTGGTCAGATCGCTGCGAGCGCGCGGACCAGCGCGCTGAGGGCGGTGATATCTTCCGGGGTCGGCGAGGGCGCGGCATCGAGCCGGGCAATGAGTGCCCGGGCGCGGTCACGCAGCGGCACGAGCATCGTCGCGCCTGTCGGTTCGGCGACGCTCGGCCCCGGCAGCCCGGCGGCGGCGGCGCAGCCGAGTACCGCGCGGGCGGACGCCGGTGCGGCGATGGTGAGGAGCGCGGCACGCACCGCGGGCTCGTCGGCCTTCCAGCGCATGAGCGCGCGGTGCGCATCCAGGACGCGGATCGCGCGCCGGTTGGCGATGAGCGCGAGTATCTCGTTGGGCAGCCGGGCAGGGGCCATCGCCTTGTTGAACCCGCCCGCCGTCAGCCCCGCCCGGCGTGCGAGCAGCGCCTGCGATGTGCCGCCACGCGCCCAGGCGGCGACGAAGAAGACCGCGCGCTCGTAATCGGACCAGCTTGCCGAGGTGGCGACATGCGCGACGAGGAAGTCCATCGCGTCGGCGGTGGGGACCAGCGTCGCGCGAACTGGGCGATCGAGCCCGCGCTCGCGCAGGCGCTGGATTGCGCGGTGGCGGCGCGAGCCGTCGAGGATGAGGAAGCGACCGGGCGCGGTGGCATCAGCTATGATGCAGACCGGCACGAGCTGGCCGTCGGTGGCGATGGCGTCGGCGAGATCGTCGAGGTGCGGGTCGCCGTCGGCGAGACGCGGATTGATCGGGTGCTGCGCGAGCAGATCGGCGTCGAGTTCGAGCAGCTGACCGGGATCGGCCGGCGGGATGGCCGGAGCGACCACCGAAGGCTCGCCGTGTTCGGCGGCATAGGCATCACGCTCGTGCTGAAGGTGCGCCTTCGACCCGCCGACCACACGCGCGAGACGACCGATCCCGACCGACAGGATCGGCGCATCGCCGCGCAGGTCATCGATCGCGGCGCGGATCTCCTCGCGACGGGCGGCCGGGCGCCGCGCGGCTGCGAGCGTGGGCATGGGGGCGGTGCCGGCGAGATCGCCGAACAGGTCAGGCTCGGCCGCGCTCATCGCAACACCGCGAAGTCGGGGTCGGCGGCGATGCCGACGAAGCCGTGCGCGAGCCAGGTGACCGCGAGTGCGGTCTGCTGGGTCGGCAAGAGCGCGGCGATCAGTCGCGGTGCCCAGGTCGCGAAGCCGGTGAGTTCGAGCATCAGGGCGTCGCGCCGCGTCGCCGGCTGGCCGCTTGCCGGTTCGGGGGCGGGCTCCTTCACTGCGCGCTGGAACGTGCTCCAGAACGGCAGGTCGTGTTCGGGATTGTACCAATAGGCTGGCACGCACTGGTCGGCAGCGGGAGCCGCGTCGATGGCGGTGTCGTAGCCGGCGCACATGGTCTTCCATGCCGGCGTGTGGCGCGTCTCGGCGGTCAACTTCTTCTCGAAAGCCGCGATTCGTGCGGTCTTGTGCGCCCTGATGATCTTCTGGCCACGACGCGCCGGGCCGCGCCGGCAATGGTTCAGGGAAGCGGGTCCGTCCGCCCTCGTGCGCTTCCTGAACCGTGCGACTTCCTCACCTGACGCATCGACGACAGCAAGCATCAGCTCGGTCAGCTCGAAGATGCTCCAGTCGATCTCCAGCGTATGGGCGCCCCCTCCCAGCGTCACGGCTTTGGCCCCGCGCCGATGCGCGGCGAGGATGGTCTGGAGACTGGCGGTGACGAACTCGATCGACGTCATGCCGAAGAAGCGCGGCAGGTCCTGGCGCTCACGATCGGTCGCGGTGGCAACGGCGGAGGTCGTGAACGCGGCCCCGGTGGTCGCGACCGTCGCGACGTTGCGGTGAGCGAGCTTCGACGCCCAGCGGATGCTGCCCTGCTGGAGCATGGGCAGGGAATGGGCGGGATCGAGCGGCTGCCCGGCGGCATGCGCTTTATACACGGCGTGCGAGAACGCGAATTCGCGCGCATAGGTCGCGAAGCCGTGGTGACTGGCGAGCGCTGCTTCCATCCTGCGCGACGTCGCAAAGGCGCGGTGCGCCTCGCGGATCGTCAGCCGAGGCTCGATTGCGGGCAGACCGGCTTCCTCCCGATCCGTCAGCGGCCCGCGGGTCCGCACGACGAGCTCGCGCAGGATGGCCCGGCAGCGCTGCAGCTCGAGCAGCACGGTGACCCCGTCGGCAAAGCCGCCTGAGAAGTCGGGGAAACCGCGGTGGCGTGCCGCGAGCCATGGAAAGAGCCGTACAGCCTCGGCGACGCGCGCGCTGTGCAGCAGCATGAAGATGCGCGCGGCGTCGATCCGGGTGATCGCGGCGATCCTCCTGTCCCGGCCTGATTTATCAAGCCCCAGCAGATTACCCGACTTGTTGAGGTCGCGAGGTAGGAGCTCGATGGCCGTATCCGGTTTGGTCTGCGGCGATTTCGGTTCCTTGATGTTCGGGATATTGCCTCGCAGGGTCGACCATGATCCCGGCGCGCCGGCGTGATGATCGCGGACGAAGACCAACACACCGTCGATAAGCGTACGTGCGAGGATCAGCGCCTCGCTGACCTGCTTGTTGCGGTAGGCGAGCCTAGGAGCGGTGTGACGTGGTAGCCGGATCAATGTTGCTACCCTGACGATCAGCCGGGCGGAGGCCATGACGGCGAGCCGGGACTTGTCCAGCTCGCCCTTCTCTTCTTCGTTGCCCGGCTCATGCGGCATCGGCTCATCGGGCTTGACGGCGACGCGATGTCGATCGAGCAGCTCGAGCAGCGTCAGGCAAGCGCGCACCGCGTCCGCGCTGCGTTCGCGGGCGACCTCGACCAGCCGGAGACACTCGTCCGAGGTTTTCGTGCCCGACATCGCGACCCGAGCGGCATCGCGCGCGACCTCGGCGGTCGTAAGCGCATCGCTGGCCTGCAAGGCGGCGATCATCACTGCCCCGAGGGTGCCGCCCCCGCGCAGCACGTCCTTGGCGATGCTGATATCGCGCAGGGTGCAATTGACCCGCCGCATCACGGCAGGTGCGGAGGCGGACGACAAGGCCGCCTCCTCGTCCTGTGCCACCGTCTCGTCGAGCGACGCCGGCCAGCGCGGCAGGCGCCCGTAGAGCACCGAGGCGGCGCTCCGCAGCGGATCGTCGTCGGCGATATAATAGCCAATCTTCGGCAGCCGCAAACCGGCGATGCGCAGCGACCCTGCGTCGCCGAGCTCGCCGTCGAAGTCCCAGCCGCCAACCATGACGTCGGTCGGACTGACCCCTGTCGGAAGCCGGAGTGGCGCGATGACGGCGGTGGGCGTGCCGTCGTCGTGGAACAGTCGCGGCAGCTCGACCGCGAGCCGCTCGAGGAGCTTCGGCACGTCGATGCGCAGGTCGTCGTCGAGATCGCGTATGGTCATCGCGCGCTCTCCGCATCGTCGGGATGGTCGCCACTGCGGCGGCGCTCGGCGTAGGCTGCATCGACGGCCTGCCAGCGTCGCCATGCGGTCCATACCGCCATGACATTGGCGTCGCGGACCGGCGCGAGCGCTGCCTCCTCGGCCTCGCGCCAGCGCTGCACGATGTCGGCGTTCTCTACGATCTCGTTGTGAAGCCTCACGATCTCGCGCTCGCGCGCCCTCAGCAGCGCCGGGCGGTTGGGATCGAAGCTGCGCATGATGACGCCGAGCGCCTCCTCGAGCCGCTGCTGCTCGGCGATGATGGGCGCGATGTCGGTGATGGTGACGGTCCGTCCGCGATAGGTGGTGGTGATCTGCACGGGGGTTTAGTCCTCTTTGGTGAAGCGAAGGTTGGCGTCGTGGGCATCCAGCCACACGGCGGCATCGCCGCGGCGGACGAGCGCCGGCATGGGCAGGTCGAGCGCCGCAGCGGTGGTGCGCACGAGTTGACCCTGGCGGGCATTGGCGAGCCGGCTTGGCCAGGGGTGGTCGGGATGGTCGACCTGCCACGCCGCGAAGCGCGCGCAGTCGTCACGATAGGCTGCAACTGCGCGCCGGTGGCGGGCGTGCGCACCGCGCGCACCGAGTTCGACGCGGTGGCGCGCGACTAGCGTCGCCAGCACCATGCCGGCCGCCGCGAAAACGTCGCTATCGGCGAACGCGGTGCCGAGCGCCGCCAGGTCGGATAGCGGCAATGCCCAGATGCCGTCCCACGCATCGCGGTCGGCGGCGTCGAAGCCGAAGATGACGAACGGCGCGCCCAGACCGAATTTCGGCGCCGCGCGCCAGCGCGGTGGCAGATCTGTGTCTATCAGCGGCCGTGATCGTGCAGCAGCGCTGCGCCGGCTTCCTCCAAGGCGGCGCGGTCGCGCGCGATCGCGGCGGGAAAGCGCTGAAGAAGACACTCGTCCTCGCCTGCCTCGGCGAGGTGCGCGCAGAAGGCCGGCCACGATTGCGCCAGCAGACCGGCGGCTGCGAGGATGTCCGCACTCCCGAGACCGCAGGCGATCGCCAGCCCGCCGGCGGTCCACCAGTGATGGTGCGGGTGGCAGGTGACCTCGGTGTCGGCGGGTGCGTCGAGCAGCGCAGCGATGTGCGCCAGTTCATCGTCGATGGCAGCGAGTGCGGCGTCGATGTCGTCGAGTGAGGGCAGGGACGGGGGCAGATTGGGGGACATGGGCGACTCCTTGTCGGAGCCGTCATCGCGCTTGAGCATCGGCTGACCCACGCGCGTGAAACCGCCCTTTTTCGCGGTGCCCTGGTCACTCCCGGCGTCGCGGATCGCTGCGCGCCCACGCGCCTCGCTCTGGCGATGCTTCGCTGCTGAAGCACGAGTCGGGGCCGGGAGCGAGCGGGCGTGATCGTCCGTGGCTTCAGACCCCGGGTGAGCAGGCAGGTGTCAGTTGGGGGTGGGGGCGCAATAAATGAAATCTGCGATTTCGAGCCCGCGGCCTTCCGGCCGCCGGTCTTCCCCACCCCCTTTTGCTCATGTCGAGATGATGGTCGACGGCACCTGGATCGCGGAGGGCGACCGCGTCGTGAAGCGGGCGCTGCGTCAAGATCGAGGGGTCGAGCGCAAGCGCACGCGTGACGAAAAGCAGAAGAAGGGTAGGCGGCTGCATGCCGCCTGCGAGGACGCGCGCATCGCGCGCCGGCTGGCCAAGGAACTGGCCGAGTGGGAGATCCGGCACCGACGTTGGGGGGCCTCGGTCAAAGTGCACAGCGAGCCGAAGAAGCCGGCCCGCGGCACGAAGAAGCTGGCCAGGCTGGCGTCTCCTAGCCGCCGCCGCAGCGAGCCTAGCTATTTCACCGTGCGCGATAGCCAGGGGCGGATCGGCATCTACATCCGCGGCGATTACGTGCGCGCCGGTGGCAAGGGCGGGAAGCACGGCTGCGCGGCGGACGGGTTCTTCTACACCATCCGCGATGGTGCGGCGCTCACCGATGCCGAGGGCAACGCGCTCATCATCTCGAACCTGGGCAAGGATGCCGCCGAAATCGCCACCGCCTGGATGGCGGTCGAGGCGGTGGCGCGTGCGACGCGCGCGAACGCCAAGATCCAGTTCCGCTTCGTCCTTGCGCTGGACGCCGACGCGAGCGAAGCGGAGATGATCGACGCGGTGCGACGCTTTGGCGAGATCTTCGAGGCGCTTGGACTTCCCTATAGCGCGGTGATCCACAAGCCCGATCCGGGCGGCGACGACCGCAACTGGCATGCGCACTTTCTGACGTCGTACCGCCCGGCCGAGCAGGTCGCGCCGGGCGAATGGCGCTTCGCCGACGACCTCGTCACGGCGCTCGACGGCACGGAAGGGATGAGCACGCTGCGCCATCTGTGGGCGCACGCCCAGACCGGCGCGGCCCGGCGCGCCGGACGCGATGTCGAATATACCGGGCTGTCGCACGTCGCGCGCGGACTGGACCTGGAAGCGCAGACGCACTTGGGCCCGGCGCTCAGCGACCTGATTGCACGGGGGCAGCACGTGCCCGCACACGCGCGCAACCAGCAGGTTGCGGCGCGCAACGCAGAGCGCCTGCGCCGGCGTGACCTCGAGCAGCAGCGCGCCGCGCTGCACAAGATCCGTGAAGCGGTGCTGGAACAGTGGGCGACAAGGTCGGCGCGCGAGGCGGCGATGGGCACCACGGCGTTCCCTGAGCCCGTGGCTGCCGCTACGCGGCGAACCCCGGCATCGCCCGTGCGTGTCGTTGAACCATTCAACGTGCGTCCCACGGTCCGTGAGCGGGTGCCGCTATCGGCTTTGCCGCCGCCACCGCGGATGGCCCGGTTCGGTGCGCTGGAGGTGCGGTCGGTACCTGCGCAGACGCCGATGACGCCGCGCCGACCCGCGACGGTCACGACGCTGCCCGCGACACCGTCGACACCGCTGCCCGCAGCCCGAACCGCCGCGACGATGGCGCCCCCCGTCATCGTGTCTCCGACGTCGCCCCGTCTGGCCGCTACGCTTCGGCGGTTAGATGTGCCGCCCACGGCGGTGCGGGCCAGTGCGGTGATCCATCCGACCGCTTCATCCCCCGCGGTAACCGGGCGCGATGCGACGCTGGTGTTCGATACGCCCGCGCAGCGCGGGCGGCCGCCGCGTGAACCCGCCGATCTGTTCGACATGCCATATATCGCGGCGGAGCCGCGTGCGGCCGCGGCGATCCGGAGGCTTCCCGCGCCTGCCAGCGATGAACCCATCCCGGCATGGTGGGAGCGGGTCGAGCATTATCTGGCGTGGCTGGTCTGGCGCGAACGCGAGGACGAGCGTGCGCGCACACGGCTCGGCGGCTATGCGGTCCTGCCGCCGGCCTATCGCGCCGCGGTCGAGGCGGTCGAACGTGATCCGCAGCTCATCGTCGAGGAGCAGGCACACCCGAAGGTGCGCGCCGGCGTACCGCGCGACCTCGCCGAGCAGATCGAGGCGGTCGCTGGTGATCCGCACTGGCGCGAGTTCCTGCGCCGCGTGCGTGCGGTCGCGCTCGAGCGCGAGGCGCGCGCGACCCGCCCGATCCCGCCCGTGCTCGACAATAACGATGCGGGGTCGTCGCCTGCGGGACACTCGACGTCGCCGGTTCGAGATCCGCGCGGACCCGCGCGCCAGCGGGTGAGGGGGCTTCGCCCACGCCGGTCATGAGCGCGGGGACAGCAGACCACATGAGAAAAGGAGAAGACGGATGGACCGTAGCGCACCTGCCGGCCTTCGCTGTTCGGCACCCCATCACGGCAGCGATGAAAAGCAGGGGCGGCGCAGGGCAGGGGCCCCACGCCGCGGGAAGGCGAAGGAAGCAGGAGGGAGCAGAAGGTCGGAAGGGAAAAGAAGAAATTTCCTCTCCACCGGCTGCTTCGGTTCGTTCGCATCCGCGCCGTGCCGCTCGTCTCCCTCTCGAGGGCTTCCCCCAGATACCGGTGCGTCGTCCACCCGCTCATGTGATCCTAGGATCGCGTGACCGGAGCCTGCGGCGTGGCCGGCCCATCCCGGATCCATATCATGTCTCATTACACGCTTACCGCGCTTGCTATCGCGACCGTCGATCCTGTCCACCTCGTCGCTGGCGCGCACCTCGAACACCCCGTCGGGCTCGCACTGTTCTCCTGCCATGTCGGCGAGGGGCGTACCGACTTCTCGCTCCACTGCTCGGTGCTCCAGCACGGCGACCATCCCGGCGAACTGCTCGGTTGGCTCGATCGTCATCTGCCGCCGACCGGTATCGTCACGGGCTATGCGCTCGACGAGCAGATCCTGCCCGCGCTGACGCGCCTACCAGGCAGTGCCGGCTCGCCCGCACTGGCGATGCTTGCCGGCACGCGGCCACGCGTCGTCATCAATCTGCGCGGGATCGATGACGATGGCGAGCTGGTGTCCTTGGCCGAGGCCTGTGCCGAGATCGGCGCACCGGCTTCGTGTCGCGACGCGCACGATCGCTTCACCGATTGGGCGTGGTCGCGGCTCGCGCCGGTGATGCACGCGCTCCAGACCGACGCCATCGCCACGATGAAGCTCGTGCTGCGCCAGATCGCCGCCCGCACCGCGCTCGGCCACGAGGTGGAGGCGCGGCTGCGTCCCGGGCTCGAGCTGTGGCTCGCCGCCAGCGACCTGCCCGCCGCGCAGATCCATCGCTCCTGCACTGCCTGAGGCGCTTGACGTTCTTCTCACCCATACCGGACGCCGATCCCGGCGTCCTCCTCCACCAAGGAACTCAATACCATGTTCACCGACCTTCTGCGCCTCGAGGCGCAGGGCTTCTCGCGTGCGTCGACCGCTATCGCGCTGCGCTCGGTTGCCACCTGTCCCAATCTCTTCTTCCGCCCGATGTCGCGTCCCGTGATCGGTGTGGCACTGCTCAGCGTCGTGCCCGAGCCGGGCGCTGGCTTCCATTTCCATGCGCAGGCGACCGCGCTGCGCGATGGCGCGCTCCCGGCGACGCTCGCCGACTGGATAGAGCCGCGCCTGCCAGCAACCGGCCCGCTCATCAGTTGGGAGACCGACGACACGCTCGTCACCAAGCTACGCGGGATCGCGGACGGGACGCGGCACCCCCGGCTTGCCGCGCTCATTGCCGATCCTGGCGAGCGGCTGCGCGTGCTCCCGCGCGTGCTGATGGGTCGTCATCGGCGCGGCACCGCACCCGGCGTGCCGTGCTTCTGCCGCTGCAGCGCTGAATGCCAGCCCGAGCTGCCCGCCTGCTTTCTGCCGGATCCGGACCAGACCGAGCGCGAACTCATCGACGAGGCGGAGACCGCCTGGGCGATGTGGGCCGATCTCCACGCGGCCTTCGACGATCATGCCCATCCTGCGCGCATCGCGCTGCGCTGCCTCGCCGAGCGCCGCCGCGCCCGCGGCGACACGCCGATCCGCTGACACCCTGCAAACAAGGACTTCGACCATGAATAGCGTAACCAACATTGCCCTGCACGACCGCCGTCCCGTCAGCATCCGTCCGATCTCGGCCCATGGCCTTGCGACCATGTCGGGTGACCGCCGCGCGACGCACGTCGGTGCCTATGCCAATTACGTCTACATCACGCGCCAGCGAGGGCAGGATTCACGCGGCGTCATCGACTATCGTCACCGTGGCGATCTGATCGCGTGCGGGCTGGAGCTGCCCCCCCGCCATCCGGTGTGGGCCGGGGAACCCGGTCGGATCTGGCGCGAGGTTGATACCGCGTGTGAAAACGCCGCTCCCGATGCGGTGCGGGCCTGGCATATCGTTCTCACCTTGCCCGATGACCTGCCGGAGCCGGAGTGGCAGCCGGTGGTCCGCGACTTTGTACGAGACACGCTCGTGCGCCGGGGGTCGGCGGTCGCGTGGGCCCTTCATGCGCAGCGTAATAAAAGTGGCGGTTGGCTGATCCGCCCGCATGCGCATCTGCTGATGACCACGCGTGGGTGGAAGCATAATGCCAGTTTCGGGCGAAGCATCCCGGCATGGCATGGCGCGGCAGTGAGGAGCGCGATCCACGCCCACTGGCTTGCACTTTTGCCTCAAGGCATGCGGCATGCGGCAACCGTGCCGTACCAGTACGGTGGCTACACGCCGGCGCATCCCGATTGTTCGAGGATCGCTCACTTGCTTGGTAGCATGTGATCTACGGACGAGAGAACTCACGGTGTCGATCGGCGGCGGCCCACGGGAGCTTGAGGAAGCTATGTCGCCCGCCAGCAACTTCCAACCAACAAGTTAAGGCGGCTGCTCGTCCCCGCAACCAGCTTGATCTGTTCAGCCTCGAACGCTCCAGCGTTCGGGGCTTTTTTCTTTTTAGAGCTGCTGCCGGTGACGTGACCCCCGTTTCTTCATCCACCTGGACCTAGAGACCGGCCCTTGAAGGGACGGACGGAATGAAGCGGAAGCAGTTTTCGGAAGAGCAGATCATCGGGATCCTGAAGGAGGCCGAGGCGGGTGCGGTGGTGACGGAGCTGTGCCGCAAGCACGGCATGTCTAGCGCGACCTACTACGCCTGGAAGGCGAAGTTCGGCGGTCTGGAGGTATCCGACGCGAAGCGGCTGAGGTCGCTCGAGGAAGAGAATGCCCGGCTCAAGCGGCTGCTTGCGGACACGATGCTCGACAATGCGGGGTTGAAAGACCTGCTGTCAAAAAAGTGGTGACGCCCGCCGCGAAGCGACAAGCGGTCGCGCATCTCCAGGCGACGTTGGGGATGAGCGAGCGGCGGGCGTGTACCGTTGTCGGAGCGGATCGCACGAGCATGCGGTATCGCTCGTGCCGGGCAGATGATGGCGACCTGCGGTCGCGGCTGCGCGAGCTGGCGCAGCAGCGCCGGCGGTTCGGCTATCGGCGGCTGCACATCCTGCTTCGCCGGGACGGCATCACGATCAACCGCAAGAAGACCCAGCGGCTCTACCGCGAGGATCGTGCCGGAACAGGCATCGATCCGGGGGATCGATGACCCGGCATGACTGACGGTGCGTCGCCGTAAAGGACGAAGGCGTGCTACAGGCAGCCGGGCACCCGCGCCGGTGCTGGCGCTCCCGAACCAGCGCTGGAGCCTGGACTTCGTGCACGACCAGCTCGTCACCGGCCGGCGGTTCCGCGTGCTCAACATCGTCGACGACGTGACGCGCGAATGCCTCCGGGCGGTGGTGGACACGTCGATCTCGGGCCGGCGCGTCGTGCGCGAGCTGGCCGATCTGATCGCCGAGCGTGGCAGGCCGAAGATGATCGTCAGCGACAATGGGACCGAACTGACCTCCAACGCGGTGCTCGCCTGGTCCGGCGATACCGGCATCGAGTGGCATTACATCGCGCCGGGCAAGCCGACGCAGAACGGGTTCGTCGAGAGCTTCAATGGTCGCATGCGCGATGAGCTGCTCAACGAGACGCTGTTCTTCACCATCGGTCAGGCCCGCTCGATCCTGACGCGCTGGGTCGACGACTATAACACCGAGCGGCCACACTCCTCGCTCGGCTACGATACCCCGGCTGCGTTCGCTGCCGGGCTCGAACAGCAACGGGCGGGGTTAACCCCGCCCGTTGCTTCACCTGCGCTCACGCGCGACAACACCGGTCAGTCTCTGGTTGCCGCTGGATGAAAGGCGGGGGTCACGTCAACGTCAGCAGTAATCGGCGAGATACTCCTCAATCGCAGTCATGTCACAGTTGTCGACTCCGCGCTTTGCCAGTTCGGCATGGTCGGACTTGGATAAGGTGTGTGGGCGATCCGGCCGTCGGTTGATGCGATACGCCTCCGCCAGCGGGCGAGCGTTCTCGTCCATAAACCGAGAGTGGCTCTGGTTGCTGAAGGCGTCACCGAGGTTTCGGGCCAGCTCCTGCTCGAGTTCGCGGCGGAACGGCGCCTCGATCTCGATGCCAGTCAGAAATGTTCGGTCGTCCGCCAGCATGCCCTCGACGTCGCGCTTCGCCGCGGCGAACCGTGCCGACAACATCGCTGCCCGCCACCCGCGACCGCCGGATCGGCGGTCTGAAGCGCGATAGGTAGCGGCTTGCTGATAATATTTCGGAAATGGATACGGCGTCGGTAGACATACCGGCCGGCGATGCGGACCGTGTAGGGAATGCGACACATGGGATCGTTACCTTCCCGCGTGTGCCGGTGCCATCTGCGCTTGTCATATGACCAGCTCCGGAGTCGACAAACGCTAAAAGGCAGATTTCCAATAGCTTGGAGCTAAAATGGTCGGGGAGACAGGATTCCTCCAAATTTTCCCCGGTTCGCCAAGTCGTTGATTCCACGTCAACGAACAACTCGTCTCTCTGCGAGTTGCACGGCGAGGGGTACAAAAGGGTGCACAAAATGGCAAGCGGATGATGATCGGCCGGCGGCGCACTTATTATTAACGCTACTGTCGTGAGATCCGCGCACTGGCTCGCTTGGCATCCGGCGTGGCCGTCGCCTGCCGCCCGCTTGTCGCTGCTGGAGCCACGGTGTCGTCGCGCATATGAAGAGCGTTGACGCGTGGCCCAGGCAGGTCCTCACGCGCGATAGCCGCCTTGCCGTTCGAGCATCCAGCCGGGATATTCCGCCGGCAGCTTCGTCACCGCGTCGAGCGCAGTCAGATCGTCGGCGTCCAGCGACACCTCCGTTGCCGCGATATTGTCGCTGAGCTGGTCGACCCGCTTGGCCCCAACGATCACGCTCGTCACCACCGGCTGGTGCAGCAGCCAGGCGAGCGCCACCTGCGCGACGGTGCAACCCTTCGCCCCGGCGATGCGCCGCATCTCAGCTAAGGCCGCCGAACCGCGCGTGCGGTCGACCGGCGGGAAGTCGAAGGTCGCGCGCCGGCCGTCCGCCGCCTTGCCCTCGCCGTCATACTTGCCCGACAGATAGCCGCCGGCGAGCGGGCTCCACACCATCAGTCCGATCTTCTCGGACCGGAGCATCGGCGCAATCTCGCGCTCCAGATCGCGGCCGACCAACGTGTAATAGGCTTGGAGCGACAGGATCGGTGCCAGCCGCCGCGCCTCGGCGATGCCGACCGCCTTCACGACCTGCCATGCCGCCCAATTGGACAGGCCGAGGTAGCGGACGTGACCGTGGCGGACGAGCGTATCGAGCGCCTCCAGAGTCTCCTCGATCGGCGTCGCGGGGTCGAAGCCGTGAATCTGGTAGATATCGATATGGTCGAGCCCGAGCCGCTGGAGGCTCTGCTTGCACTGGCTGATGATATGGCCGCGCGAGGCACCACGCGCATTGGGTCCGTCGCCCATCGGCCCGAGCACCTTGGTCGCGACCACGACATCGTCGCGGGCGACGCCGAGGTTCTTGAGCGACTGGCCGAGGATGCGCTCGCTCTCGCCGCCGGCATAGACGTTGGCGGTGTCGATGAAGTTGATACCGGCATCGAGCGCGGTCTTCACCAGCGCGTCGGCCTCCTCCTGTCGGAGCTGGCCGATCTGCCCCCACATCCCCTCGCTGCCGCCGAAGGTCATGGTGCCGAGGCAGAGTTCGGATACGAACAGGCCGCTGTGGCCGAGCTGGCGCATACGCATGGATCATTCTCCTGATGGGATCGGATGCGCAGGAGATAGGCGGCGGAGGGCCGGCCCGGCGACGCCGATCCGATCAATGTCCTGCCCGATCCTATCAACGTGACGAGCAGGCCGGTGCATCGGCGCGGATCACGCGTTAGCTTACGATCGATGACGACGCTGACCGACCTTGCCCCGCTGATCGAGCGCCACTGGTTCGCACATGGCCGCGAGACCCCGATCGACGGGCTGCTGCTCACCCGCGCCGAGACGCCGAGCGGCATCATCCGCTCGGTCTATCGCCCGTCCTTCTGCCTCGTGGTGCAGGGCGCCAAGACGACGATGCTCGGCGAGACGCCCTATCGCTACGCCGCCGGCCAGTGCCTGCTCGCCTCGGTCGATCTGCCGGTGGCAGCGCGGATCACACAGGCGAGCGTGGAGGCGCCCTATCTCGCGCTGTCGCTGGCGATCGATCCGGCGATGGTCACGGAACTGCTCGCCGAACAGGCCGGGGCGCTGGTGGACGCGCCCGCCTTTGCCGCCCTCTCGACCGCCGACCACGATCCGGCGGTGTGCGATCCTCTCAGGCGGCTGCTCGACCTGCTCGATGCCCCACGCGACGCACAGGTGCTGGCACCACTGATCCGACGCGAGATCGTCTGGCGACTGCTCGGCGGTGCGCTGGGACCGGCGCTGCGCCAGATCGGGCTCGCCGATACCCATGCCGCCCGGATCGGCCGCGCCACCGCCCACATCCGCGACCATTATACCGAGACCTTGCGTGTGGCCGATCTGGCGGCGCTGGCCGGCATGAGTGTCCCCGGCTTCCACCGCCACTTCAAGGCGGTGACGACGATGACCCCGGTGCAGTTCCAGAAGCAGGTCCGCCTACAGGAAGCCCGCCGCCGCCTGATCGCCGCCGAGGAGGTCGCCCGCGTCGGCTTCGCGATCGGCTACGAGAGCCTGTCGCAGTTCAGCCGCGACTACCGCCGCCTGTTCGGCGCGCCGCCGGGCCGGGATGCCGCCGCGATCCGCGCGCAACTCGTGCCGGAGCCAGCGCTGCCGTGATACTTGACTCCGTCAAGTAACTAGGTCCAGCATGACGACCATGGAAGACGCAGACGTCACCGCGGTCCGCCGGTTCAACCGCTTCTACACGCAGACGATCGGCGCGCTGGACACGCGCTTCCTCGGCACCGATGCGAGCCTGCCCGAAGCGCGGCTGCTGTTCGAGATCGCGACACGTGAGCCGGTCACCGCCAGCGTGTTGCAGGACGTGCTGGACATGGACGCAGGCTATCTCAGCCGCATGATCGCGCGGTTCCAGGCGCGTGGCTGGGTGGTTCGCGTGGTGCGGGCGGATGATGCGCGCGCCCGCGACCTGCGGCTGACCGAGGCAGGGCGCGACGCCTTCGCGATCGTCGACGAGCGCCAGCGCGCGGCGGTCAGCGATCTTCTTGACGAGGTGCCGGGCACGAGCCGGCGCGACCTGGTCGAGGCACTGACCCGCGCCCGCCTGCTGCTCGACCCGGCGTCGGGCGGACCGTTCCGTATCCGCCCGTTCCGCACGGGTGAGCCGGCGCTGATCGCCGCCCGGCAATCGGTCCTCTACGCCGAAAGCCACGGCTGGGGCCGCGAGCTCGAGGTGATCGAGGGCGAGGTGACCACGGCCTTCCTGCGCGACTTCGATCCCGCCCGCGAGCAATGCTGGGTCGCGGAGATCGACGGCGTGATGGCCGGGGCGGTGTTCGTGACCGACGAGGGTGACGGTCTCGCCCGCCTGCGCCTGCTCCACGTCGAGCCGTTCGCGCGGCGGCGCGGGATCGGAGAGGCGCTGGTCGCGCGATGCATCGGCTTCGCGCGCGAGACCGGCTATACCGCGCTGACGTTGTGGACGCATACCGTGCTGGAATCCGCCCGCCGCATCTATGCCGCGCAGGGCTTCCGCTGTGTCGAGACGGCGATGCACGATCGTTTCGGCGAGCCGCTGCAGGGAGAGACGTGGCGGCTGGAGCTGGTGGCATGAGCGGTGCGCTGACGATCCGCCTGGCCGTGGAAGACGATCTGGACGCGCTGCGCGACCTGATGACGCTGGCGATCGAGCGCGGTCAGGCGGCAGTGTTGACACCCGCCCAAGTCGTCGCGAGCCGGGCCGTGATGGGGCTGGATACGCAATTGGTGCGCGACGGGACTTATTTCATCGTCGAGGAGGAGGGCGTAGCGGTCGGCTGCGGCGGATGGAGCCGGCGCGCGACGCTCTATGGCGGCGATCACAGCGCCGCCCTGCGTGACCCGGCACTGCTCGATCCGACGACGGACGCCGCCCGCATTCGCGCGATGTACACCCACCCCGATCATGTCCGGCGCGGCATCGGCCGCATGGTGCTCGACCGGTGCGAGCAGGCCGCCGCGGAGGCGGGTTTCACGGCCGGCGAACTGATGAGCACAGCCAGCGGCGAGCGGCTCTACGCCGCGTGCGGCTATGGCCCGCTCGAACGCGCCGACGCGGATGTGGATGGCGTCATCGTGCCGCTGATCCGGATGCGGAAGGCCCTTCGCCCGGCCGGAGCCGGCGGGTGACCCGGTTGCCCGCGCTTCCCTGCGGCGTGGTCGCACGATAGCCTGGGTGTCGATATCGAAAGGGGATCGCCAATGTCCACGCCGTTGCGGCTCTTCTACGCCAGTGGCGCTTGCTCGCTGGCACCGCACATCGCGCTGGAAGAGAGCGGTGCGCCGTTCGAGCCGGTCCGGGTCGACATGGCGTCGGGCGAACAACGCATGCCCAAATATCTGCGCATCAATCCAAAGGGGCGCGTGCCGGCACTGGCGGTCGACGACTGGGTGCTGACCGAAAACCCGGCCATCCTCCAGTTCATCGCGCGCTCCTTTCCGGAGGCGAATCTGTGGCCCCAGGATCTGCGCGATCAGGCGCGTGTCGTGGAATGGCTCGGCTGGATCGCCTCGACCGTCCATGTCGCCTACGCTCATGTCCGCCGCGCGGAACGCTATGCCGACAGCGAGGCGGCGCTGGCGGAGGTTCGAGCGAAGGGCATGCAGACCTGCCGCGAGCTGTGGCAGGCGGTGGACGCCCGGCTCGGCGCCGGACCATGGGCGATCGGCGAGCGCTACACGGTGGCCGACGCCTATCTGCTGGTGTTCTGGACATGGGGGCGCGGGTCCGTGCTCGGCTTCGACATGGCGCGCGAGTTCCCGGACTGGACCGCGCACGCACGGCGGATGGCGACGCGGCCGGCGGTGCAGCGAGCGTTCGAGCGCGAGGGACTGACACTGCCACCCGACGCCTGATACGCATCGCCGCCGCCGCCGTTCAGGCCGGGCACGCAGCGACGCGGGGCTGACGCCGGAACACCAGCAGCATCGCCAACGCGACGGCCGCCATCGCGGCGCCTGCCAGCGATACGATCGGCAGAGCCAATCCGGCGCCGATGACCCCGCCACCCAGTGCCGCGCCGATGGCGTTGCCCAGGTTGAACGCGCCGATGTTCATCGCGGAGGCGAGGTTCGGCGCGTCGGCCGCCGCATCCATCACCCGCATCTGCAAGGGCGGGACGATCGCGAAGCTGGCGATGCCCCAGATCAGGATCGCGGCGGCAGCGGGGACCGGCCACTGCATCAGCACGGTGAAGACCAGCAGCGTGACGGCCAGCGCGAGCAGCATCATCGTCAACGCGCGGTCCACCGAACGGTCGGCCAATCGTCCGCCCAGCGCATTGCCGATCGTCGCGCCGACGCCGAACAGCATCAGCATCGCGGTGACGTAGCCGGTGGAGCCGTGCGTCACGTCGCGCAGGATCGGCACGATATAGGTAAAGACGGTGAACACGCCGCCGAAGCCGATCGTGGTCAGCGCCAGCGCCGTCAGCACCGGCCCACGCTTCAGCACGCGTAGTTCGGCACGCATGTCGCCGCCCTCCGCCGGCGGCAGTGCCGGCAGCGCGAGGCGCAGCGACAGCATCGCGACCGCACCCACGCCTGCGATGCCGGCAAAGGCGGTGCGCCAGCCGAGCACCTCGCTCGCCCAGGTCGCCAGCGGCACGCCGCCGATCGTCGCGACGGTTAGGCCGGTGAACATCGCCGCGACTGCGCCGGCGCGTTTGTCCGCAGGCACGAGGCCGGCGGCCACCACCGATCCGACGCCGAAGAAGGCGCCATGGTTGAACGAGGTGACAACCCGCGCCGCCATCAGCATCCAGTATCCGTCCGCCAGCGCCGACAGCGCATTGCCGAGCGTGAAGATGCCCATCAGCGCGATCAGCAGCGTCCGCCGGTCGATCCGGCCGGTGGTCAGCGTCATCAGCGGCGCGCCGATCAGCACGCCCATCGCATAGGCGCTGACCAGCAGGCCGGCGGCGGGGATCGACACGCCGAGGTCGCCCGCGATGTCCGGCAGCATGCCCATGGGCGCGAATTCGGTCACGCCGATGCCGAAGGCGCCGATCGCCAGCGCCAGAAGGGGTGGATGGAGCCGCACGCGCCCGCCTTTCGTTGTTGCTCCGCGTGAGATGATGACTTGCGTGCGAACCGTGTAGCCGCAGAATGGGACCAGCTCTTGTGCTTGGGAGTCACAGATGGACGTGACCGGACGATCGGGCGAGATGGCGGTGTTCGCCGCCGTCGCGGAACATGGCAGCCTGTCCGCTGCCGCCCGCAGCTTGGGACTGACGCCGTCCGCAGTCAGCCGGATCGTCGCGCGGATCGAGACGCGGCTGGGCGTACGGCTGCTGGTTCGCACAACGCGCGCGCTGGCGCTGACCGCCGAGGGCCAAGCCTATCTGCGCGCCGCACTCCGCATCCTCGCCGACATGGCCGAGGTCGAGGATGCCATCGCCGATCAGGCGTCGCCGCGTGGGCGGCTGCGTGTCACCGCCTCGCTGGCGCACGGACGGCTCTATGTCGTGCCGCTGCTCGGCGACTTCACCGCGCGCTATCCCGGCATCCTGGTCGACCTGAACCTGTCGGACCGGATCGTCGACGTGCTGGGCGGGCAGGCCGACGTCGCGGTGCGCTTCGGCCAGCTCGCCGACAGCCCGCTCACCGCCCGCAAGCTGGGGGAGACGGGGCGGGTGGTGGTCGCTTCGCCCGATTATCTCGCCCGCGCGGGCACGCCGCAGGTGCCCGACGACCTTGCCGCCCACAACTGCCTGAGCTTCAACTTCCGCCGCGCCGAACCCGGCTGGCCGTTTCGCGAGGACGGGCAAGACCGCGCGCTGGCGGTGACGGGATCGATCGAGGCGAACAACGGGGAGTCGCTGGCGCAGCTTGCCCGTGCGGGCGTCGGCATCGCACGGGTCGGACGGTTCGCGGTGGAGGAGGATATCGCCAGCGGCGCATTGGTGCCGCTGCTGGAGGCGTTCAACCCGGAGGACCGCGAGCCGCTCCACGCGCTGTTCGTCGGCGGGTCGACGACGCCGGCACGGGTGCGGGTGTTCGTCGACTTCCTGGTCGAGCGGCTCGCTGGCCGGGTCGAATAGGAGGTTCCCGACTCGCTTCTGCCGCCCGGTGCATCGCGCACCGGGCCGCCGCCGATGTCGACGGGTGGCTATTTCCCGTCGCTGCCCATGCGTTCGCCGCACCGCGCGACCCAGTCACGAATGGCCGGGTCGGCGGGCATCATGTCGGTGAACCAGAAGAAGGGCGAACTGCACAGCATGTCGGCCGCGGAGAAGCGCTCGCCGAGCAGCCACGGCCCCTTGCGCAGCGGCTCGGCCAGTCGCTCGATCATCGTGTCGAAATCGCGCAAGCCTGCGGTGATCGCGGGGTGGCTGACATCCGCCCATTTCAGGATCAGCAGCGGTTCGATGACGCCCTGATAGTAGAACAGCCACGACAGATAGGCGCCGCGCCCCGCCTCGTCGGGCAGCGGCCCCAGGCCGGCATCGGGATAGGCGTCGGTCAGATAGAGCATGATCGCGCCGCGCTCGCGCACCGCATCGTCGCCATCGGTCAGATAGGGCACCTTGCCCTCCGGGTGCGGATTGGCGGAATCGCGGCTGCCCGATCCGTCCTGTCGCGCGATGCTGACCTCGCGCATCCCGATGTCGGCGCCGAGCATCCCGACGAGCGCGACGACCGTGTCGGACCGGGAATTGGGCGAGTAATAGAGGGTGCGCATCGATTGCTCCTTGCGTTGGATGACGCCGTCCATTTACCGGGCGACTCCTGACAATTTCGGGCAGCAGGGATGGCACGATCGGATCGCCTGATGCGGTTGCTCGACGCGTTGCGGCGGCTGCCGAAGCCGGTGACCGCGACCCGCCTCGCGAGGGAGACCGAGGTGTCGACGCGGCAGCTCTACCGCGACATCGCGACGCTGCGCGCGGGCGGGGTGCTGATAGACGGGACGGCGGGCTACGGCTACACGCTGACCGAGGATCCGGCGTTGCCGCCGCAGAGCTTCTCCCGGCTGGAGATCGAGGCGCTGATGCTCGGGGCCGCGAGCCTCGGCGACTTCGGCGACGAGGCGCTGGCGACGGCGGGGCGCAATGCGCTCGCGCGGATCGTCGCCACCTTGCCCGACCGGCAGGCGCGGCAGGCCGCGCATGCGACGATGCGATCGTGGCGCCCGCCAGAGCCGCGCGCCGCCATCACGATCGACCTCGACCTCCTGCGCGAAGCCTGTTGGGACGAGTTTAGCGTCCGCATCGCCTATCGCGACAAGAGCGGGCGGCGGACCGAGCGCGAGATCCTGCCGCTGGGCCTGTCCTACAGCCCGAAGACGCTGATGCTGGTGGGCTGGTGCCTGTTGCGCGAGGCGCACCGGACGTTCGAGGTGCCGCGGATCGAGGCGCTGGCGCGCGGCGGGAGCAGTTTCCGCCCCCGCCGGGTGCAACTTCTGCGCGACTATGTCGTGCTACGGACCGCGGAGTGGAAGCGGCAGGAGGAAGAGGCGCGCCCGCGATCGTAGCGCGGCCGACACCGCTCAGTGCGGCGCGAGCCCCATCTCCACGCCGGTCTTGTCGTGGAGCGCGAAGCGGTCGATCAGGTCGGCGCTCGCCCGATTGTAGCCGACCACCTCGACCAAGCGCCCTTCGCGGCGTAGCCGGGCGACGATCTTGTCCAGCGCGCCGACACCCGAGATGTCCCAGAAATGCGCCGCGGTCACGTCGATGACGATGCGGCTGGCGCTGTCCCCGGCCTGGAAGGCGCGGGTGAACCGATCGACCGAGGCGAAGAAGATCTCGCCTGCCACACGGTAGGTCGCCTCCGTGCCGTCCGGTGATACCGATCGCTCGACCGAGAACATGCGCTGCACCTTTCCGGCGAAGAAGATGCCCGACAGCAGCACGCCGGCCAGCACGCCCAGCGACAGGTCGCGCGTGGCGACGACCACCACCACCGTCGTCAGCATGACCACCGACGACGTGGGCGGATGCCGCCGCAGGTTCGGAATCGAGTTCCAGCTGAAGGTGCCGATCGACACCATGACCATGACGGCCACCAGCGCCGGCATCGGCACCCGCCCGACGAACGGCCCCAAGACCGCCAACAGGAACAGGAGGAACGCGCCCGCGACGAAGGTCGACAGCCGCCCGCGCCCGCCCGAGGTGACGTTGATGACCGACTGGCCGATCATGGCGCAGCCGCCCATGCCGCCGAACAGTGCGGCGACGATGTTGGCGCCGCCCTGTCCGGCACATTCGCGACGCTTGTCGCTGTCGGTGTCGGTCATGTCGTCGACGATCTGCGCGGTCAGCAGCGATTCGAGCAGGCCGACGGCGGCCATCGCCAGCGAATAGGGCAGGATGATCCGCAACGTGTCGACCGTCAGCGGCACCTGCGGCCAGGCGAGGCTCGGCAGGCCGTCGGGCAGTCGCCCCATGTCGCCGACCGTGTTCACCGGCAGCCCGAACCCGATGCTGATCGCGCTTAGCACCAGGATCGCCACCAGCGGCGACGGCACCGCCTTCGTCACGCGCGGCACGCCGTAGATGATCGCCAGCCCGCCCGCGACCATCGCATAGGTCTGCCAGCCGACGCCGGTCAGTTGCGGAAGCTGCGCCATGAAGATCAGGATCGCCAATGCGTTGACGAAGCCGGTGATGACCGAGCGCGACACGAACTGCATCAGCAGGTCGAGCCGCAGCAGCCCGGCGACGATCTGGATCAGCCCCATCACGATCGTCGCGGCGAAGAGGTATTCGACACCGTGATCGCGCACCAGCGGGCCGACGAGCACGGCGACGGCCGCGGTGGCGGCGGAGATCATGCCCGGTCGTCCGCCGATCAGCGCGATGGTGATCGCGATCGCGACCGAGGCGTAGAGGCCGACGCGCGGATCGACCCCGGCGATGATCGAGAAGCCGATCGCCTCCGGGATCAGCGCGAGTGCGACGACGATGCCGGCAAGGATGTCGCGGCGGGCGGCGGTGCCGTCAGTGAACCACTGGCGGCGATAGGTAGCGAAGTCGAAGGTCATCGAATGTCCACAACAGGGCACGGGCGCCGGGCGGCGCATCTCATCGGGTGCGTGTTGTTGTCCGGCGGATCGGCGGCCGGAATAGCCACCCGGGATTTCACCGGGTCCTTGCGAATGACCGCCCCATAGGCGAGCCGCACTGGTCGGCGCAACCGCCTGCGACTTGACCCGGGGGCGTGCGGGGCCAAGGTAACGCGGATGATCGATCCGCGCGCCGCGACACTGGATCTACTCGCGCGCCGACGCGCAGGCGCGACGATCTGCCCGAGCGAAGTGGCACGCGCCCTTTCCCGGGACGACTGGCGCGCTGCGATGCCGTCCGTGCACGCGGCGATCGACGGGCTGGTCCGCGACGGGGCGGTGCGGCTGAGCTGGAAGGGGCAGCGGTTGGCGACGCGATCGGGACCCTACAGGATCGCCCTTTCCGGCAACGATTGAGGCCGGTTCCCCTCCCGCGTCGATCGGGAGTGCGGTATCGCCCGGAGATGGCGAGAAAGAAGCGCTACCTGACCGCGACGATGGCGGATGGTTATGTGAAGACGATCGGTCCCACCGCCGCGCCGTTCACGCATTACTGGCGGATCGTCGCGCATCTGCGCGATGGAAAGACCGAGGTGTTCTGGGGGCACGCCACCTCCGCCCGCGAGGCGGCGAGCAAGAAGGCGCTGACCGAACAGGCCGCGAGGCGCTACGGCTGGCGCAGCTTCGATTTCGAGATAGCCGAGCTCACCGAACATTGACGCCCTGCATCGGGAGGCCGATCGCTGGTCGCCTCCCGCGCCGGGCGGCGTTAAGGTGTTGCGATTACCGGCAGCCGCTTGCCGATGCTCCCTGAAGGATGCCGATCATCTTCCTCATCTTCCTGATCCCGGCGCTCTACGTCGCGTCCCGCACCCTCTGGCCGCTGGCGCTGCCGTTGTGGAGCAAGGTCGTCGTGGCGGTGCTCCTGCTGGGCGTGTCGCAATATCACCTCTGGAGCCGGCTATCCTCGGGATCGGTCTTCGCACCCGAGTTCCCGCGCCCGATCGTGATCCTCTTCAACTGGGCCTTCGGCGCGCTGGTGCTGCTGATGATCCTTCAGATCGTTCTCGATCTCGGCTTGCTGGCGACGGCCGTCGTCCGATGGCAGCGCGCCGGGTTACCGGATGCGGCGCGCTATGGGGCAGTCGGTCTGGCGACGCTGGCCAGCGCGATCGCGGTCGCCAATGCGGTGCGGGTGCCGCCGATCAGGGACGTCGAAGTGGCGATCGCGGGTCTGCCGCCGCAGTTCCAGGGATATCGCATCCTTCAACTGACCGATCTTCATATCAGCAAGCTGTTCCCGGCCGCCTGGGCCAGCGCTGTCGTGGCGCGCGCCAATGCGGCGGGCAGCGACGTGATCGTCGTCACGGGTGATTTCATCGATGGCTCGGTCGACATGCGACGCGAGGATGTGGCGCCGCTTCAAGCGCTTGAAGCTCCCGACGGCGTCTGGGCGATACCCGGCAACCACGAATATTTCTTCGATTACGGCGCGTGGATGCGGCACCTGACCTCACTCGGTTTCCGGATGCTGCCGAATGCCCATACCGTCGTCCGGCGCGGTGGCGCGGAACTCGTCATCGCGGGCGTGACCGACCTGTCCGCCCCGAGCGTCGGCGAGGCAGCCCCGGACGTGGGGCTGGCGCTGCGTGGTGCGCCGGCCGGGGCGCCGATCGTCCTCCTCGATCATCAGCCGCGGCGGGCCCGGGACGCTGCGGCGAAGGGCGTCGCGCTCCAATTGTCCGGCCACACGCATGGCGGCATGATCGTCGGTCTGGACCGGCTCGTCGCCCGCGCCAACGCCGGTTTCGTCGCGGACCGCTATCAGGTCGGCGACATGACCCTCTACGTCAGCAACGGCACCGGGCTGTGGCCGGGCTTCGCGCTCCGCCTCGGTGTGCCGTCGGAGATGACCCGCGTCACCTTGCGGGCGAAGTCGTGACGGATCGATGCCGCCGCAACTATTGACGGTCGCGCCGGACCGCCACCATCAGCGCCCTATGACCATCTCGCTGGCCGACGCGCGACGCATGGCCCTCAAGGCGCAGAGCTTCGGCCGGCCACAGCCGCCACGGGTCACCGCGGCGCACCTTCGCCAGGTCGCCGATCGCACCGGCCTGTTCCAGATCGATAGCGTCAACGTCCTCGCTCGCGCGCATTACCTGCCGGCCTTCTCCCGGCTCGGCGATTATGATCGCTCGCTGCTCGAAGGCTCCGCCTGGGGTCCGAAGCGTCAGCGCCGGTTCTTCGAATATTGGGCGCATGAGGCGTCGTTGCTGCCGCTCGACCTTCATCCGTTCCTGCGTTGGCGGATGGCGCGCGCCGACCGGGGCGAGATCGGCTATCGCGCGCTGCGTCGCTTCGCCACCGAGCGCCGTCGCGAGGCGGACGCCGTGCTTGCCCGCGTCGCCGCCGAGGGCCCGCTGACCGCCGCCGACTTCGAGAACGGCACAAGCCGCAGCGGCTGGTGGGAATGGAGCGACGTCAAGCACGCGCTCGAATGGCTGTTCTGGTCGGGCCGGATCACGATCGCAACACGGCGGGGCAGCTTCGCGCGGGTGTACGACCTGCCAGAGCGGGTGCTGCCCGCGGCCATTCTCGCCATGCCGACGCCGACCGTCGCCGAGGCGCAGCGTGCGCTGATCGAGCGTAGCGCGCGGGCGCTCGGCATCGCGACCGCGGCCGACCTGCGCGACTACTACCGGCTGAAGCCCGACGAGGCCGATCACGCCATCGCCGATCTGGCGGAGGATGGCGTGCTGGTCCCCGTCCGTGTCGAAGGCTGGAGCCAGAAGACGTGGCGGCACCGCGACGCTTCGCCGCCCCGGCGGGTGCGCGGGGCGGCCTTGCTGGCGCCGTTCGATCCACTGATCTGGGAACGCAGCCGCACCGAGCGGTTGTTCGGCTTCCGCTACCGGATCGAGATCTACGTGCCGCAGGACCGGCGCACCCACGGCTATTACGTGCTGCCGTTCCTGCTGGACGAGGCGTTGGTCGCCCGGGTCGACCTCAAGGCGGACCGGCAAGCGGGCGTGCTGCTGGCGCATCGCATCACGCTTGAGCCAGGGGCGCCCGACGATACGCTGCCGCGCCTGGACGTCGAACTGGAGCGCATGGCGACATGGCTCGGCCTGTCGGGTGTTCGCATCGGGGCGATCGTACGTCCCAGTTGATCCGTCATTCAAGCGTCGGCGAGCTCGCCTGCGATCACGGCCAAGGCGTGATCCACGAACCGGTCCTTTTCACCGACCGGCGCGACATAGTGCAGCGCCTCGCGCGCCAAGTCGGGCGAGCCGCCGCGCGCGATCATCCAGGCGGCGAGGTACGGTGCCGCGAGGCAGCCGCCGGCCGTGGCGACGTTGCCATGCGCGGCGAAAGGGGCGTCGATGACCGTGACGCCCGCCTCGACGACCCACGGCTTGGTGGTGAGATCGGTGCAGGCCGGCAGATCGCCGATCAGTCCCAGCTTCGCCAGCAGCAGCGTGCCCGAACATTGCGCCGCGATGAGTTGCCTCGCCGGATCGAGGCGCAGGCGCGCCAGCATTGCCGGATCGGCGGCGATCTCGCGTGTGCAATAGCCGCTGCCGATCAGGACCGCGTCCGCCTCCTCGACGAATTCGAGCGGGCGTTGGCGGTGCACGATGACGCCGTTCGGCGACGTCACCGTCGCGGTCGGCGCGGTGATGTGCGCGGTCCAGCCATGCGGGCGCAGCCGGTTGAGGATCGCGGCGGCGACGAACGAGTCGAGCTCGTTGAAGCCGTCGAAGGTGAGGATCGCGACCTGCATCAGCCGTGCACCGAACCGCTGAACATGGTCCTCGTCGCGCCGGCGACCCAGACCTGTCCGGTGTCGTCCTGCGAGACGTGGATGCGCCCGGTGCGTCCCAGCCGGGTGCCTTGCGCGGCGACGTAGCTGCCGCTCGCGCGGCCGCTGGCGAACAGCCACTGACCGACCGAGGCGTTGAGGCTGCCGGTGACCGGATCTTCGATCAGCCCGCCATGCGCGTCGGTGAAGAGGGCACGCAGTTCGAACGCCACGTCGCCACCGGGGACGTGCGGCCCGACGATGCCGATGTCGATATGCTCCGGGTGATGCCGCGCCGGTTCGACCGCCAGCACCGCCTCGGCCGATTCCAGCAGAACCGCGATCCAGCCGGGGCCATTGTCCGCCCAGGCAGCATCGACGATCGCCGCGCGGTCGATCCGCAGCAACTCGGCGACTTGGGCGATCTCGGCCTCGGTCGGCGTGCCGCCGCGCAGCAGCGGTGGGGCGGCAAAAGCAAGCTGATCGCCATCGCGCCGGATCGTCACCAGTCCGACGCCGCATTCCTGCACGATCACGCCCTCCTGCCTGGGCTGACCACCGGCTTCCGACCACGCATGCGCGCTGCCCAGCGTCGGGTGGCCGGCAAAGGGCAGCTCATGGGCCATGGTGAAGATCCGGACGCGATAGTCAGCGGCCGGATCGGTCGGCGGCAACAGGAAGGTCGTCTCCGAGAAGTTGAGCCAGCCGGCGATCGCCTGCATCTCCTGCGAAGACAGACCCTCGGCGTCGGCGATGACCGCCAGTGGATTGCCGGTCAGCGGATCGGTGCCGAACACGTCGACGAGGCGGAAGGGGCGGGTCACGGTCTCGGTTCTCCTGCAAATGGTGACGCGTGCTACCCCGCGGCGGCTGATGCGAACAGGCACGGACCGATACGATCGTGCCGAACTGTATTGGTGGAAACAGCAGCACGATGGGCATCCAGGCCGACAAGACCCGCACCGGCATGGTGGCGCGCACGATCCGCGACCGCATCGAGGCGCGGGCGTTGACGCCGGGCGCGCGGCTCCCGTCGATCCGCGCGATGGCGGAGACGAGCAACGTCGCGCGCTCGACGGTGGTTGACGCCTATGACCGGCTAGCTGCCGAGGGGGTGATCCGGTCGCGTCCCGGGTCGGGCTTCTATGTCGCCGCGCCGCTCGCACCGCTGGCGCTGGATCGGCTCGGCGCCACGCAGGAGCGCGAGGTCGATCCGTTGTGGATGCTGCGACAGTCGCTGGGCGAACAACGGCATGACCTGATGCCGGGATGCGGCTGGCTGCCGGACGACTGGTTGGCGAGCGAAGCACTTCGCAAGGCGATGCGCGCCGCTGCGCGGGCCGGCGGCGACGGCGTGCTGGCCGGCTATGCCTCGCCACGCGGCTCGCTGCAGCTTCGCGTCCTCTTGGCCCGCAGGATGGCGGATCAGGGGATCGAGGCCGGCCCCGACCAGATCCTGCTGACCGATAGCGGCACCCATGCGCTCGATCTCGTCTGTCGCTTCCTGCTGCAACCGGGCGACGCCGTGCTGGTCGACGATCCCTGTTACTTCAACTTCCTCGCGCTGCTGCGGGCGCACCGGGCCAAGGTAATCGGCGTGCCGATGACGCCGACGGGCCCCGATGTCTCCGCCTTCGCCGAGGCAGCCGCGGTGCATCGTCCGCGTTTCTATCTGACCAACTCCGGCATCCATAACCCGACCGGCACCTCGCTCGGCGCGCCGACCGCGCACCGCCTGCTCAAGATCGCCGAGGCCCACGACATGACTGTCGTCGAGGACGACATCTTCGCCGATTTCGAGCATGCGGCATCGCCGCGACTGGCGGCGTTCGACGGGCTCGACCGGACGATCCGGATCGGCAGCTTCTCCAAGTCGCTGTCGGCGGCGGTGCGCTGCGGGCACATCGCCGCGCGGCCCGACTGGATCGAGGCGCTCGCCGACCTGCGCATCGCGACCTCGATGGCCGGTAGTCCGCTGGCGGCCAACCTGCTCCATGCCGTGCTGACCGACGGCAGCTATCGCCGCCATGTCGAGGGCGTGCGCACCCGGCTCGCGCGGGCCACGGCGCGGGTGAGCAAACGGCTGCGCGCGGCCGGCATCGAGCCGTGGATCGAGCCGGCGGCGGGCATCTTCCTGTGGGCGCGGCTGGCGGACGGTGTCGATGCCGTCGACTTGGCCCGCCGTGCCATCGGCGACGGCATCGTGCTGGCGCCCGGCCCGGTGTTCAGCACCAGCGGCGGGTGGCGCGACCACATGCGGTTCAACGTCGCTATGAGCGACGACGATCGCCTGTCCGCTTTCCTGGAACGCGCGCACCGATAGCCGCCGACGCGAACGTGGCCATCGCGTTGTTCCGATAAGTGGTACGCGCAAGTCGGTGAGCGACGAGGAAAGCGGCCGCATAGTGAGGGAGGAGGAAATTCAGGCGCAACAGCGCAATTTGGCGGGGCGGCCAAATTGCGGTGCGCCGCCGGTGCCTGATCGGCCGCGGCGGGTCCTCCAACCTGACGGTTTCCGGAAGGCGGTTCGAGAGGGGTATTGTGTGGTCCGCGGGGCGCGTCGACAATCAGGGGCATGTCGACGTCCGGGTCCATCGGTGAAGAGCCTGCGGTGTTCGCGCACCACGTGCGTGCGCTTCTCGCCCGGCAGCGGCGCGAGGACGAGGAAGCGATTGCCGGGTCCCTGAAGCGGACCGGCTTCCGCGCGCAGGGCGACGATCGCGAGGGCCGCGGTTTGCAAGTCCGCCCGCTTACAGCCGGCCGCGAGCGGACGGTGGACTTCCATGCCGCCAGCCCGCTGACCCGCCGCGATCGGCAGACGGGCGGGTTCCGGGTGCCACACTTCGACGTGAAGGCGATCGTGGCGATCCACCCGCCGTCCCGGAACGGCGTCGCTCATCCGCGCTGCGGCGGCGGGGGGATGAGCGCCGCGGCACACTTCGACTATGTGACCGATGGGGCAAGGATCGGACTGGCGACCCATATCGACTATATCCGGCGCGAGACCGGCGTCGACGATCCGGCCGGCGAGATGCTGCTCGACATGCTGGACGAGCAGCATCTCCGGGCAGAGAAGAACGAGCTCGCCTGCTATACCAACATCCCGGGCGGCTGGGACCGGGCACGCAGCCTGTTCGAGGCGGCCGAACGCGCCGCACCGCCGCCGAAGTCGCATCTGCTTCAGGCCTCGACCGCGCAGGTCACCAGTTTCGAATATCAGCTGAAGTTCGGCGGTGCCCCGACCTGGTTCCGCGAGATGACGCGGCGATTGCAGGCGGAAGCGGCCGAGGTCGAGCGGGAGGCGATCGAGCGTGGGTGGCCCGAGCGGCATCGCATGGTCACCATCGCTGAGGTGTCCGGCGAGGAAGCCTATGAGCGTCTCGACTGGTTCGAACGCAGGCGATTCGCTCGCGATCTCGTAACGTGGAAGCAGGGCCGAACCCAACGATCGCAGCACCGGTTCGTCGGCGAACTGCCCGATGGTCTTTCAGCGTTCGATCGCCACGAGATACTGTCGCGCTTCTGCGGCACGTTGGCGGATGACGGCTGGATGGTGGTCGGCGCGATCCACCAACCCGACCGCCACAACGATCGCCGCAATTTCCACCTGCATGTCGATGGCGTCGATCGCCCGGCCGAATGGCTCGACGATCCTGGCTGTTGGGACTTCGAATATGTCGAACGACGCAACGGAAAGGTCACGCATCCGAAGCGTCAGAAGAAGGTTCGCTACGAAGCGCCACCCGCCGGGCTGCTGCGGGAGCGGTTTATCACGATCGTCAATGAGGTGGTCGGCGATCGGCCGCACGTCGTGCGGTATCTGCACGGGACCTATGCCGACAACGACATCGGGCTGACCCCGCTCGAGCATATGGGCAACCGGGCCACCGGGCTCGAAGCACGCGGGATCGAGACGGAGGTGGGATCGCGCAACGCCCGGAGGATCCTCGCCGATGAGGCCGCGGCTTGCGAGAAGCGTGCGAACGAGGCGGAGGCGGCGCTCGCCAGTGAACTCGCGCTGATCCGAACCATCGTCGCGAATGATCTCGCCGTCATGGCCGCGGTCGAACGCTACGAACGATTGGAACGGCGTCTGATCCGGCGGCGGCTTCAGCGCGAACTCACCGACGTCGTTATCACGATGGCGCGGTCGCGGGCGGAGACGGTGGTGCATACGCTGACCCCGACGCCGGGGCGCCCTGTGACACCGCGCAAGGGAGACGACCAACTGCTCGCCGATGCTCGGGCGCACCTTGCATGGGTCGAGCGGAACAGCCCTACGCCGGACGAGCGGGAAGCGGCGCGACGGGTGGAGGAGGCGCTCGCCGCAAGGGCAGCGGACCAGTGGGCAATCGTCCTGTCGGCAACGGCACGGGTTGGGCAAGCGCCGGCCATGGACGCGGTCGTTTACCTTCCGCGCCATCATGCGCCTGCGGCGGCGGCCACGGCGTCGCGGTTCGACGGTCCGAAGCGGGATCGCTTGCGCGCCTGGCTGCGCAAGCACGCCGCTGATGGGGATCTGCTGATTTTCGATAACGGCGAAGCGCGGCTCGGCCGCAGCGTTCCAAGGGCGATCGACACGCTGATGCGGCAGTTTGCTCACGAACCGAGCTTCCAGCGACTGCTGTTGGCGGAGCGGCACCGGCGGGCCGATCGCGAGTTGCTGTCGGGCTCCGCTCCGTCGAAGGGGACGCCAAGCACGTCTTCCGAGTCAGGCAAGCCGCGCCCGATGCCATCGAGCGCTCCGTCCACCACGACGGTTGGAACCCTGCCGATCCCAGAATCGGGCGAGGCGGAGTTCTCGTCCATGGTCATGGGCACGACTTCTGTTACGCCCATCGCGCCGCCCACGGCCTCCCCGAGTGCGCATATCGCGGCGCGGCAGGCGCATCGGAAACCTGACGTTTCCGGATCGCCGCCTGACAAGCTGCCGAACCGGGTCACACCGAGCCGGCCGGAGCGGGCGGCTTCCATCGCGACGAAGGACGCTTCTACCAACCGCGCGCCCTCTACGCCGGAGACGGTAGAGAAGTTGAAGGTCAGTATCTTTGATCAGGCATCGTCGTTGCCGACGGCGGGCGGGAAGATAGTGGGACCCAAGGGGCCGGCAAGTCCCGCGCCACCGCTCAGTCTGCCCACCAAGGGCCCCGAGCGCTAGCCCGTCGCGTGCATCCGGGAAGATCCGCCGGGGCCGGCGGAAGGAAGATTGGGAATCGCCTGCGGCTGTGCCGTGAAGGCGAAAATGAAGGTGCGGAAGGGTGGCGCGCAGCCCGCCACCTCCCGCATAATCCCAAGGACTTTCTTGTGTATATCATGACCAAAGAGCGTGCGCTGGCGCAGATGCGTGCGCTGACCGCGACCCAGGCGCTCGCCATGCTGGTGGGCTGGCAATCCGACCCGGCGACTCGGCTGCTGCTGCGCCCGCCGTTCAGCGAATGGTTCTACGCCGCCTCCGCCGATCTCCTGCTGGTCCCATCGATCGAACCGACGCGCGGCGATCTCGCCATCGTCGAACGGGGCATGCGCGAAGCGCGTTGCGACGCACTCGTCGTCAAGGCGTCGAGTGAAGGTCGGCGCACCCTCTATATCGCTTACGGCCAGTGGGGTCGGCAGGAGAACGCCTGGTGCCACGGCCGGCGGCTCTGGCTGTCGCCGCGTGGCGAGGCGTGGCTGGTCCCCGACCCGCACGACAGCGACGATCCGCACCTGTCGATGCAGTTGACCGAGCGCCGGCTGCAGGTCGCGTCGCATCCGCCCGCGCGGGACGAGCAGGAGGCGATCGACGGCCTCGACCGGGCCGACGCCTTCCTCGCGCAGTTGTGGGGGGACCGCTGATGACCGTGCTCCCGTGGATCAGCCCTGCTGAGGCCGATGACATGCTGTTCGACGATCCGCTCGGCCCGTCGCCCAATTTTGGCTTCGCGCTTCTGCGGCCGACGGCCAAGGGCAAGCGCAACACCACCGCCGACATCGCCCGCGCCAAGCTCCAGCCGAGCAGGCCGGACGATGCGGCCTGGGGACCGGACGGGCTGTGGCCGATCAGCTGCACCACCAGCCGGCTGGTGCCCGCGCCCGGTGTCGCGCTCGAGCCGGATGCGCTGGAGAGCGTGTTCGAGGGCTATGACGCCCGGGTCAAGCCGCACCAGAAGCTGCTGGCGACGGTGCTGACCATGCGCTTCGACCACGGCTGGCAGGCGACGGATATCCTGTCGCTGGTCGGCATGTACGCGTTCCAGCATCTCGCGCTCGACCGCCGGCTGACCAGCCTCACCGTCGTCCATATGCCGGGTGACGAATTGTCGGCGCGCCGGCCGCATGCGCATTGCGTCGTGCTGGCGCGCGTCCATCGCGCCAGCGGATGGGGCGAGCTGCACCGCGATCTGGTCGCCAATGACGCGCAGGCTACCTTTCAGGCCGAGTGGGAGACGTTCCGTGACGAGTGGGAGCCGCGCTTCGCGCCCGGCTGAGCAGGCCGCCGAGCATCCGCGACAGGCGTCGCGGGTGCCCTCGGCCGGGGCGGGCCGGTGCCCGCCGGAGGGGGATCAACCGATGAAGTGTCCCCGATTGGGGGATGAGAAATCGGGAAGAACCAGATGACCAACACCGCCGCCGCCCGCGCTCACCTCGCCGCCGTCTCCACGATGCTCCTGGGCAACCGCACGCTGCGGCCGTCCGCGGCGCTGCTCGCAGGTGAGCGCCTCGATCAGTTCGCGCGGCTCCGGCTGGGGCAGATGGCCTGCGACGCGCAGGCCGACCTCGTCCACCTCACCTTCGAGGAGCAGGCGGGCGACACCGTGATGACCGACATCTCGATCTTCGTGCCGCGCGACCGGATCTGCTTCTCACACCCCGGCTGCCGGCTGTGGCTGTCGAAGACCGGGTCGCGCGCGCTGCTGCTGCCCCAGCCGCACGTGCGTGGCAGCTTCCGCCTCGCGCCGGCGGAGATCGTCCACCTGCCCTTCAAGCCCGCTGACGCGGACGCCGAGCAGGGCATCGCCCGCGCCGAGGCGCGCCTGCGCCGGCTGGTCGAGCGCGGTGTCGATGTCGCGGGCCGCGTCGTCATCAACGACTGGCCGATCTGGTAGTGAGGCGAGCCCGTGCGAGCGGGCCAGCCAATACCCCTCGGCGATCTCCGCCCAGCGTGCCCGCTGCTCGGTCGAGCTACCGAATGCCACCAGCATCAACGAATGGGGCGTGTGCTGCGACCGGCCGCGGATGTCGGCGAAACGCACCCGGCCCCGCAGGAGGAAGATGTCGGCCTCGACGGTCAACGTTTCGTGGAACCAGCGGGAGTCGGTGCGCGCGGGGACGAGGCAGACGACGCTGCCGACATTCCCGCACGACCATTGGTCATGCGCGCGTTTCAGCCAGCGCAGCGTTTCGCTGAAAGGAGGATTGACGAAGGCGAGCCCGCCCGACCAGTCGTCGACGAACCCGTCGCCGCCTTCTTCGAGCAGGATGCGGCGCTTCGCGACCACCGGGCTCAGCGCATGACCGCACGGGTCAAGGTCGATCGCGCCGAACGCATGGTGGACCTTCGCCAGGAACTCGGGCGGGGTGAAGCGGATGTCGCGGTCCGCTTTATCGCCCTCGCTCCAGTAAACGCGTTCCTGTGCCCGGCGCCGGGCCTGAGGCGCGAGCACGGTCAACAGGCGGAGCAGGCTGGCGACCGATCCGCCGCCGCGCTCGAGGCTGGCGAGCGTCGTGCGCGACATGCGCGCGCGTGACGCCGCCTTCTCCAGCGTCCAGCCACGCCGAAGCCGGCTGGCGCGCAGTTTCTCGCCAAGGGTGTTGCCCGGCCCGAGACCGGTCAGCCGGAAGTCGGTTGCGATCATCACCGCGACAAGGGTCTCGACCGAACCGACGCCCCGCTCGAGCCGCTTGATCTTCTGCAACGGCACGCCGATGCGCGCCGCGAGCGCCGTCTGCGACACGCCCGCCGACCTGCGGGCCTCGATGAGCGCAGCGATCAACATCAGATACCAAAAGGGTTCATATCCTGGTCGATATGAGCAGCCCTATACGCTGGGTCAATACTTGCCCGAATTGCGAGGGCACGGGCTCCATTACTTCGCTAAAACGCAAGAAGAATGTCGTGTGTTTGCGACAAAAGTAAACATCTCTTTACCATGTCAGGAACAGTCGACATCGCGTCGCGAAGATTTGCGTTGCCGACAGGCGGGCAGATCGCCTAATCAACGCCCGTTCGCCAGCAGGCGGACCGAGGCGTGACAACCTCGTCGGTAAGTAGCCGTAAGCCCGGCCCGAATCCGTTCGGCCGGGAAGCGGGTGTGTATGTCCAGGGCGCAAGCCTAAAGACACTCGCGCCTGTCTTACCGCAGGTTGTCACCTCCCGGCTTTTGGGCCGGCACCGCCTCGATTTTTACATGAGGCGGTGCCGCCGGCTGGAGCCGACCGGCACCGACGCGAACGGGGGTTCGGGCGTTGGGTGTTGATCGACGGAAGCGCGAGTGCCATGCGCGCATAGCAAACATATCGGTGATCTCGGCGGGGCTGCTGCTTGCCGCCTGTGGCGGCGGCGGTGGCGTCAACTCTGGCGGATCGACCGCGCCGCCGACCTCCACCCCGGCACCCACACCCGCACCGAGCCCTACACCGACATCGTCCGCCGACAGCGCCGAATACAAGGCCTCGGGCGCGGTAGTGATCGCCAAGGCCGCCTACGCCTATGACCGCGGCATCACCGGCAAGGGCGTGACGATCGCGGTGCTCGACACCGGCATCAACCGCGCGACGCCCGAATTCGCAGGGCGCATCTCGGCGGACAGCACGGGCTTCGAACAGCGCGTCGCGCGCTGCGGCACCTGCGCGGCTGAGACGCTGGCGCCCTATGCGATCGATGACAAACAGGGCCACGGGACGACCGTCGCCTCGGTCGCGCTGGCGGCGCGCAACGGATCGGGGCCGCAGGGGGTTGCACCCGAGGCGACGCTGCTGGCGCTCAAGATCGTCGGTGCTGACCTGTCGGGCCAGACCGCCGGCGGCACCGGGCCGATCCCGGAGAGCGGAAGCGCGAACGCGATGCTGATCGCGCCGGCGATCCGCTATGCCGTCGAAAAGGGCGCGTTCGTCAGCGTCCTGTCGCTCAACGGCTTCGGCACGGGGCAGATCGCGCAGGACCAGCGCGCCGCGATGGATCAGGTACGCCTCGCCGACCGGCTGCTGGTCAATTCCGTCGACAACGCCACCGGGCAGGACAGCTTCACCGGCCAGTTCGCGGAGAACTTCGTCGGCACCGACAGCGCCAACAAGGACTGGTTCCTGTTCGCGATCGGGGTCGACCAGAACGGCAACCCGCGCAGCGCCAACGGCAATGCCGGCCCACTCGCCGACCGGATGCTCGCGGCCGGCGGCAACAACGTCGAGGTCGTCGACAAGGACGGTAACGTCGTCAGCGTCACTGGCAACAGCTTCGCCGCACCGGCGGTCGCCGGGGCGGCAGCGTTGCTCAAACAGTATTGGCCGCAGCTGGGCGGCAAGGCGATCAGCCGCATCCTGCTCGACACCGCCACCGATGCCGGGGCGCCCGGCGTCGACGCCGTGTTCGGTGCGGGCATCCTGAACGTCGAGAAGGCGATGCAGGCGCAGGCGCCCGCTTCATCGTTCGCGGCGGCCGATGCGGTGCTGACGCGCTATTCCTCGCTGACGACCTCCGCGCCATTCGGAGGATCGGCCGCGGCGACGACACTGACCGATCAGGTCGGTGGCATGACGGTGTTTGACCGCTACGGCCGGGACTATGGGATGGTAGCCTCGACCGGCGTGCGCGCTCGCGGGTCGGGTCTGCTTGCCGGCGCGATGGTCGGGCAGACGGATGTTTTCTGGCACGCGGCGCGGACAGAAGCCGCACGCTTCGGCTTCGCGACCAACGTCGGCGCCTATTCAGGGCTTCGTCCCGCCATGCCGGCCGTCGTCTCCTTCGCGCCTGCCGCCGGGCAGCAGGTCACGCTTGGCACCAACGTCGCGATCGGCGGCGGGACCGGACTGGCGGGTTCGCCGCTGCGCGGCATCGCGTCGATGCCGGTCGGCAGCATGTCGGTATGGTCCGGCGGGGGTTGGTCGGCCTCCTTTTCGAGCGGGACGTCTCGGGACGGCCGCCTCCGGCAACAGGTCATTGGCTTCGCCATGCCGCTGGGCCTCGGGGTCGAACTGTCTGATCTGGCCGAACGTGGCCAAGTCCTCGGCATGCGCGGTGACGCGACGCTCGGCCTGACCGGCGCGCGGACCACGCTCGCCACGCTGATCTATCGCCACACGCTGGCAGGCGTCGACCTCACCGCCCGCGCCACCGCCTCCTCGACACGGGCGTCGGGGGGCTCGAACCTGCTGCGCTTCGGCGGACCGCTGATCGGTAGCGCCTTCGTGCTGGAGGGTGCACGCGGCCTCTTCGGCGGTCGCGCGACGCTCGGGCTGTCCTCGCCGCTTCAGGTCGAGCGCGCCCGCGCGATGCTGCTCGCGCCGGTGTCGTTCGACCTCGTCAGCGGTGCGCTCGCGACCCGCACCGTCGCGGTCGATCTCGCCCCTGATGCTCGCGAGCTGGACCTCGAACTGGGCTGGTCGACCGCACTGTCGCCTTCGTCATCGCTGCGGTTCGGTCTCGCCCACGCCTTCGACGCGGGCCACGTCGCGGGCGCGTCCGACACCGCCGGCTTCGTCACCATCGCCATCCGCTGAACGAAACCAGGAGCAGGAACCATGAAGAAGACGCTCACAGCCGCGGCCATCGTAATCGCCGCCGCCACCGCCGCTGGGCCGCCGGCTGCGGCGACACCTCAGGCCGTCAGCGGCGCGGAGACGGCGGCGTTTCCGCTCGACGTGGCCGGGGTCAGGCTCGGCATGTCGGCGAGCGAAGCACGGGCCGCACTCATCAAGGCTGGCTATGCGATGCCCGCGACCAACGGCGTGAGCTATGGCCCGAGTTTCGCGGCCCGTGTCCGTGCAGAGGCGGCACGGCGTCGCACTGGCGCCGCTACATCGCCGGCAATGACCGACCGGGTGATGACACAGCTCCAGGGCGTCGGCCCGAACCGCGAGACGATCACCGTCGGGCTGACCGCCGTGCCCAACGGCGGGTCGACCGTCACCAGCGTCTTTCTGACGATACCACAGGATGTGATGAAGGGTGATGTCTTCCTGCGGCAGGTCACCGCAAAATACGGCAAGCCCGATGGCAGCCGGGATCAGGGCATGACGCTCGCCTGGTGCAGCGCGCCGCTCAAATCCGTCTGCGGCACGATCACGCCGTTCCAGCGTCGGCCCGGGGCGCTGCCGAACCTGACCGCGTCTGTCGTCTACAACGACAACACGATCCGGCTACAGGACGGCACCGAGCAGGATCGCGACCGCGAGCGGGCCTTCGCCGCGGCGGTCGATCGCGCGGCGCCCAAAACCGACCGGGCGGCCTTCTGAGGGCGCACAATCATGATCGCTGTCATCGGAGCCGTCGCGATCGTCGCGCTGTTGATGCTGGTGGGCGTGCTCAACGCCACCGGCTTCTTCCGCGCGCTGCCGCTGATCCTGCTGCTGGGCGCGATGTCGTTCGTCGCCGCGATGGTCGCGAAGGTGAACCTCGGGCCGGAGTGGACGGTGTGGGCAGGCCTCGGCGCGCCTGCTGCGCTGCTGCTGTGGGCGGTATGGCGACCGGGATCGTCGCGCGCGAAGCTGTGGATCATGAGCGGCGCGTCCTTCGCCATGAACAGCCTTAAGTGGTTGGCGGTCATCGCCTGTGGGCTGACGCTGCCGGCGAATGGCTTCCACTTCGACATATGGCTGACTCGCGGCTGGCCGTGGGTGGCGCTGGCGGTAGCGGCTTGGGCCGTGCAGGTGTTGGTGGACCGGGTGACCATCCGGGCGATCGCCAGAGAACCAGGGGCGGCGGATCGGGTAGAAACATTGTAGATCAAATCGCGTCGGCTGGCCGTAGGGGAAAGAGGTATGTCGATCATCATCATCGCCGCGCTGCTGTCGGCGGCCAGAAATCCATGTGACGGCTCGACGACGCGCGAAGTCGAGCAATGCCTCGCCGCCGATCTGGCCCGTGCCGATGCCGAGCTCAATCGATACTATGCAGCGGCAACGAAGCGATTGACGGAGCAACAGGATACGGCCGCCCTGGCGAAGCTGCGCGCGGCGGAACGGGCTTGGATCGCCTATCGTGACGCGGAGTGCGATGCCGTCTACGACTCATGGGGTCAGGGCACGATCCGCGGTGCCATGAACCTGGGTTGCCGGATCACCCTCGCCGAAGCTCGCACCGCGACGGTCTGGCGCAACTGGCTGACCTACGCCGACAGCACGCCGCCCATCCTGCCGAAGCCGAGGGCTAGTTATTGACCGACCCTCGGGACAGCCGGCAGGTATCACTGGCGAAATCCGACGCGCGTTCGTGGTGAAGCGAGCCGCCCGTCTGCTTTCGGGTGCCTGTATGGCGTAAGCGACCCTTCGTTCATTGCCCTCTCTTCCGCGGCTTCACGCCTACGGTCAGTCGTTCAGAGTCATTGGCGCAGCGCCTAAAGCTAGCCGCTAGGTTAGGGCGAGAAGCGCGCTGCAAGCCTTCATTGATGGTCAACCTGCTCTTCCAGACAAATCGACGTCGGACGCGGTATGCCTCTCGCTTGAATCACGTACCAGCTGGGCGCTAACCGTCGCTGGAACCCCCCCAGCGTCATCTTCTGATTTTCAGCTCCACCGGTAGATTTTCTCCGTCAGCGGCCGATGACGATAGAAATGGAACGGAACAGCAACTACATCTGCCATTGCGGCCAGGGCTCGGCGCGATGGGGGAATGATGCCGGCGATCTTCGTACACGTATCCGATATCCACTTCGGTCAGGAGCGGGACCACTCGGTCCACATTCACGACGATGTGAAGATGCAATTGATCGAAGACGCGGGCGAACTCGTCGCATCGCTGCCCGGCGGTGTGGCGCAGGGGATCTTGGTAACCGGTGACATCGCCTACTCAGGGACGGCCGAGCAGTATGATGCGGCGGCGTTATGGCTCGACGAACTTGCCGAGCGCATCAGCTGTCCCATCCACCGCGTTCAGATGGTGCCGGGGAACCACGATCTAGACAGGAACAAGCTTTCGATCGGCGGCACCGCGCTGCTCGACTATATCCGTGGTGGTGGTCCGGCGGAATACGAGAAAGTCATATCGAACCCGACCGACCGGGCGACGTTGTTGGCCCGGTTTGAAGACTACAACAGGTTCAGCTTCGGGTATCGCTGCGGCCTTGATGACGAAGCGAAATTCGCGTCCAACCTCCGCATCGAGGTCGGTCCGAACCGGTGGATCCGGTTTGTTCGGCTCAACTCGTCGCTGCTGTGCACGGGTCGTGAGAAGGAGGACGATCCCGAACTGATGATCGGCTCGCGGCAGTTCACGCTGCCTCGACATGTCGGAGAGGAGAACGTAGTTCTTGTCCACCACCCACTCCACTGGTGTAAGGACGCCGACGAGGTGCGCGACTATGTCTATAGTAGGTCGCGTGTGTTCATCTCCGGGCACGAGCACGACCCCAAGGTTGATGTCGTGCCCGTGTCGGACGGTTGCGACGTGATGATGCTCGCCGCCGGTGCCGCGGTGCCCTTCAAGTCAGACAACGTCTTCACCTACACCTACAATGTGATTGAGTTCGACTGGGACGAGGCGACCGACGCGTTGGCCGTGACCATGCATCCGCGTGCTTGGAACCCAACCGGGACGTGCTTCGAGGCAGATGACAAGCGGTTGGGCGGCAAGGATCCGCGTTTCTTCCTCGGCTGCCCCAACTTCAAGAAGGCAGGGCCGCCTGCCGCTGGACGGCCGGGCGATGCCGTCGGCGGGGAGATCGTCGAACGCGAGCCTATAGCGGAGGAGGTTCGTGCCGAAACCGCGTTCGTCGAGCAAGGGGAGGACCCGTCCGTGCCGCCGACCGCCAAGGGCTACGAACTCGCGCTTTTGCGCTTCTTCCGTGATCTGGTCGAGAGCGAGCGGCTGCGCATCCTCGTCGATCTGGATGCGATTCCCCCGGACTCAGACGAACGCATGACGCAAGGCGTCGAGCGGAGGCTGTTCGACTGGCTAGTGAATCAGGGCCGGCTGTCTGACGTTGTGGCGATGATCGACGGGAAGATATCAGAACGAAAGGACGGGGACGCGTGACGGACAATATTTCGGTGCATATGCGCATAACGGGGATGGTGCCGACCAACGAGGACGTGGATTCTCGTCGGGCGGCGGCGTCGGCGCTCTCGTCCGCATGGTTGAAGTTTAAAGACTCGAGCCAGATCGTCTCTAAGTCCGCGGAAATTGCCGAGGCGCTTGGCGGTGATGGCACGCCCGGCGAGCAACTTGGCACCGAGGTGCAGAAGGCGGTTCAGAAGAAGGCGTCAGCTTTCCTGTACAACGAGCGACCACTTGAGGTGGGGGTCGTTGCCGGCATGGCCGCAGTGACGATGCTGTCATCTCATCCCAACACCAACGGTTGGACGACGGTGGACGTCTACTCCAACGCGTTGTGGCTGGCACTGGCTTTCCAGCCCGTACTTCAGGACGAGAAGCGCGAGAATCTGCGGCAAGAGGTCCTTGACCTCGCTCGGCGTCGGAGCGTCGCCAGTGCCGAAAGGGCACGCGAGCGCGACACTGTTCCGGGCATGGGCGCCCTGACTGTTGAGATTGAGAGTGGGACCGTCACGAACAATTTTCAGGATGCGGCGCTCGGCACGATCAACGCACTTCGTCGGAACGCTGCGCTAGACCGCGAGGAACTGGACTTCATGTGGTGGTCGCTCCTCGCGCGCAGCCGGTTGGTAGGACGCCCGCTGGGCGGCATGTCGGAACCGTTGAGGCTGGTTGCCTCCGGAATCGAGGCGACCGTGTTGCTCCGCCGCTTTCCTGCAGAGGTCCATCGGGACCTCGTTCTACGCACAGTAGACGCCGATCCCGAACTCGACCTAGCGGGACTGCTGGCCGAGATCGGCGATGATCGAGAGCGGCTCGTCTCTGGGTTCGTAGTTAACAACGTTGACGCTCACCCCACTGTTTTCCCATTGCTCCATGCGATCTCGACCGGTGGAGCCAATGGCGCTGGTTCGGACGTCAAGCGGCCAGCGTCGATCTGGGGTGCGCGAGCATTGCTTGAAGGAGCGCTGACTAGGATGATGTCGACGGGAGCCCTCAACCAGTGAGCGCAGCCTGCAACTTCGACGGCTGCGCGGTCGGGGAGACGGGCGTGTGTGCGCTTGAGCGAGACCCAGTGACCTGCGACCATCGGGTCGGCACGGTCGGGGGTGACGCAGTCGGCGCTTCGCATGGCACTGATGCCTTGCCGGAGGCAGACGAAATCGGCGGAGCGGTGCTGGAACGCCCTTCGAGCACGGCGTCGTTTCCATCCAGCCACACGCTCGGTCCTGACGTCATATCCGACATGATGGCGTCCCGTTACGTGACCATGGTCGGGATTCTCGGCGATCCGGATTCCGGCAAGACCGCGTGCCTGGCGAGCATATACCTTCTCGTCGCGAATGCGACGCTCACCGGCTGGACGTTCGCCGACAGTCGTAGCCTGATGGCGTTCGAGGACATTGCGCGCGGCGCGCGCGACTGGAACGCCGGGACGCCGCCCGACCAGATGACCGTGCACACCGAGATGTCCGACGATAGGCGTCCGGGCTTCCTCCACCTACGACTGGTCCGGAAAAGCGACGGTCGGCGCGTCGATTTCGCCCTGCCGGATCTGCCGGGTGAATGGACCACCAAGCTGATCAGCAGTGCGCAGGCGGAGAGGTTCGGCTTCATGAAGTCGGCCGAGGCGTTGTGGATCGTAGTCGATGGCCGTGCGCTCGCCGACAAGGAACGTCGCCAAGGAGCAATATCTCGGGTCGGGCAGCTGGCCGAGCGGTTGAAGGCGCTCTTCGATGGTGCTGTGCCGCGACTGGTGATCGTGGTGACCCATCGCGACAGTGGTGAGTTGGCGCAAACCGTGTCTACCCGTCTTTTGACGGAACTTCAGCGTCGTGACGTCGAGTTCACGGTTGTGCAAGTCGCTCCGTTTTCAGAAAACAATGCGGTGAGGGCGGGGTTCGGGATCGACGATCTCATCGCCGCGACGGTCGGGACACCGCGCGCGGCGCCTGACTTTTGGCCGTCGATATCCCCTTCCGACGGTGCAAGGGCGTATCTCGCATTTAGGAGGGACCGATGAGCCGTTCGGTTGTGCTTATCGGCGGGCCGGATTCGGGCAAGACTAACTATGTCGGTCGCGCTTGGCCCGCACTAGATGCGAAGATGGGCCGTCTTCAAGCTGCGCATCAGCCGACCGACATAACGTTTGTCCTCGAGGTGACCGACCACCTCAATTCCGGACATTTCGCGCCACGATCCGAGCTTGCCGACTCCCGTCGTGACTTTGAGGTAGTTGTCGCAGAGCGTAAGGGCGGACCGGAGACGACAATCGTCATCCCTGACATCTCAGGTGAGCTCTGGTTGCGCGCGGTCGAGGATTCGGAGATCGCCGTCGACTGGATGGATGAGCTCACGCGAGCCGATGGCGCGTTGCTGTTCGTCCGCGTCGGGTCTGATCAGGATGTCCGACCGCTCGATTGGGTCACGTCGAAGAGGATGATGGCCAAGCTGGGCACACCGGATGACCCCAGCCTCCCTACTCAGGTGATGTTGTGCGAACTGCTCCGGTTCTTGGAGGTTTCACTCGTCGATCGGTCCGATGGAAGCCGCCCGCGCGTGGCGATTGTGGTCAGCGCCTGGGACGCCGTCGATGCCGAAAAGTTCGCGGCTGGCCCCCAGGCCTACCTTGAGCGCGAGTATCCCCTGCTCGCTGGAAGGCTGGATGATGTCGAGCGGCTTAACGTCCGCGTCTTCGGGCTGAGCGTGGTCGGTGGCGACCTGAAGACGGACGAGGAATGTCGTGACGCCGTTCAGGAAGGCGGGCTTGATGGCCGCGGCTGGGTGTCCGACCAAGATGAGAAGGGCTTATGGACGCGTGATCCGGACCTGACGTTGCCGGTAGCCTGGGTCGTCGGCACCTGATGTGAATACCGTCGAGCGCCAGGTTCACGGGTATCGCCAGGGTCACCAGTTGCTGGCGGCGTCCGTGCGGCTCCCGAAGGAGGATCAGTCGACGATCGACCGCCTGTCGGACGTCGCTGGACCCCTGCGCCCGCGCGAGCGCTTTGAACCCTATCTCACAGCCTATCCGTTGCCGAGCAGGGATAAATACGTGCTCGCGCGAACTTGGCAGGATTTGACCGTTACCCGGGCGGGGTGTGTCCGCACGGTCAGCCTCATCATCGACATTACCGAATGGTCGGCAGCCGAGAGCATCCTGCCGTATCTTGACCTGCTGAAGCTCGATTATCTACCCACAGACGGTGACGCAACCGCGGCACCATTGCCTGCGGCCACTGACAGGCCGCTGCCACCGACGACCCACTTTGAGGGAAGCGAGCTTCTGGAAGCGCTCTTCCTCGAGGACAGCGTCCCGGTTGTGGCGTTCGACGTTTCAGATCCTGAGATTGTCGCCACGCGGCTTCTCACCGCCTTGTGGCCAGCAATGCGTCGAGAGTTCGCATTGTCGACGTTCGCCTTGTCGCCGCGAAAGGTCGGCGGTCGCGACTTCGATCTGGTCTTCGCGCCCAAGGACGCGCGATCGAAGTTCGCCGATTGGGCGGGTCGGCGGATCGACGGTGGGGCTCCGGTGTCCGCGCGCCATCGGTGGACCAGTTCGATCGTCGACCGCGTCTTTCAGGGGCCGAGGCCGCGACTCCTGACGTCGGACGAGATCGGTCTCGTCGGTGGAGAGGGGAGTTTGGTCGACAAAGCCGCCGCGCTTCGAATCGCGCTCCTTTGGGACGAACTGCTGGCGAAGCTCGATACAACGCCAACTGCCGCGCTTGGGCTGCTCGACATCGCGAATTCAGGAAAGGTCCGCGAAGCATCCGCGCTCAAGGCCTTGGAACCAACGCTCGGACAAGCCATCCGGAGCGCCGCGGTATCGCTGCCCGATGACGAGGCATGGGGATTCCTTGGGGCAATCACGCGCAAGATGCACGGGCGATCCATGGTGGAGGGCTCGGCGGCCGTTCGCTCCTCGATCGGCAAACTTGCGCAGCGGTCGCCCGAAGGTGCGATCGCGCTCGTGTCTCAATCCGACGAACGGGGGATTGTGGCGCCGCTGGTGCCGATCATCGCAGATGGCATCGGGAACGGGCTCTCGCCGCGTGCGGTGCGCGCGCTGCTGTCCGCGCCGGCGCCTGTGCTGGGCGCGCTGGTGTCGAGCAGCGGCCATCTCGCGGCCAGCGTCGCCGACGATCGGGACCTGATCGAGCGTTTGGGGGTGGTTCTTCCCGAACTCGACCAGGGAACGGCGGATGCGGTGAGTGGCGAGATGCTCCCGCTGCTGCTACACGACTGGCAGCTCCCAGCGGCGGGACCGCTGTTTGCCAGACTCGACGCTAACCAGCTGGCGGCCGAGGTGACGCATTTAGGGCTGGCCGGCGGTCTAGATGCTCCCGGCTTGGTGCGGCATTGTATCTCGTTCGCGCGGGGGTTGGGGTCGAAGTCTGCCGTGCTGACCGCGCTGGCCGGGCTGCCGGATACCGGATCCCGAAATGAGCTGCTGAGGGAGGCCATCGACCCGTCGAACGACGACAGCGTCTGGCTGGTCCGGCAGTCAGGATTGAACGGGGACGTGATCGCCGACCTGCTGGTAGACCTTCTTCGGCGGGCCGACGACCGCCAGCTCGGCTCCATCATGGACGACAGCCGTGTGAGCGAGCGAGCGGTCACCGCCGCCGAACGCCGGGCGCCGGATCTACTGCGCAGGTTCATGATGATAGACTCGCTACCGCTCGAGGCATTCGTCAGCGTGGCCCTGAGGGTCTTCGATACGACGGATGGGAAAGATCGGGTGCAGTTGGCGCGTCGGGCGCTCGAACGCACCCTCGGCGGACACTTCGGGGGAGATGAGCTGGGCTTCGTGACTGCGATGCTGAGTGCGGTCGGCGACGAGCTCGACGGCGCCTGGGCGGCGCGGCTCGGTGTCTCACGCACCGTTCCCGCCAATGTCGCCGGTCGTAACCTGAAGGCATTCCGCAAAGCTACGCAGCCCGCCCGGCTCCGTGTCGTCTGGTCCGTCAACGAAGTAGCCGAGGTGCTCCGGGGTCGGCAGGCGTTCGACCTCGACGCGTCTGCTGCCGAGGCATGCGCCCACATTCTGTTCGAGGCAGAGAAGGTAACGCCGCGTGCGGCTGTCTTGGCTGCAGGACACCTGCTGCCGATGTTGATGCGGCAACCTCGGGATCCCGTCTCTCTAATCGTCGCGGCCGCCTTCCCGATGATCTACCGCGAACTCCGCAAAAAGGATGAAGTCCCCGATCTCCTGAAGTTCATACCATTTTTTGACTGGGATCGCTGCAAGGCGGCACGTCAAGAGCTTGTCACGGCGTTCATGTCGTCCGCCTGGGCACCCGGCGATCTCGCTCTTACTGCATGCAGGTGCGACGATATCGGTCGAATATTGCGCAAGACCGCCAAGACCAACGGCGGGGAGGGATACTTGAGCAGGGTTGTCGGCGACTTGGCTCGGCTCCCGGACGGCTGCCGCGTCACGATTCAGAAGGCGGTTGCTGCGATTCGCGAGGATGGCACGTCCAAGTATGACTGGCGCGACTAGAGTCTAAGTGATCTGAGCGGCATCGGTAGGGGATCCCTAAGGCCCATGAAGTCTGATTCAAGCTTCTTGCCGTGCGGAGGTCGGCAGGTGTCGGTTGAGCCTACGCGGCACATGGCTCTGTCGAGCAAGTACGCGCAGACGAAATTGCAGAATAAAGTGCGATGCTCGCCTGCCCGCAGGTGCCAGCATCCGGTTGAATTCGGTCAGCCCATTCGTTCGGCGCTGGAACCCTGGTTTCGTTGAAAGCGATCGGAACCGCCCGTATGTGCCTACTCACGACCAAGGACTGCCTTGGCTAAGGGGACGAACCATGGCCAAGCCGCGAATATTCCTCAGTTCTACCTGTTTTGACCTCGGAGATGCTCGGGCCGAGCTGACGTCGCACCTCGAAGGGTGTGGATTTGAGGTGCTGAACTCACAAAGCGGAAAGTTCGGCGTGAAGCCGAAGGTGCATTCGCATGATGCTTGCCTAGTGATGATGGAACAGGCGGATTATGTGGTGCTTATCATCGGCGGGCGCCGCGGTGGCACCTATGTCGGCAGTGAGAAGTCGATTACGAACGAGGAGATCCGCGCGGCGCAGAAGCTAGACCGACCAATTTTTGCTTTTTTGGACAAACGCGTCGATGCGCTACGGGCGACCTACCGCAAAAATCCTGGCGCGGATTTTACCCCGACCGTAGATGACGTTCGTATCTTTGATTTCGTCGACACGATCGCTGCAGGGCACGAGGATAACTGGCTGCGCCTCTTTGACAACGTGACCGATATAAAGTTGGCCCTTACCGCCCAGTTCGCCTACATCTTGCTCCTCTACTCTCAAAGTCTGCGGAAGAAGGCCGCCAAGACGCCAGCCAAAGGGCTCAGGACGGTACCTTTTCCAGCGTCACTCGACGGAGTTCCCGGGGACGACGAAGCCGAGCGCACGGTAGCTCGCGCCGGGTTACGCCAAGTTTACGACTGCCTGAAAGCCTTGCTTGCTGCCGATGTAAAGGACAGCATTAAAGGCGAGCAGTTGAAGTCAATTTGGGTGATCGCTCGCCACGGCGACGCCGACGATCGGCGCATCAAAGTGCGTGAAGATCGGTTCAAGGCCTCCGCTTGGGGAAAGTATCGCGGCGAACGGGTGTTCGCGCAGATGACCGATTGCGGGATCAACGGCGAGTATGATTTTGATGAGGACAGCCTGGGACGTGCGTATGGGACCGTGGAACTGGTCTTCGACTCGAAAAAGCAAGGAACCTATCCTGCCCAAGCACTCAAAATGTGGGTCACCGCGCTGATCAAGCGGCATGGTGAGGACGATTCTCTCGACTTCTTCAGGAGGCTCGACATGCGCGTGTTCGAGGAAAGTTCAAAGACCAAGAAGGTGGGAAAGACGAAGGGCTGAAACAGGCCCCCTAAGCCACCAGTCAGCAATCGGCCGCATCTCCGCCGCTGCGGCTCCCTGAACGAACGGCTGCTTCCGGATGGCGCTTAGATGCCGCTTAATGGCGCATTGTGGGTCTCGTCGCCGATCACACGGCGGCTCACCTATGCGGCATTCTGGATCGCGGTTTGCAGCAAGGAAGACAACGCTCCGAGGTCACCGGCGTCGGCCTGCCTCAACGCAAGATAAAAAGGCGGTCCCTCATCGATAACCAGGTCCTCGCTCAGATTGAACAAGTCGCGCGCTTGGATCGATGCTAGTTCGCGCGCGACGCGACCGTTTCCGTCGATGAACGGGTGAATGACTAGCAAACGATGCATGAAGGTTGCGAGCGCCTCGATGCGCTTCGGATCGTCGGCGTCGATAAGCGTCTCGTAGCTGTGCGACCAACTTTCAACGAGCTCGTCCATAAGCGCCGGGACCTCATCCCAAGGCGGAAACTCCAGACCGTCGAGCACGGCCCCGGTCGGATCTCCCAGCCAAACCTGCGTTTGTCGGTACCTTCCGTAGTGATGCACGGATGTGGTGACGACCCTTCGGTGGACATATCGGACGAGAGAGGTCGAGAGCTGTCCCGAAAGGGTGGCACTCGGTCGGTGGGCGAGCGAAGCGGAAGCCGCTTCAACGGCATTCGCCAGCTCGACAATCGCAGCATCTGGATCGGCACCGCCCACAGCTCCCAGCACAACTGCAGTAGTTTTCATTGCAAGCTGGACTTGGGCTGAGGCGCCACGCTCAATCTTCGCAGCCAATCGATCGATCGCGCGGCTGTTCTCTGCAATGGCATCCGCGACCTCGTCGCGAGTAGCCGCGAAGAAGGCGAACTGCTCCTCCGCTGTCATGGAGATTCGCAGATGGCGCAGCCGAACCCCGTAGCCGCGCGGACTATCGAGAGCCACCCGCAAATATTCGAGGTGCATGACGAGCGCGCGCTTGCCCTCTTTGCCCGCAAGGGTCTCCAGCGTCGTCCTTTCCGTGGGAGAAAGGTGCTGGTTCGTCATGAAGATAAAGCCATTACGGCCATGCTTTTTTGAGGCAGCTAGGTCGTCAGTGAACTTCTTCTTGGACTTGGCGAAACTGACCGGATCGTGAGGGAAGTAGCATGCGGTGACGAAGGTGGTCCCATCCTTGCTGCACAGTATATCCTTTCCACCGTCCTTGCCTCCGCGAGGCTGCTGCGGGTCTACATCCTTGAAACCATTCAGGCGAAGAATGTCCGCGCAGAGTCGCTCGGCGGTGGTGGATTGCTGGTCCCATGTCTTTAGAACGATGGTGGTCGGCAAATCGGTTGTTTTAGGCATGCGCCTCGTCGCATTTGTTCTTTGAGCGCGCACGGTCCCACGTCGGCGGTTCTTACGCAACGCTACCACGAGATTTTCTAGGCGATTAGCGGCTGACTTGTACGCTCCAGACCTCACTCGCTTCGATGGCACCCGCGGGACCTGAACCAGCGTCCGCTTTCGGGCAGCGTTCGAGCGGCAAGGAATGACCGACTACTGGGTCTTTCTGACACCCAGGCTAGGGGAGTGAGTCGGCCAGGGACGGCCCTACGTCTTCCCGATTGGAGCCGCTCCATTCAAGCTTCCCGACTTCGTGGTCTTCAAACGTGGTCGCCGCCACGACGCGCCGTGACGAAGCCGATCCAATGGCCGGATCCTGATCGGCAGATGGGGCTCGATCTGGGCGGTAAGGGGCGTCAGGAGCATCAGAGCGCCGAGCTTTAAGTCCAGATCTGCCTCATCGTCATAGGTGCTGGCGGTTTCGGTTTCGCCTTCGTGACCGAAGATATCGCAGCGCAGGCTGTCGCTGACGCGGCCTTTCAGCATGGTGGTGGCGAGGCCGCGGTAGCTGTGGACGTCCTTGTCCTTCCACGCGCCGCCGATACGGCGACGCCATTCGGTGCCCTCGGGGAACGCCCAGCGCCGCAACTTGCTGAAGACGGTCTTGTAGAAGGTGCTCGCGAAGCTGGACGAGTCGGCCGACACCATTTCCGGAAAGAGCATCGTGCAGCCGGCGCGCCGCAATTCACCGATATAGTCTATGAAGCCGAGCCGGATCAGTTCGGGATGGATCGGCAGCTTGCGGATCGACTGGACATTCTTGAGCGCGCGATCCTCGGTATAGTCGATGACGAAATAGGGGATCGGGTCCTGCTCGCGAACTTCCGCCAGCCCTAGGCCAGCGAGTTCGGAGCTGCGGCCGCCATACAGGGGCAGCATGAGCGGCAACCAGTACCAGGCGTCATGGATGATCTCGGTCCCGGGCGTCAGGCGATGGTCGATCCCCTTGGTGCCCGTCCAGATCGGCGCGGACAGCAGCCGCGCGACCTCGGCCTTCGTCCAGTTGGCGCGCTTGTCACGCTTGCGCTTGCGATCCTTGCGCGGGCCCTTGCCCTTACCCTTCCGTGCCGTCTTGAACAGAAGCGGGATCGCAGGACGATGCCCCGTTTCGTCGCCATCCTCGCCCGCGGCATGGTCGAGGACCGACGTCACCCACGTCAGGTGCTTGTTGATGGTCACCTGGCCGAGACCGACTTCGGACGCGGGCAGGGTCGTGGCACGGGCAAGGCTGGCCTCGAAGCCGCCGGCGCGCTCCTCGCGGGTTCGGCCCCAGCGGTTCGGCAGGGCAGCACACAGCGTGGTGAAGGCCTTCACATGCGATTGCTGGAGGTCTTCGATCATGATGCCGGTGCCGCCGGCATAATCGAACAGCCGAATCGCGGTCCGCACCTGCTTTACCGTGTCGGTGTCCCAGTCGCCGGCCTTCTGGTGCTCGGCGATGGCTTCCTCGCTGGCTTCGATCAGATCCTTCTTCGGACGGATCGGTAGCGGCGGCGTCGGTTCGTCTTCCACGGCCGGGGCCGGCGGGACAGGCGTGACGACCTCTGGCGCGGCGGTGGGCCCGGATCGTTCGAAAGCGAAGGGGGCGTCGTCGCCGAGTGCCTCGTCGATCCATGCCTCGCTTTCGTCCTCGCGCCAGGAAAGCCGCGCCGTCGCCTCGCGGCACGCCGCTGCCTTCGCCTTGCAGATCAGGCGTTGAACGCGCCCGACATTGTCCGCCGTGACGGGGAAGCCGAAGGCCGCGCTATAATCCGCCACCTGTTCACCGGAGATGGCACCGCCATTCTGAAGATCGAAGACGATGTTTGCGACGGTCTTGGCCTGCGCGGGGCTCCAGCCGTTCGCCACGAGGCGCTGATGCTCGTCGAGCGTCCAGCGCGCCGCGATACCGCCGCGGGCGAGGAACTCCCAAGCCTCGGCATGAAGCGAGTTGGCGGTGGCGTGATCGCCCGCGTCCGCCAGGCTGCCGGCCTGATCCTGTTCGATCCGCTGCAACTGCCAGCGCAAGGCGTCGCCGAACACCTGCTTCATCTGCTCGCGGCTCATGCCGCTGAACTGACCATAGGCCATGCGCAAACCCTCGACTGCGACGCTCAGTCGGTCGGATATAAGGCGCGCGCGGTAAAAATTCCCGGTGCGTAACGAAATGGAGAGGGGCAGCGGCTGGCCCGCCACCATGATCTTGCGCCGCCAATGATAGCTGCCACCACGCAGTTTCAGGTTCGGCAATCCCACGCCTTGGCCCCCGATGGGTACAGCGAGGGGTACAACCGTGGGTACAACGGTTCCCGATCGCCGGGTTGGCGACGTGAAATCAATTACTTAGCGGGAGTTGGTCGGGGAGACAGGATTCGAACCTGCGACATCCTGCTCCCAAAGCAGGCGCGCTACCAGACTGCGCCACTCCCCGACGCGTGGGCTTCGGTTAGGCTGCGGCCGTGGGGGGCGCAAGCGGGAAGCCTGTAAAAAAGGGGGCATCCGAAGATGCCCCCTTGATGCGGTGCCACGTCGTACCGTCCCGGCGTCAGGAGGCGTTCCCCGCCGCGTCGCGAACATTGTCCGCGGCGTCGTCGAGGTTGTCGGCGGCTCCTTCGAGCATCGCCGCGGCCGACGCATTGGCGCTGGCATCCGCCATCGCCTCGAGGTTGTCGGCCTTGCGCTCCAGCGCATCGGCGACCGCCTCGGCATTGTTGGAGACCGATTCCGGTTCGGCAGCGCGGTCGCACGCCGCCGTGCCCAGGGGCGCGGTGATGGCGAGCAGGCCGGCGAGCAAGCGCATGGTGCTGATCCGAACCGGACGGGTCAGCCGATTACTTGGCGTTCTCGGCCGCTTCCTCACCAGCCTCACGGACGTTGTCCGCGGCAGCCGCCAGGTTCTCCGACGCCGCCTCGGCATTGTCCTCGGCGAACGGGTTGGCGGTGGTGTTCGAGACGTCGGCCAGGTTGTCGGCCATCGCGTCGAGGTTGTCGGCGACCATGTCGGCGTTGTTCTCGACCGGAGTCTCGGTCTTCGAGCAAGCGGCGACCGACATCAGGCCAGCGGCGGCGGCAACGAGCAGGATCTTCTTCATAGGGATGCTCCCAAGCAGCATAAACCAATCGCGCCCGACCCCAACGCCGTCGCGAACGCTCGCAATACCCTACCGATTACGGGGGTCAATCGTAAAATTCATCATTCAGAAAGGTTGCGGCGAACCGAATATACCCGTCGCGACACATCACCGTCCCGTCGCAGGAAGGAAGATGCGCGCCAGAGGTCGCGCGATCAGGGGCGGGAGACCGGCCCGATCTCCTCCGGCGCGTCGGCGACGATCGCCAGCATCGTGGTCCATGCCGCGACGTTCTGGCGCAGCGCTTCCGGCTCGACGCGGTCGAGCGTGTCGTCGGGGGTGTGATGGATGTCGAAATAGTGCAGCCCCGACTGGTTGAGGTCGATGCCGGCCACCCCGGTGCGGATCGTCGGTCCGATGTCGGCGCCGTCACCGCCGCCGCCCGCGCCCCGCACGATCCCCAGCGGCGCCAGCGCGCTGGCGAGGCGGTCCGCGACGGCGGAGGCGGTGGCGGGCAGCGTCGCCTGGAAGCGCCAGACGCGGTCCGCGCCGAAATCGCTCTCGGCCGCGGCGGCATGGCGCTCGCCACCGTGACGCCTCTGATAGTCGCGGCCGCCATAGCCGCCGACCTCCTCCGCACCGAACCAGACGACGCGGATCGTGCGCCGCGGGCGCCGGCCGCTGTCGAGGATGCGCTTGGCGGCGGCAGCGGTGATTGCGACCCCGCTGGCGTCGTCGATCGCCCCGGTGGCGAGGTCCCAGCTGTCGAGATGCCCGCCGATCAGCACCACGCCCGCGCTGGGATCGGTGCCGGGCACCTCGGCGACGACATTGCCCGATTCACGCGTGCCGATCTGCCTGGGCGTCAGCAGCAGCCGCATCCGCAGCGGTGCCCCGCGCGCCGCCAGCCGCTCGATCAGCTCGGCATCGGGCACCGACAGCGCGGCCGCGGGGATCGGGGTCACGCCCTCGGGAAAATTGGTGGTGCCCGTGTGCGGCAGGCGGTGACGATCGGTCCCGATCGAGCGGATCACGATCGCCGCCGCGCCCTTGCGCGCGGCCAGCGCCGGACCGACGAAGCGCGCCGCGCCCGAGACGCCGTAGCTGGAGCCGTCCTGCGTCGGTGCCATCGCATTGCCGACATAGGCGATCTTGCCGGTCAGGCTGCCGTCCGCGGCACGCGCGAGGTCGCCGTAGGTCGGGAAGACGACGATCTCGGCGGTCATGCCCTTCGCCGGGGTGGCGCCGGAATTGCCCAGCGCGGTTAGGTGCAGCTTCTGCGGCACGGGGGCGACGATCTCGCCCTCCTCGTCGCCGCGCACCCATACCGGCATCGGATAGGTTTCGATCGCCACGTTGGAAAAGCCGAGCGCCGTCAGCTTCGCCTTGGCCCAGGTGCGGGCGCGCGCCTCCGCCTCGGTGCCGGCCATGCGCTGTCCCACCTCGGTCGTCAGCCCCTCGACGATGGCATAGGCGACATCGTCCTTCAGCGCGGCATCGCGCAGCGCGGCCACCTGCGGATCCACCGCCGCGGGGGCGGGCGGGGCGGTGCGCTGCGCCCATGCGGGAACGGCGATGACGGCGGCGGAGGCGGCGAGCGCCGGCAGAAGGCGATGGATCATGTCCCTTCGCGTATCGGCTGGCGCGGCGTTTGCCAACGCCGCGCGCGCGCCCTACATGCGGCGGAACTTTTCGCAGCATCGCAGTACGGAGCACGCAGCCCCCCATGGCCGTCCAGTATACCTATGTCATGAAGGGTCTGACGAAGACCTTCCCCGGCGCCAACAAGCCCGTCCTCAACAACATCCACCTGCAATTCATCCCCGGCGCGAAGATCGCGATCATCGGCCCCAACGGCGCGGGCAAGTCCACGCTGATGAAGGTGATGGCCGGCATGGACACCGAGTTCCAGGGCGAGGCCTGGGCCGCGGAGGGGGTGCGCGTCGGCTATCTGGCGCAGGAGCCGCAGCTCGATCCGTCGAAGGACGTGATGGGCAACGTCAAGGACGGCGTGCGCCCGGTCGCTGACCTGGTCGACCGCTTCAACGCGATCTCGGCGGAAATGGGCGATCCGAAGGACGATACCGACTTCGACGCGCTGATGGAGGAGATGGGCGACCTTCAGGCGAAGATCGACGCGGTGGACGGCTGGACGCTCGACAACCAGCTGGAGGTCGCGATGGAGGCGTTGCGCTGCCCGCCGGGCGACGCCGACGTCAGCAAGCTGTCGGGCGGCGAGCGCCGCCGCGTCGCGCTGTGCCGGCTGCTGCTGGAGAAGCCCGACATCCTGCTGCTCGACGAGCCGACCAACCACCTCGACGCCGAAAGCGTGGCGTGGCTGGAAAATTTCCTGAAGGAATATACCGGCAACGTCATCCTCGTCACCCACGACCGCTACTTCCTGGATAATGTGGTGAACTGGGTGCTCGAGCTCGATCGCGGGCGCTACTACACTTACGAGTCGAACTATTCCGGCTATCTGGAGAAGAAGGCCAAGCGGCTCGAGCAGGAGGAGCGCGAGGAAGCGGGCAAGCAGCGCGCGATCGCGGACGAGCTGGCGTGGATGCGCCAGACCCCCAAGGCGCGTCAGACCAAGTCGAAGGCGCGTATCCGCGCGTTCGACGAGCTGATGGCCAAGCAGGAGAACCGCGTCGCGGGCAAGGCGCAGATCCTGATCCAGCTGCCCGAGCGGCTGGGCGGCAAGGTGATCGAGGCCAAGGGGCTGACCAAGTCCTACGGCGACAAGCTGCTGTTCGAGAATCTCGACTTCACGCTGCCGCCCGGCGGCATCGTCGGCGTGATCGGGCCGAACGGCGCGGGCAAGTCGACCTTGTTCAAGCTCATCACCGGGCAGGAGCAGCCCGATGCCGGGACGATCGAGGTCGGCTCGACGGTGAAGCTCGGCTATGTCGACCAGAGCCGCGACGACCTCGATCCGAACAAGAACGTCTGGCAGGAAATCTCCGACGAGCTGGAGGTCTTCCGCTTCGGCAAGCAGGAGCTGGGGACGCGCGCCTATGTCGGCGCGTTCAACTTCCGCGGCCCCGACCAGCAGAAGAAGGTCGGCCAGCTGTCGGGCGGTGAGCGCAACCGCGTCCACATGGCCAAGATGCTGAAGGAGGGCGGCAACGTCCTGCTGCTCGACGAGCCGACCAACGATCTCGACGTCGAGACGCTGCGCGCGCTGGAAGAGGCGCTGGAGACGTTCGCGGGCTGCGCCGTGGTCATCAGCCACGATCGCTTCTTCCTCGATCGCCTGTGCACCCACATCCTCGCGTTTGAGGGCGACAGCCATGTCGAGTGGTTCGAGGGCAATTACGAAAGCTACGAGGAGGACAAGCGCCGCCGCATGGGCGATGCGGCCGATCGTCCCACGCGGCTGGCCTACAAGAAGCTGACGCGGTGATGCCGCCCGCCTCCGGCCATGGCGACGGCACGCTGTCGCGCTGGCTGGAGGCGAACGGTTACGACGAGCAACCGCGCGGGCCCGACGCGATCGCCGATGTGGCGCGGGTGCGGCGACTGTTGCTGGACGCCGCGCGCGCGGGACATGCGGTCAGCTATTCCGGCCTGCTGCGCGATCTGGGGCATCGCTTCACCCGTCCGAAGATGCGCGCGCTGTGCCGCACGCTGGACGCGATCGACCGGCAGGCCGCGCCGGACGGCGAGCCGCCGCTCGCCGTCCTGGTCGTGCGCGAGGGCGACCGCCTTCCCGGGCAGGGCTGGTGGCTGGGGGCGGCGCAGGCACACGGCTATCGCGGTGCGTGGGAAGGGGCGGAGGCGGTGGCCTTCGTCCGGGCGCAGCAGCAGCGCGCGTTCGACTTCTGGGCGACGCGCTGACGCTGGCGCGGATACAGCCGTCAACGCTCGCAAAAGGACGTTGGTCGACAGGCGTTGACGACCCTTCGCCCACCGCCGACCGCCGGTAAAGGCGGGACCTTTGCGAACGTCCCCACCGTGCTCCTGCGCAGGCAGGAGCCCAGGGTGGCCGTTCCCATCAGGCGTCGTTCTGCCGGGCGCTGGGCCCCTGCCTGCGCAGGAGCACGGCCGGTATGCGGTGCCGCTCGAGGCGGACGCCCACGATCATCACGCTCTAGCGCCGCTCCGCCGCGCTCGCCTCGCGCACGCCGCGAAACTCGCTGCCCTCGCTCCACGCCGGCCATTCTCCCACCTTCGCCAGCCGCGTGCCGATCGTGTGGAACAGGTCGACGTCCGCCGCCGCACCGCGCAGGTCCCAGCGCGCGTCCCAGGTGTCGCAGGTCTTGTGATAGCAGGCCATGTAGTCGTCGAGCCACTTCTGTCCCGCCGCGCGTCCGCCCGTCGTCAGGTCGCTTGCCCCGCCCAGCGCCATGATGAGGAGGGACGGCACGCCGCGCCGCACGACCGAGAAATGGTCGGCACGGTAGAACAGCCCGCGCTCGCTGAACGTCTCGGGCGTGATCGTCCGCCCCTGCGCGCGCGCCGCGTCGCCCAGCAGCGCGTCGAGCGAGGATTGTCCCGCGCCGACGAGCACCACGTCCTTCGCCGGCCCGGCGGTCTGGAGGATGTCGAGCGTCAGGTTCGCGACCGTCTTCACCAGCGGCAGGACGGGGTGGGTGGCGTAATATTCCGATCCCAGCAGCCCGCGCTCCTCGCCGGTCCACAGCGCGAAGACGAGCGAGCGCTCCGGCGCCGGACCGGCCTTGAACAGTCGCGCCAGCTCGACCACGCCCGCGGTGCCCAGCGCATCGTCGTTGGCGCCGGGGCGCAGCGTCCTGCCCGACGCATCCGCCGGCCCCTCGCCATAGGCGTCCCAGTGCGCGGCGAACATCACGCTTTCGTCCGCGCGCTTCGTGCCGGGGATCTTCGCGAGCACGTTGGCACTCTCGACGCGCTCCACCGCCACGTCGGCCGCGGCGGAGAAGGTCGTCTTCATCTCGACCGGGCGGAACGACGCCTGCCGCGCCGCGACGCGCAAGCGGGCGAGGTCCAGCCCCGCGGCGGCGAAGAGGCGGTCGGCGGTGTCGTGTTCGATCCAGCCCTGGAGCGGCACGCGGGGATCGTCGGCACCGCGCACGATGTCGTAATTCTCGCCGTTCGACGCATTGACCGTCGACCAGGGGTAGCCCGCGCCGCCGGTGTCGTGGACGATCAGCGCGGCGGCGGCGCCGCGTCGCGCGGCCTCCTCGAACTTGTAGGTCCAGCGCCCGTAATAGGTCATGCGGCGATCGCCGAAGCGACCCTTCGCCTCGTCGCCCGGCTGCGCCTCGAAATCGGGGTCGTTGACCAGGAAGACGACCGTCTTGCCGCGGACGTCCACGTCCTTGAAATCGTCCCATTTCGCCTCGGGCGCGGACACGCCGTAACCGACGAAGACCATCGGGGAATCGGCGATCGACACCGCGGGCGCGGCGCGAACCGTCGTCACCGCGATCTCGCGCCCCTGCGCCAGCGGCGTGTCGCCGATGTGCATCGTCGCCCCATCGGCGATGCGGGTATGGACCAGCGGCACCTTTTGCAGCCACTGCCCGTCCGGCCCCGCCGGCGACAGCCCCAGCGCCCTGAAGCGGGCGATCAGCCAGTCGAGCGTCTTCGTCTCCCCCGGCGTACCCGGCGCGCGCCCGCCGAAGTCCGGCGCGGCGAGCGTGCGGACATCGCGCGACAGGCGCGCGGGGTCGGCGGTCCGTGCGGCGGCGGGCGCGGCGATCAGCGCGGCGGACATCAGGCAGAGGGCGACGCGCATGTATCGACGATCCTTATTCTTTCCAGCGGACATAGACGTGGTTCTCGCGCCGGTCGACGTCGATCGACGGGATCGCGTCGACCAGGTCGGACAGCCGCTTGAACCCGTAGTTGCGCACGTCGAAGCTGGAGCGGTTGGCGGCGCGCTGCCCCAATGCGGACAGGCCGACGAACCCCTTCGCATCGGGCTTGAGCGATTCGTAGGCGTCGTGGAGCAGATGGAGCAGTTCGGGGTCGTCGACCGTCCCCGTGGCCGCGCCCGTCGCCTGGGCAGGCGCGGGCGCCGACACCGCCGCGCCGATCGCGGGCGGGACCGACTGGTCGAAGGGGACGGCGACGCGCCGCGCGCGCTGCGGCTTGGTCGTCTCCAGCAGCGCGTTGACGTCGATGAAGCGGGTGCAGGCGTTGCGGAAGCCCGCCGGGGTATTGGCATTGCCGAAGCCGTAGACGTCGAGCCCGTCCTGACGGATCCGCGTGGCCAGCGGCATGAAGTCGCTGTCCGACGACATGATCCCGAACGCATCGACCCGCCCGCGGTGGAGCAGGTCCATCGCGTCGATCGTCATCTTCATGTCGGTGGCGTTCTTGCCCTTGGTCAGGTCGAACTGCTGCTGCGGTTCGATGCCGTGCTTGACCGTCATGTCGCGCCATCCCTTTAGCGCGTCCTTCGACCAGTTGCCGTACACGCGGCGGATGTTGACGCTGCCGAACTCGGCGAGCGCGGTCAGCACCGGGTCGAGTGCGTGCCAGGACGCATTGTCGGCATCGATCAGCAGGGCGATGTTGCGGGTGGGCGTGTCGTCGGAGGCCATGGCGGATGCATCGTCCGACAGGGCCCTCCCGTCAATCGTCGGCCGGTGGGCGCGGTGTTCGTCACCCGGTCGGATAGGCGATCGCGACGATCTCATATTCGCGCTCACCCGCGGGCAGCACGACGCGCCGCAGGTCGCCCACCGCCGCGCCGCGCAGCGCGCGGGCCAGCGGCGCGTTCCACCCGACGCGGCCCGCACCGGCATCCGCCTCGTCGTCGCCGACCAGCGTCAGGACCCGCTCGTCGTCGTTCTCGTCCGCGATCGTCACGGTGGCGCCGAACCACACGCGGTCGCGGTCCTGCTGCTGCGCGGGGTCGACGACCTTCGCCGCCTTCATCCGCCGCGCCAGCCAGCCCAGCCGCCGGTCGATCTCGCGCAGCCGCTTGCGGCCGTAGATATAGTCGCCGTTCTCCGAGCGATCCCCGTTCCCCGCCGCCCAGGAAATCGTCTCCACCAGCGCGGGCCGCTCGGTCGCGAACAGCTGCTCATACTCGGCCCGCAACGCGGCATAGCCCGCGGGAGTGATGTGGTTGGGGCGGTCGGTCATTCGGCGGCGGTAGGCGTCTGCGGCGGGGGCGGGAAGGGGATTCACGCGGAGGCGCGGAGGCGCGGGGAGAAGGAGTGATTGTTCGCGCAGAGTGCGCAGAGGACGCGGAGAAGAAGAGAGAGGGTGTGGGATGGACCTCCGCCGTCGCGCCGGCGGCGGCAAGCCGTTCCTTGCCTCCCGGTCGCCAGGTCCGGAGCGCATCACCTCTGCGCCTTCTGCGTGCTCTGCGCGAACAACCCTCCACGCCTCCGCGTGAACCTCATCCCCCGCGCGACCGCCCCAGATACCAGCTGAGATTGTTCGGCCCGCGGCTCTTCGCGCGCGGCGGGTTCATCAGGTCGTAGACGACGGCATTCTCCAGCACGCGCTGGACGTAGTTGCGCGTCTCGCCGAACGGGATCGCCTCCACCCAGTCGACGGCATCCACCGCGCCGGTGCGGGGGTCGCCGTTGGCGCGGAGCCACTTGTTCACATTGCCCGGCCCGGCATTATAGGCCGCGATCGCCAGCGGATAGCTGCCGTATAGCGCGAAGATGCGCTGGAAATAGCTGGAGCCCAGCTGGATGTTGTAGCTCGTATCGCCGGTCAGCCGCGCCGGATCGTAGGGCAGGCCGAGCTTGCCCGCCTGTTCGCGCGCGGTGCCCGGCATAAGCTGCATCAATCCGCTGGCGCCCACGGGGCTTCGCGCGGCGCGGTCGAACTGGCTTTCCTGCCGCGCCACCGCGTGGATCAGCGTCCACTGATCCTCATACCCCGCGGGCACCGCGACCGTGGGAAAGCCGTTGCGGCTGTATTCCGTCAGCCCGTTCTGCATCGCGCTGCGCCCGACCAGCACGCCCAGGTCGGGGCGCGCGAGCGACCGCGACAGCTCGTCGGCGAGGTAATGGTCGGTATCGCTGGTCGCGTCGGTCGCGATCTGGCGGATGAACGCGGTCTGATCCTGATACAGGCCGCTGCCGCCCAGATATTGCGCCGCGCGCACCGTCTCGCGCGCGTAGAAAGCCTGCCGCGCCGCGGGCGCGATGACGGGCGCGGGCGGGGCGGGCGGCGCGATGAGCGGGCGGCCGAGATGCTCCAGCGCGAGCTGGCCGTAATATTGATCGCGGTAGCCCGCGGTCCGCTCGAACAGCGCGGTCGCATCGGGCTGGCGTGCGGCCTCGGCGGCGCGCGCGGCCCAGTAGAAGCCCTTGGCACGGGTCTGCGGCGACTGGCTGCCGCGGCCGTAGCGCTCGAACATGGCGCGCGCATCCGCCGGGCGGCCGATCTTCATCGCCGCCTGTCCCGCCAGCCAGGCGAGGCTGGTATAATCGTCGCGCTCGCCATAGCCCTTCTGCGACACGTCGGTGCCGGGCGGATAGGCGTCGTCGATCTGGCGCGCGATGTCATAGGCGGTCTGCCACTGGCTGTCGGCGGCGGCGCCGCGCGCGTTGGTCAGCAGCACCTCGTAGAATTTCTCGACATTGCCGGGCAGCGTCATGCCCGTCCGGCTGCGCGCCAGCCACGCGCGCGCGCTGTTCGACGCGCCGCTGTTCCGCAGCCACGTCGCCTTGTCCGCGATATAGCCGGCGTCCCGCGCACCGATCGCGTCGTTCGCGTCCGCCAGCGAGGAGGCGGTGGCCGCGTTGGTGCGAAACGCCAGCCGCACCTCGAACAGGCTGCGCGCGGCGGGGCTGGTCAGCGCCAGCATCCGCACCGCGCTGCCCGTCGCACCCTGCCACAGCAGCGCATCCATGCGGCGGTCGTGATCCGCGGGGGAGAGCGCGGCGGCGAACTGGTTCAGCACGGTCGCCTCGTCCTGCGCCGGCAGATTGCCCAGCCGCCACGCCGTCCGCGCCGCGGCATTCGCCTCCCCGGTGGCGCCGGTGGCCGCATAGGCGCGCGCGCACCCGACCCAGCCCGCGGCGGTCAGCGGCGCGAAGCGGCGGCAGAAGGCGGTCGCGCTCGACGGCGACACGTTGGGGTCGCTCGCCAGCTTGCGCTCGACGATGCGGCGGATCCCGGCCTGCCCCGGCCAGCCGGGGTGCTGCGCGAGGAACGTCGCATAGGTGTCGAAGGGGAGCGCCTCGGTCTGCTGGATCGCCTTCCACGTCGCAATCGGCTGCGCCAGCCCCGGAAGCGGGGTGGCCACCGGGGTCGGGGCGGGGGCGGGATAGGGAACGGGGGTGGGGCCGGCCTGCCCCAGCATCGTGGCGGCGCCCGCCATGGCAACGAAAAGGATCAACGCACCTGCCTTCACTGTTCGACGGACACCATCGGTGGACAGACTAAACTTCTTAGCCGTATCTGCGCTGAACGACCTCCCCCTCTCTTCGGCTCCAGGAGCGGCAACTTATCATGTTTTCCGGTTCCATCCCCGCGCTCGTGACCCCGTTCGATGGCGACGGGGCCTTCGTCGAGACGGCGTACCGCGATCTGATCGAGTGGCAGATCGCCGAGGGGTCGTCCGCGCTCGTGCCCTGCGGCACGACGGGCGAGGCGGCGACCCTGACCAAGGAAGAGCAGTTCGCGATCGTGCGCGTCTGCGTCGAGCAGGCGAAGGGACGGGTGCCGGTGATCGCGGGGGCGGGTTCGAACGACACCCGCGTCGCCGCGGCGAACCTGATCGCGGCGAAGGAAGCCGGCGCCGATGCCGCGCTGATGGTGCCGCCCTATTACAACCGCCCCTCGCAGGAGGGCATCTACCGGCATTTCGCCGCGCTCGCCCCCGCCGCGCCGCTGCCGATCGTGCTCTACAACGTACCCGGCCGCACCGTGACCGACATCCAGCCCGCGACGCTGATCCGCATCGTGCAGGCGTTCCCGCAGGTATTCGTCGCGGTGAAGGATGCCTCCGGCGTGATCCAGCGCGTGTCGGAGCATCGCGCCGCTTTGGGCGAGGGGTTCTGCCAGCTGTCGGGCAACGACGACATGGCGCTGGGCTACAACGCTACCGGGGGCGTCGGCTGCATTTCCGTCACCGCCAACGTCGCGCCGCGGCTGTGCGCCGATTTTCAGGCGGCATGCGCGGCCGGCGACTATGCGCGCGCCCGCGAAATGAACGACCGCCTCTTCGCGCTCCATGTCGCGCTGTTCACCGACGCCTCGCCCGGCCCGGTCAAGTACGCCATGACGAAGGTCCGCCCCGGCTTCCCCGACGGCCTGCGCCTGCCGCTGACCTGGCCATCGGAGGCCAGCCGCGCCGCGGTGGACGCGGGGCTGGCGGCGGCGGGGCTGTAGCGAAGGTGTTCCGGCGAACGCCGGAACCCAGGGCCAGGCAGGGCAACGGACGGCGTCGCGCGTGACCCCGGGCTCCTGCGTCCGCAGGAGCACGGATGCGTCATCTTCCTTTGCCCCGCGCGTCGACAGCCCCTACATCGCCCCCATGCCGCGTCCCAAACCCACCACGTTCGACAAGAAGAAGGTCGTCGCCGAGAACCGCCGCGCGCGGTTCGACTATGCGATCGACACCACCTACGAGGCGGGGATCGTCCTGACCGGGACCGAGGTGAAGAGCTTGCGCTTCGGCGAGGGGTCGATCGCGGAAAGCTATGCCGAGGTGTTGGGCGACGAGGTGTGGCTGGTCAATTCCAACATCCCCGAATTCAGCCACGGCAACCGCTTCAACCACGAACCCAAGCGTCCCCGTAAACTGCTGCTTCATGAGCGCGAGATAAACAACCTGCACGGTGCGGTCGCGCGGGAGGGCATGACGCTCGTCCCGCTCACCGTCTATTTCAACGGGCAGGGGCGCGCGAAGGTGGAGCTGGCATTGGCGAAGGGGCGCAAGGCGCACGACAAGCGCGAGCATATCAAGGAGCGCGACTGGAAGCGCGAGGCGGGTCGCGTCCTGCGGGATCACGGGTGAGGTGGCCTCGCGTCCGATGACCGGATGGGAGCGGATGGCGGCGTGGAGCCGGCGCAACCTGCCGACCCGCGAATCGATGGAGAACAGCCGCCTGCTGCGCCCCGTCGCGCACCGCGTGCTGGCGCCCGAATTGTGGCGCTTCACGCGCCGTTCCGTACCGCGCGGCGTCGCGCTGGGGATGGTGGCCGGCATCCTCTTCCCGGTGGGGCAGATCGCGATCGCGGCGCTCATCGCGCTGCCCTTCCGCGCCAACGTGCCGGTGGCGGCGCTGGTGACGTTCATCACCAACCCGTTCACGACGCCGTTCATCCTGTTCGCCGCCTATCAGGTCGGCGCCTGGCTGCTGCGCTCCAACGCGCCCGCGGTGGCGCAGCCGGTGGCGGAGGCGGCGACGGGCTGGCTGCAATGGCTGTGGGATGCGGGGCCGCCGCTCGTCGTCGGGCTGCTGGTCGTCACCGCGGTCTCCGCCGCGCTCGGCTACGGCATCGCCGCGCTCGGCTGGCGGATGTGGATCGCACGCAAATGGCGGCACCGGCACGACCGGGAATAGGTGGTCCGATCCTTTCGTCGCCCCGGCCTTGAGCGGCACCTTTGCAAAACGGGCGCAACAGCACCGAGCGGATGCCGTGCTCCTGCCTGCGCAGGAGCACGGGGGAGCCTTTTGCAAGGGTCCCGCCCTGAGCCGGGGTCCCGCTTCTTCTGTGACGCGGAAAGGAAGCGGGACCCCGGATCAAGTCCGGGGTGACGGTCGGGCAGACGGACGTCGATCCATCCTAGCGCGTACCGAATCGGCACTCTAAGAGACGGCATCCGGAGGGGGCGGACAACGCCAGAGGATGCCGATCTCGATGCCCAAGTACCCGCGTAAGTTCCTGATGGTCCTGTCTCTCGCCGGCGCCGCGATCCCCGCCGCGATCATCGCCCAGACCGCCACCGACAAACCCGCCTACGGCACCTTCGGCTTCGACGCCGCCGGCATGGATCGCAGCGTGAAGCCGGGCGACGATTTCTATGCCTATGCCAACGGCGCCTGGGCGAAGAACACCGCCATCCCCGCCGACGAAGCGTCCTATGGCGCGTTCAACACGTTGCAGGACCGATCGCGCGAGCAGACGCGCGGACTGCTGGAGGCGGCACCCGATACGAAGATCGGACGTGCCTATGCCACCTATCTGGACACCGCCGCGATCGAGCGCGCCGGGCTGGCGCCGATCGCGCCGTGGCTGGAGAAGGTGAAGGCGCTGCGAGAGGGAGGCGACAGCGCCGGCTATGCCGCGCTGGTGGCGGAGGCGGATCGCAACGGCATCGACGTGCCGTTCGCGGTCGGGGTCGGACAGGACGACAAGGCGCCCGATACCTATATCGTCAGCCTGCGTCAGGCCGGGCTCGGAATGCCCGACCGCGACTATTACCTCTCCGCCGATGCGAAGCTCGCGCAGGCGAAGGCGGCGTATCGGGTGCATCTCGCCAAGATCCTGACGCTGGCGGGGGAGGCGGATGCCGAGGCGCGCGCCGCCGCGATCCTGGCGTTCGAAACCGAGATCGCGAAGGTTCACTGGACCCGCATCGACAGCCGCGACGCCGACAAGCGGTATAACAAGATGACGCTGGCGCAGCTGACCGCCGCGGCGCCCGGGTTCGATTTCGCCACCTACCTGCGCGCCAATCGCACGCCCGCGGACACGCTGCTCGTCGCGCAGCCGAGCGCCGTCACCGGCATCGCCGCGCTGATCGCGCGGACGCCGGTCGCGGTCCTGCGCGACCAGTTGCTGGTGCGCAGCCTGGACGGGTTCGCCGCGGTGCTGCCCGCGGCGTTCGACCGCGAGCGGTTCGCCTTCTTCGACACCGTGCTGAACGGCACGCCGGAGCAGCCGGCCCGGTGGAAGCGCGGCGTCGCCTTCACCTCCGCCGCGCTGTCGGACGAGGTGGCGAAGGTCTATGTCGCGCGCTACTTCCCGCCCGCGACCAAGGCGGCGGCGGACGAGATGGTGCGCAACATCATCGCCGCGATGAACCGTCGCATCGATACGCTGGCGTGGATGGACACGCCGACCAAGGCGAAGGCGCATGCGAAGCTGGCCGCGTTCGTCCCGCGTATCGGCTATCCCGAGCGGTGGCACGATTATGGCGGTCTGGAGATCCGCACCGGCGACGCCTTCGGCAATGCGCTGCGCGCCAACCAGTGGCGCCACGACGACATGGCGTCGCGGCTGGGGCAGCCGATCCGTCGCTGGGAATGGGGCATGACCCCCATGACCGTGAACGCGCAGGCGAATTTCGGGCTGGTCGCCATCACCTTCCCCGCGGCGATCCTGCAACCGCCGTTCTTCGATCCGAACGCGGATGCCGCGGTCAATTACGGGGGGATCGGTGCGGTCATCGGGCATGAGATGAGCCACCATTTCGACGATCAGGGCGCAAAATACGATGCGCAGGGCCGGCTGGTGCAATGGTGGAGCGACGCCGACGTCGCGCGGTTCAAGGCGCTGAGCCAGAAGCTGGTCGCGCAATACGATGCATATGAGCCCCTGCCGGGGATGCACGTGAAGGGCGCGCTGACGCTGGGCGAGAATTCCGCCGATCTGGCCGGGCTGGCGGCGGCGCACGACGCCTATATCGCCTCGCTGAAGGGCGCGAAGCCGCGCGCGATCGATGGTTTCTCCGCGGATCAGCGCTTCTATCTCGGCTGGGCGCAGGTGTGGCGGCGCAATTACCGCGAGGCGAACCTGCGCCAGCGGTTGCTGACCGACCCGCATGCGCCGTCCGAACAGCGGACGTGGATCGTCCGCAACATGGACGCCTGGTACGATGCCTACCGCCCGGTGCCCGCCGACCGCCTGTATCTGGCGCCCGCGGCACGGGTGAAGATCTGGTAGATGGCCTATCGCGCGATCGAGGGGGGCGATGCGCTCAGGAACGGGCGGCGGATCGCGCTGGCCGCGGCCGTGCTGGCCGCGGCGGCGGCGGCCGGGCTGATCCTGTGGCTGGTCGGCGACATCGCGGTGGCGGCCGGGTTCGCCGCCGCCGCGATCGTGCTGGTGGCGGCGGCGGTCGCGGTCGTGGCGCTGCGCCCGGCGCCCGCGGTCGAGCCGTCGGTCGAGCATGACTGGGCGCTGATCCGCGATCTGGCGGAGGCGAGCACGGACGGGGTTGCGGTGACCGACCGCGGCGGGCGGCTGGTCTGCGCCAACGACCGCTACGAGCTGCTGTTCGGCGGCTTCCCCACGCCGCCGTCGGTGCCGCTGGCCGGCGACGGGGCGAGCGACCTGGCGGTGGCGGGCCGCGCGGCCTGGCGCGACGGGCGCGCCACGATCGCGCTGCGCGGTGCGGCGGGCGCGATCGAGGCGACGATCACCCGGGCGGGGCAGCAGCAGGACATGCTGGTCTGGCGCTTCGCCAGCGTCGGCGTGCCCGGGGGGCAGCCCGCGGCGCTGGCGGCCTCGCTCGAGGGATCGCTCGGCGCGCAGCTCGGCGGCTCCGGCATCATGGCCGCGCTGGTGACGGCGGAGGGCTATGTGCTGGCCGCCAATGCGGTGGCGAAGACGCGCGCGACCGGCAGCAGCGACGGCGTGTTGCAGGGGGAGGATCTCGCCCGCTTCCTGACCGAGGGGCCGGGCAACACCGTCCGCTTCGTCGCGGAGGGCGAGAATGCGAACCCGCTGCGGCTGCTCCAGATTCCGCTGCGCGACGATGCCGAGGCGCCGATCCTGGTCGTGATGGTCGATGTCGACAGCTCCATGATGGGGCCGGCCGGCGACATCGAGGGGCTGCTGATGCTGATGCCCTTCGGCGTCGCGCTGGTCGATCGCGAGGGCCGCTTCGTGCAGATGAACCAGGCGTTCGCGCGCGCCGCGGGCGTCGAGCCGGGGCAGCTTCCGGTCTATCCCGGCGACCTTGTGGTGCGCGAGGACAAGGGCGTGGTCGCCGATGCGATCCGCCGCTTCGCGGGCGGGGCGGCGCGATCGACCGATCTGGCGGTGCGGCTGAAGGATCATCCCGACGAGCCGGTGGCGCTGTCGATCGCGGCGGCGCGCGGGATGGGCGAGGCGGCGGTGCTGCTGAGCCTGAAGGACAACAACGAGGAAAACCGCCTGAAGCGGGAGGTGGCGCAGGCGACGAAGATGCAGGCGGTCGGCCAGCTGGCGGGCGGCGTCGCGCACGATTTCAACAATATCCTGACCGCGATCATCGGGCATTGCGACCTGATGCTGATGCGCCATTCGCCCGGCGACAGCGATTACGACGACATCCAGCAGATCCGCGCCAATTCGAACCGCGCGGCCAGCCTGACGCGCCAGCTGCTCGCCTTCAGCCGCCAGCAGACGCTGCGCCCGCAGGTGCTGCAGCTGCCCGACGTCGTCTCCGAAGTGTCCAACCTGCTCAAGCGGTTGATGGGCGAGACGGTGACGATGGAGGTGAAGCACGGCCGCGACCTGGGCGCGGTGCGCGCCGATCCGGGGCAGCTGGAGCAGGTGGTCGTCAACCTGGCGGTCAACGCGCGCGACGCGATGCTGAGCAAAGGGACGGGCGGCAAGCTGACCATCCAGACCCGCTCGGTCCCGATCGCGGAGATCCGCCGGCGCGGCAGCGACATCATGCCGGTCGGCGACTATACCGCGCTGGAGATTTCGGACACCGGCACCGGCATCCCCCCCGACCTGCTCAGCAAGATCTTCGAGCCGTTCTTCACGACGAAGGAGGTGGGCAAGGGCACCGGGCTGGGGCTGTCGACGGTCTACGGCATCGTGAAGCAGTCGGGCGGCTACATCTTCGCCGATTCGAAGCCGGGGCAGGGTGCCACCTTCACCATCTACCTGCCGGTCCACACCGCCACCCCCGGCGATACCCCGGCCGCGACGAAGCCGGCGGCCCGCGCGAAGGCCGGCGGCGACCTGTGGGGCAGCGGCACGATCCTGCTGGTCGAGGACGAGGACATGGTCCGCGCGGTCGCGGAACGCGCGCTGGCGCGGCAGGGCTATACCGTGCTGGCGGCGGAGAACGGCGAGGCGGCGATGGAGCTGCTCGACGGCATCGACCGCCCGACGATCATCATCACCGACGTGATGATGCCGGTGATGGACGGCCCCACGCTCGCGCGCGCGGTGCGGCGCATGTATCCCAACATCCCGATCCTGTTCATGTCGGGCTATGCCGAGGAGCAGCTGCGCCGCTCGATCGACCTCGACAATGTCGCCTTCCTGCCCAAGCCGTTCTCCGTCCAGCAGCTGGCGGAGGCGACGCGCGACGTCCTTTCCACGCAGGGCGGGGTGGCGGGCGCGTAGCGCGAGCGGCGCGAGGCGGTTGCACCGCCGCGCAACCGCGCTATGGCAGGGGGCATGACGATGCGCGTATTGCTGGTCGAAGACGAACCCCTCATCGCGATGATGCTGGAGGATTTTCTGGAAGCGCTGGACAAGGCGCATGCCGGCACCGCGGAGTCGGTGGGGGCGGCGCTGTCGATCGTCGAGAAGGGCGAGTTCGACGCCGCGATCCTGGACGTGAACCTGCGCGGCGGGGAGAAGAGCTTCGCCATCGCCGATGCGCTGGCGGCGAAGGATATTCCGTTCGTCTTCGCGACCGGCGGCGGCGGCGAGGAGATCGCACCCGAGCACCGCGACCGCCCGCGGCTGGCCAAGCCGTTCACGATGGACGGCGTGGAGAAGGCGCTGGCCCAGCTGGGCTGATCCGTCCGACGCATCCGGGGGAGGGGCAGCGCGGAGGCGCTAATATCCTTGCGCCCACCCGCCCTTCCGCGACATAGGCGTGCGCGCCATGACCAACACCTTCGACAAGTCCCGCCTGCCCAGCCGCCACGTGTCGGTGGGCCCCGAGCGTGCCCCGCACCGCAGCTATTATTATGCGATGGGGCTGACCGAGGAGGAGATCGCGCGTCCGTTCGTCGCGCTCGCCTCCGCCGGCAACGACAGCGCGCCGTGCAACACCACGCTGGACGCGCAGGCCGATGCCGCGCGCCGCGGGGTGGAGCAGGGCGGCGGCATGCCGCGCCGCTTCAACACGATCACCGTCACCGACGGCATCGCGATGGGGCACCAGGGGATGAAGTCCTCGCTGGTCAGCCGCGAGGTCATCGCCGATTCGGTCGAGCTGTCGGTGCGCGGCCATTGCTACGACGCGCTCGTCGGCTTCGCGGGGTGCGACAAGTCGCTGCCCGGCATGATGATGGCGATGCTGCGGCTCAACGTGCCGTCGATCTTCGTCTATGGCGGCTCGATCCTGCCCGGCCGGTTCCAGGACCGCGACGTCACCGTGGTCGACGTGTTCGAGGTGGTCGGCAAATATGCCGCCGGCGCCTGCCCGATCGGCGAGGTGCACGCGCTGGAGAAGGTCGCATGCCCCGGCCACGGCGCGTGCGGCGGCCAATATACCGCCAACACCATGGCCTGCGTCGGCGAGGCGATCGGGCTGTCCCTGCCCAACAGCAACATGGTCCCCGCACCCTATACCAGCCGCGAGCAGATCGCGGTCGCGGCGGGCGCGCAGGTGATGGAGCTGCTGGCGCGGAACATCCGCCCGCGCGACATCTGCACCCGCGCCGCGTTCGAGAATGCGGCGCGCATCGTCGCCGCCACCGGCGGCTCGACCAACGGCGCGCTCCATCTGCCCGCGATGGCGCACGAGGCGGGGATCGCGTTCGACCTGTTCGACGTCGCCGAGATCTTCAGGACCACCCCCTATATCGCCGACCTGAAGCCGGGCGGTAAGTACGTCGCCAAGGACATGTACGAGGCGGGCGGCGTCTACATGCTGATGAAGACGCTGCTGGCGGAGGGCTTGCTCCACGGCGACTGCCTGACCGTCACCGGGCGCACGCTGGGCGAGAATATCGACCAGGTGACGTGGAACCCCGACCAGAAGGTGATCTACGACGCGAAGGCGCCGATCACCCCCACCGGCGGCGTCGTCGGGCTGCGCGGCAGCCTGGCCCCCGATGGCGCGATCGTGAAGGTCGCCGGCATGGCGCGGCTCCAGTTCGAGGGGCCGGCGCGCTGCTTCGATTGCGAGGAGGACGCCTTCGCCGCGGTCGAGGCCCGCTCGATCCGCGAGGGCGAGGTGGTCGTGATCCGCTACGAAGGGCCCAAGGGCGGCCCGGGCATGCGCGAGATGCTGTCGACCACCGCCGCGCTCTACGGTCTGGGCATGGGGGAGAAGGTCGCGCTGCTGACCGACGGGCGCTTCTCGGGTGCGACGCGCGGCTTCTGCATCGGCCATGTCGGGCCGGAGGCGGCGGACGGCGGCCCGATCGCGCTGGTCGAGGACGGCGACGCGATCCGCATCGATGCCGAGGCGGGGACGATCGACCTGCTGGTCGCCGACGACGTGCTGGCCGAGCGCCGCATCCGCTGGCAGGGGCGCGTCAACGACTATGGCGCGGGCGCGCTGTGGCGTTATGCGCAAAACGTCGGTCCGGCGTATCAGGGGGCGGTGACCCACCCCGGCGCGGCGGCGGAGCGGCATGTCTACGCGGATATCTGATCGATCCGCGCCCCATCCGTTCGGCCTGAGCGAAGTCGAAGGCCACGGGCGGCGTGGCTGTGCTTCTACTGCGCTCAGGCCGAACGGGGGGTGGGTGGTGATGCTGTTGCCGCTCCTCGCCGCCTGTCAGGAGCGCACCACCGACACCAAGGTGCTGGCCAGGGTCGAGGCCGCGCAGAACGACGCCGCCGCGGAGGATGGCCGCATCAAGTGCGCGCTCGCCGGATCGGACGCGTTCCAGCGCATCTGCATGGTCGACCGCGAGACGAGCGAGCGCGGGCTGGTGCTGACCGTCCATCACCCCGACGGCGGCTTCCGCCGGCTGCTGGTGACGAAGGACGGCCGCGGCGTGACCGCGGCGGACGGCGCGGAGCCGGCCAGCGTGGCGATCGTCGATCCGCATGAAATCGAGGTGGCGTTGGGCAATGACACCTATCGCCTGCCCGCAACGGTGAAACAGTGACCCCGATCGATCGCGCGCCCATCCTGACCGCGGCGGAAATGCGCGCCGCGGAGGCCGCCGGCGGGGAGGGTGCGGAGGCGCTGATGGCGCGCGCCGGCGTCGCGGTGGCGCATGCGGTCGACCGGCTGGCGGCGAACCATGCGGTGCTGATCCTGTGCGGTCCGGGCAACAACGGCGGCGACGGCTATGTCGCCGCCGCACGGCTGGCGGCGATGGGGCGGCAGGTGCGCGTCGCCGCGACCGGCGAACCGCGCTCCCCCGCGGCGATCGCCGCCCGCGCGCGCTGGTCCGGCGCGGTCGAACCGCTGGCGGGCGCGGTGCCCGCGCCGGTGGTAGTCGACGCACTCTACGGCACCGGGCTGTCGCGCCCGCTCGCGGATGCCGAGGCGGCGGCGCTCGCGCGGCTGACGCAGGCGGCGACGCTGTCGATCGCGGTCGACGTGCCCAGCGGCGTGGCGAGCGACGACGGGCGTCTGCTCGGCCAGGTTCCGTCGATCGACGTGACGCTGGCGCTGGGCGCGGTGAAGCCGGCGCATCTGCTGCAACCCGCCGCGGCGGCATGCGGCGCGGTGCGGCTGCTGGATATCGGCGTCGCGACGGCGTCGCAGGCGAGCGTCAACGGACCGATGCGCCTGGCCCCGCCGGGCCCCGACGATCACAAGTTCACGCGCGGGATGGTATCGGTCGTGAAGGGGCGCATGGCCGGCGCGTCGCACCTCGCCGCGATCGCGGCGATGCACGGCGGTGCGGGATATGTCGCGCTGCTCGGCGCCACCATGCCCGGCGCGCCGCATGCGCTGGTGCGCCGCCCGCTCGACGATGCGGCGTTGGGCGACACCCGCATCGGCGCGCTGGTGATCGGACCCGGGCTGGGGCGCGACGACGACATGCGCGCGCTGGTTGAGCGCGTGCTCGCGACCGATCGCGCGCTGGTGATCGACGGCGATGCGCTGCATCTGGTCACGCCAGATCGGCTGAGGCGGCGTGGCGGCACGATGATCCTGACCCCGCACGCGGGCGAGTTCGCCGCGCTGTTCGGCACGCCGGAGGGGCCGAAGATCGAGGCGGCGCGCGCCGCCGCCGCACGCAGCGGCGCGACCATCGTCTTCAAGGGCGCGGACACCGTGATCGCCGCGCCCGATGGCCGTGTCGTCGTCTCGGGCGAGGCGAGCGGATGGCTGTCGACTGCGGGCAGCGGCGACGTGCTCGCGGGCGCGATCGGCGCGATGCTGGCGCGCGGCCTATCGCCGATCGACGCCGCGGCGATGGGTGTGTGGATGCACGGCGAGGCGGCGCGCCGCCTCGGCGCCGCCTTCGTCGCCGACGACCTCGCACGCGCGCTGTCGGATGCGAGGGCAGGGCGATGAGCACGATCGTACGGATCGCCGGACGCGGCGACGGCGTGACCCGGGACGGCCGCCACGTCGCGCTCGCCGCGCCCGGCGACACCATCGCCGACGACGGAAGCGTGGTGCCCGGCCCGCATCATGCCACCCCGCCGTGCCGCCACTTTCCGGCGTGCGGCGGGTGCCAGCTGCAGCATCTCGACGACGACAGCTGGTCCGCCTTCATCACCGACCGCATCGCCTCCGCGCTGGCGGCGCAGGGCGTGACCGCGCCGATCCGCGCGCCGTCGCTGTCGCCGCCGCGTACGCGGCGTCGCGCGACGCTGCACTTCGACCCTGCCGGCAAGCTGGGCTTCGCGGCGGAGAAGAGCCACCAGCTGATCGACCTGCAGGAATGTCACGTGCTCGCGCCCGAGCTGTTCGCGCTGGTCCGGCCGCTCAAGCGGCTGCTGACCGGGTTCAGGGCGCGGCGGCGGCTCGACGTGCATCTCGCGCTCGCGGATCAGGGCGCGGACGTGCTCATCATCGGCATCGCGCCCGATGGCCTCGCCGCGCACGAGGCGATCACCGCCTTCGCGCAAGAGCATCGGGTCGCGCGCATCGCCTTCGACGACGGTGCCTCGCCGGAGACGCGGTGGGAGCCCGATGCCGCGACCATCACGCTCGGCGGCGTGCCGGTGCCCTTGCCGCACGGCGCCTTCCTGCAAGCCACGCGCGAGGGGGAGGCGGCGCTGGTCGCGGCGGTGCGCGAGGCGGTCGCCGGCGCGGGCGTCGTCGCCGATCTGTTCGCGGGGCTCGGCACCTTCGCGCTCGCGCTTCCCGGCCGCGTCTATGCCGCGGAGGGCGCGCGCGACGCGATCATGGCGCTGAAGGCCGCCGCGGCGCGCGCGCAGCGCCCCGTCTTCACCGAGCATCGCGACCTGTTCCGCCGTCCGCTCACCACCGCCGAGCTCGACCGCTTCGGCGCGATCGTCCTCGATCCGCCCCGCGCGGGTGCGCGCGAGCAGGCGGTGCAGCTGGCCGCGTCGACGTCGCCGGTGATCGCCTATGTCTCGTGCAATCCCAGCAGCTTCGCGCGCGATGCGAAGATGCTGGTGGAGGGCGGCTACCGCCTCGACTGGATCCAGCCGGTCGGCCAGTTCCGCTGGTCGACGCATGTCGAGCTGGCGTCGCGCTTCAGTAGGTAGCGCCGACGAAGAACAGCCCGTCGGGCGGCGCGTTGAGCCCCAGCCGCGCGCGATCGGCGGCGGCCAGCGCGTCGCCCAGATCGTCCGCCGACCAGCGCCCCATGCCGACCAGCGCGAGGCACCCGACCATCGAGCGCACCTGATGATGCAGGAACGAGCGCGCCGCGACGCGCACCGTGACGCGGTCGCCCTCGCGCGTGACCGCCATGCGGTCGATCGATTTCAACGGGCTGGCGGACTGGCAATGCGCCGAGCGGAAGGTGGTGAAATCGTGCCGCCCGACCAGCCGCTGCGCCGCCGCGTGCATCGCCGCCGCATCGAGCGGCTGCGGCACCTGCCACGCCAGCCCCTTCTCGAACGTCAGCGGCGCGCGGCGGTTGGCGATACGATATTCGTAGGCGCGCGCCAGACAGCTGAACCGCGCGTGCCAGTCGTCGGGCACCTCCTCGCACGCCAGCACGGCGACCGGGGCCGGACGCAATCGTGCATTGAGCGCCTCCATCAGTCGGAAGGCGTCGATCGGCTTGGCGATCTCGACATGCGCGCGCATCCCCAGCGCATGGACCCCCGCATCGGTGCGTCCCGCGGCGTGGCAGACGACCGCCTCGCCGGTGATCGTCGCCACCGCTTCCTCGATCGCCTGCTGGACGCTGGGGCCGTGCGCCTGCCGCTGCCAGCCCATGAACGGGCGGCCGTCATATTCCACCGTCAGCGCGAACCGCGTCACAGGATCGTGCCGGGCGCGACCGGAAAGCCGCGCAGCAGCTCGGCGGCGGTCATCACGCCGCGCCCGGCACGCTGGATCGACGTCGGGCGCAGCGCGCCGCCCCCCGCGCACGCGATCGTCAGCCGGTCGTCCAGCACCTCGCCCGCCGAACCGCTGCCCGCCACGACCTCCGCGGCATGGATGCGGAAGCGCTCGCCCGCGATCTCGACATGGGCGCCGGGTGCGGGGTTGAACGCGCGCACCGCGCGCTCCGCCTCGTCGGCCGTGCCGTCGAAGCGCAGCCGCGCCTCGGCCTTGTCGATCTTGGCGGCATAGGTGACGCCTTCGTCGGGCTGCGCTTGCGGTGGGTAACGATCCACATCGGTGAGCACTTCCGCCAACAACCGTGCCCCCATATCGGCGAGTTCCACGGTCAGCTCGCCCGCGGTCTTGCGCCCGATCGGGGTGCGGTCTTCCAGCCTTACCGGCCCCGTATCCAGCCCGCGCTCCATCTGCATGATGCCGACGCCCGTCTCCGCGTCCCCCGCCAGGATCGCGCGCTGGATCGGCGCCGCGCCCCGCCACCGCGGCAGCAGCGAGCCATGGACGTTGATGCATCCCAGCCGCGGCGCCTCCAGCACCGGCTGCGGCAGGATCAGGCCATAGGCGGCAACAATGGCAACATCCGCGTCCAGCGCGGCGAACGCCTCCATCGCGCCGTCCTCGCGGAACGACACCGGCGATCGCACGGGAATCCCGTGGCTTTCCGCGCGCCGTTGCACCGGCGAGGCTACCGGCTCGCGCCCGCGTCGCCCGCCGGGGCGTGGTGGCTGGGTATAGGCCGCGACGACCTCGTGCCCCGCCGCCACCAGCGCCTCCAGCGTCGGCACCGCGAACTCGGGCGTTCCCATGAAGATGATCCGCATCGCGTCCGCTTCGACGCTGGCGGGGCGCGGCGCAACCCCCTATCTGTTCTGCCATGGCTTCCCCCGAGATCGAGGCGCTGACCAGCGCGCTGGCGCGGCTTCCCGGCTTCGGCCCGCGGTCGGCCCGGCGCGCGGTGCTGCATCTGGTCAAGAAGCGCGAGGCGGCGCTGGCCCCCTTGCGCGCCGCGCTGACCGCGGTGGAGGAGCGGCTCTCCACCTGTTCGACCTGCGGAAACGTCGATACCACCGATCCTTGCGCGATCTGTGCCGACCCGCGCCGCGACCCGCGCAGCCTGTGCGTGGTGGAGGATGTCAGCGACCTGTGGGCGCTGGAGCGCGGGCGGCTGTTTCCGGGGCGGTTCCACGTGCTGGGCGGGCGGCTGTCCGCGCTGGAGGGCGTGCGCCCGGAGGATCTGGCGATCGACTCGCTGCTGACGCGCGTCGCGGACGGTGCGGTGGACGAGGTGGTGCTGGCGATGAACGCCACGCTGGAGGGGCAGACCACCGCCCATTATCTCGCCGAGCGGCTGGAGAAGCATCCGGTGCGCCTCACCCAGCTGGCGCACGGCCTGCCGGTGGGGGGCGAGCTCGACTATCTGGACGAGGGGACGCTGGCGCAGGCCTTGCGGGCGCGGCGTCCGGTCGTTTAGGGGCGCGGGCATGGCCATCCTCCCGATCGTAGAAGTCCCCGACGCGCGCCTGCGCGAAACCGCCGCCCCGGTCGCGGAGGTGGACGACGAGGTGCGCGGCATCGTCGCCGACATGTTCGACACGATGTACGACGCGCACGGCATCGGCCTCGCCGCGGTGCAGGTGGGGATCATGCGCCGCATCGTCGTCATCGACCTGCAGGACCGCGAGGTCGAGGAGGGTGCCCCCAGGGAAGCCGCGCGCGATCCGCGCTCGTACATCAACCCCGAGATCGTGTCGGTTAGCGACGAGCTGTCGACCTATAACGAGGGCTGCCTGTCGATCCCCGAGCAATATGCCGAGGTGACGCGCCCGGCGCGGTGCCGCGTGACGTGGCTGGACACGCAGGGGCAGCGGCACGAGGAGGAGTTCGACGGGCTGCTGTCGACCTGCATGCAGCATGAGATCGACCATCTGAACGGCGTGCTGTTCATCGACCACATCTCGCGGTTGAAGCGCGGCATGTTGATGAAGAAGCTGGACAAGTTGCGCAAGCTGGGGTGACGCGACGTCGGGGTTGCGCGGCGATCCGCGTTCGTTGTATGTTCCGGGAATGATCGACTATCTCCTCGTCGCCCTGGTCGCGGTGGCGCTCGGCGCGTTGCTGGGCTGGCTGGCCGGGCGGCGCGAGGCGCAGGCGCTGCGCGGCGAGCGCGATGCGCAGGCCGAGCATTTCAAGCGCGCGATCGTCGACCTGGCGGGCGCGGAGGAGCGCGCGCGGGCGACGGAGGCGCTGCGGACCGAGCTGGGGCAGGTGCGCGACGAGCGCGAGGCGGCGCGGCTGGAGGTGTCGCGGCTGACCGCCGAGGGGCGCGCGGCGGAGCAGCGCATCGCCGACCTGAAGGTCGCGGCCGACGATATGACGCTGCGCTTCCGCGAGGTGGCGCAGACCGCGCTGACCGACGCGCAGAAGACGTTCCTGGAGCGCGCGGAGGCGCGGCTGAAACAGTCCGAGGAGCAGGCGGGGCAGGGGATCCGCGCGCTGTTGCAGCCGGTGAACGACCGACTGACGCGCTATGAGGAGGGTGTGGCGAAGATCGAGGCGGAGCGGCGCGACGCCTTCGGGCAGCTCCACGGCCAGATCGCGGCGATGCGCGAGGGGCAGGAGCGCGTCTCGGGCGAGGCGGCGAAGCTGGTCAACGCGCTCCGCAACGCGCCCAAGGCGCGGGGACGCTGGGGCGAGCAGCAGTTGCGCAACGTGCTGGAGGCGTGCGGGCTTGCCGAACACACCGATTTCGCGATGGAGGTGTCGGTCGCGGGCGATGACGGCGGGCGTCTCCGCCCCGACGCAATCGTGCGCGTGCCGGGCGGCAAGTCGCTCATCATCGATGCGAAGGTGTCGCTCAACGCCTATCAGGATGCGTTCGGCGCGGTGGACGATGCCGAGCGCCGGATCGGGCTGGCGGCGCATGCGCAATCGATGCGGACCCACGTCAACGCGCTGGGGGCCAAGGCCTATTGGACGCAGTTCGACGATGCGCCGGAATATGTCGTGATGTTCGTGCCGGGCGAGCATTTCCTGTCCGCCGCGCTGGAGCATGACGCGACCCTGTGGGACTTCGCGTTCGAGCGCCGCGTGTTGCTGGCGACGCCGACGAACCTGATCGCGATCGCACGGACGGTGGCGGCGGTATGGCGGCAGGAGAAGCTCGCGTTGCAGGCGCAGGAGATCGGCGCGCTGGGCAAGGAATTGTACGCGCGGCTCGCGGTGATGGGCGGGCATGTCGCGAAACTGGGCAAGAACCTGGACACCGCGATGGGCGCGTACAACGCCTTCGTCGGCAGCCTGGAGAGCCAGGTACTGACCAGCGCGCGCCGGTTCGAGGCGCTGAACGTCGATACCGGCACGAAGTCGATCGAGGCGCTGCCGGTGGGCGAGCAGGCGGCGCGTCCGCTGACCAAGCTGACGGTCGTGGAGGATGCAGCGGAATAAGGGCGGGCGCCCCGGTAAGGCGGTGCCGCACCTTGGGGGCGGTGCTCCCCGGCGCAGGCGCGGGATCGGACGCGAGGCGCGCTGCCCTTCCACGAAACCCGACCGGGCTCCGGCCTGCGCGAGATTTTGACGAAAGCTACACCGTGCTCCCGCGCAGGCAGGAGCCCAGGGTTGCGGGTCCCATAAGGCGTTGATCTGCTCGGCCCTGGGCTCCGGCCTGCGCAGGAGCACGGCATGGGCTGGATGCTGTTGACCCGTTTTGCAAAGGTCCCGCCTTGGCCAGACGTATGCAAAACGTCATGTCGGCGAGCGGGTATGGCGAGGGATGCGGTTCTGCCTGCCCCCGGCACCATGATCGGGATGCCCCTCTTTTCAACCCGTCAGCATCGCAAGATAGTCCGCGGTCAACGCCCGCGCCTCGGCCTCGTCGAAGGTGCCGGACGACAGGCATAGCTCCAGCCACAGGCCGTCGACCAGCGCGGCGACGCCCACCGCGGCTAGGCGGCGGCGCGGTTCGGCGACGCCGCACGCCGCCAGCAGCGCCTCCAGCGTCGCACGGTAGCCCGCATAGTGGCGCGCATGGCTCGCCGCCATCGCCGGATCGGCACGCGCCATGCTCCAGAAGGCGATCCACGTCGCCAGCAGGGCGGGGTCCGCGATCGGCGGCGCGAAGCTGGCCTCGACATACGCCGTCAGGCGCGCATGGGGCGCGTCGCCGGCGCGGGCCATCGCCTCGTCCAGCGCCCGTTCGACCTGCCCCGCGACATGGTCGTAGGTCGCCTCCACCAGACGCGCGACGCCGCCGAAATGATGGGTGACGAGGCCCGGCGACACGCCGGCCTCCGCGGCGATCGTGCGCACCGACGCGCCCGCGGCACCCTGCGCGGCAAGGACCCGCGCGGTCGCCGCGATCAGGTCGAGGCGGCGGACCTCCGGCGTGGCACGCGACGGCTTGCTCATGTGCGAACCTTATTATACGATCGTGCAACACGCAATCGGAGCCCGTGATGGCGCATCGACATGACGATCTGGCCGGGCACGACCCGGACGCCGACTGGAGCCTGCCGGGGTGGCTCTACACCGACCCGGAATTCTTCGAGGTCGAATGCGCGCGGATCATCCGTCCGTCATGGCAGATCGTGTGTCACGAGAGCGACGTCGCCGCGTCCGGCGCGTGGCGGACGCTCGCGTATCTGGGCGAGAATATCGTCGTCCTGCGCGGCGAGGACGGGGTCGTCCGCGCGTTCCACAACGTGTGTCGTCACCGCGCGATGCGGCTGGTCGATGGCGACAGCGGGTGCGCGAGGAAGCTGGTCTGCCCTTACCACGCCTGGGCGTACGAGCTCGACGGGCGGCTGACGGGCGTGCCGATGCGGCGCGACTATCCCGCGCTGGCACTGGAGGACAACGGGCTGGTCCCGGTCGAGGTGGAGATCTGGCGCGGGTTCGTCTTCGTCCGGCTGGAGGACGACGGCGGCCCGTCGGTGGCGCGGATGATGGCGCCCTACGATCACGAGATCGCGCCCTACCGATTCGAGGACATGCGGCGGCTAAGCGACGTGAGATGTCGCGAGCGGCAGGTGAACTGGAAGAACGTCGGCGACAATTATTCCGACAATCTCCACATCCCCGTCGCGCACGACGGGCTGACGCGGCTGTTCGGCAAGAGCTACGCGATCGAGGCGGCGGGCTGGGTCGACAGGATGTCGGGACAGCTGGTCGACCGCGCGTCGGACGACCCGTGGGAGCGCTTCTATCAGAGGCACCTGCCGCATGTTCCGCACCTGCCGGCAGAAAGCCAGCGGCTGTGGCTGTATTACAAGCTGTGGCCGAACATGGCGTTCGACATCTACGCCGATCAGATCGACTTCATGCAATGGCTGCCGCTGTCGCCGACGACGTGCCTGCTGCGCGAGATGACCTTCGCGCTGCCGGACGAGCGCCGCGAGATGAAGCTGGTGCGCTACGCCAACTGGCGGATCAACCGCACGGTCAATGCGGAAGATACGTGGCTGATCGAGCGGGTGCAGCAGGGGATGGCCTCGTCGAGCTATACCCCCGGTCCGATCGGGCGGAGCGAGGTATGCCTGCGCAGCTTCGCGGCCAAGGTGCGCGACCGTATCCCCGAGGCACGGCTGCACCGCGCGCCGCCGCCCGGCTGGTCGCGGCGGGTGCGGGCGATCTGACGAACAAAGGGGGGCAGGAATGACCAAGCGATACGACGCCATCATCATCGGCGGCGGGCACAACGGGCTCGTCTGCGCCTTCTATCTCGCGCGCGCCGGGCTGAAGGTCCGCGTGCTGGAGCGGCGCCACGTCGTCGGCGGCGCGGCGGTGACGGAGGAATTCCACCCCGGATTCCGCAACTCCACCGCCAGCTACACGGTCAGCCTGCTGCGCCCCAAGGTGATCGCGGACATGAAGCTGCACGATCGCGGCTATCGCATCATCGAGCGGACGATCAGCAACTTCTTCCCGTTCGAGGACACCTATCTGACGCTGGGCGGCGGCACGCAGCGCACGCAGGAGCAGTTCGCGCGGTTCAGCCGCCACGATGCGGAGGCCTATCCGCGCTACGATGCCGCGCTGGAGAAGGTGGCGCAGGTGCTGCGCGACCTGGCGTTGCAGATACCGCCCAACGCCGGGGGCGGGCTCATGGAGCTGGTCGCGGCGGCGCGGCAGGGCTGGCCGCTGGCCAAGCTGGACATCGCGGCGCAGCGCGACCTGCTGGACGTGTTCACGAAGTCGGCACGCGATTTCCTGGACGGCTGGTTCGAGGACGATCACGTCAAGACCGCGTTCGGCTTCGACGCGGTGGTGGGCAATTTCGCGGGCGTGTCGACGCCGGGGTCGGCCTATGTCCTGCTGCATCACGTCTTCGGCGAGGTGAACGGGAAGTTCGGTGCGTGGGGCCATTCGGTCGGCGGGATGGGCGCGATCACGCAGGCGATGGCGGCGGCGTGCGTCGACGCGGGCGTCGAGATTTCGCTGGAGGCGCCGGTCGCGAAGGTGCTGGTCGAAGGCGGGCGCGCCGCGGGTGTCCGGCTGGACAGCGGGGAGGAGATCGCCGCCGGGATCGTCGCGGCGAACGTCGGGCCGGCGATGCTCTATCGCGGCATGGTCGACGGGCACGAACTGCCCGAGGATTTCCGGCGCCGGATGAAGGGATTCAAGACCGGATCGGGCACGTTCCGCATGAACGTGGCGCTGAGCGAACTGCCCGACTTCACCGTCCTGCCCGGGCGCGAGAAGGCGGAGCATCACACGGCGGGCATCATCATCGCGCCCGGCATGGACTATATGGACCGCGCGTTCGACGATGCGAAGGTGCATGGCTGGTCGAAGAAGCCGATCATCGAGATGAAGCTGCCGACGACGGTGGACGATTCGCTGGCACCCCCGGGGATGCACATCGCCAGCCTGTTCTGTCAGCAATTCTCGCCCGAGTTGCCGGATGGCCGGAGCTGGGACGAGGTGCGCGACGACGTGGCGGATCACATCATCGATACGGTCGACCGGCATGCGCCCAATTTCAAGGCGAGCGTGATCGCGCGGCAGGTCCACTCGCCGCTGGATCTGGAGCGCAAGTTCGGGCTGATCGGCGGCGACATCTTCCACGGCCAGATGGGGCTGGACCAATTGTGGGCGGCGCGCCCGGTGCTGGGGCATGGCGATTACCGCGCGCCGGTGCCGGGGCTCTACATGTGCGGGTCGGGAACGCATCCCGGCGGCGGGGTGACCGGCGCGCCGGGGCACAATGCCGCGCACGCGATCCTGGCGGACCGCAGCCTCATCGGGCGGCTGCGGCGCCGCGCCTGACCGCGAGATAGACGGGAACGCCGGCGGCGAGGAGGACGATCGCCCACAGGTTCGCCTCCGCGCCCAGGCCCCAGCCGAGCCATGCGACGAAGAGCGCGCAGGCGACGCCCGCCGCCTGCGCCACGCGGTCGCCGCGCAGGAGGCGCACCGCGGCGAGCGCGCTGGCGCCATAGGCGTACATCCCCGCCGCCAGCGACACCGCGGCCACGAAGGCGAACAGGTCGCCCATGCCGCGGGTGTAGTTGGCGAGCGTGACGGCGGTGACCATCACGCCGGAGACGAGGTGCGCGCGCGCCGGGGTGCCGGCGGCGGTTTCCCTGGCGAACCAGCGCGGGAAGACGCCGCCGCGCGCCATCGCCCGCGGCATCTCTCCCTGTAGCAGGACGAAGCCGTTGAGCGTGCCGAGCGCGCTGACCGCGGCGAACAGCGCGACGATGCGCGCGACGCCGCCGCCGAACGCCAGACCCAGCGCATCCGCGATCGGCGCGGGCGAGGCGGCGGTGGCGCCGCGCGGCAGCAGCCAGGCGACCGCGCCCGACACCGCGAGATAGATCGCGCCCGTCGCCGCGGTGCCGATCATCGTGACGCGCGGCACGGTGCGGCGCGCGTCCGCCACGCGCTCGGCGGGGACGGTGGCGGACTCGACGCCCAGGAAGCCCCAGAAGGTGAGTGCGGCCGCACCCGCGACCGCGCTGGCGGTGACCGGCACCGGCGGGGCGGCGTCGGGGGCGGGGCTGCCGTGCGACAGCCACCACCACACGGCGAGCAACACGACCGCGGCGAGCGGGACCAGCTTCACCACCATCGTCACCATCTGCACCCGCGCCGCGACGCCGACGCCGCGGATGTTGACGAACACCGCGAGCCAGACCAGCGCCACCGCGGCGATGGCGGCATGGGGTGCCAGCGCGGGGATGGCGAGGCTGAGCGCGCTGACCACCGCCACCGCGACCGCGCCGTTCCCGGCCCAGACCAGCGTCCAGTAGCTCCATGCGGTGGCGAACCCGATCGCGGGGCCGAACGCGGCATCGGCATAGGCATAGGGCCCGCCCCCTGCGGGCACCGCCGCGGCGAGGCGCGCGAAGACGAACGACAGCGTCATCGCGCCGACGATCGTCACCACCCAGCCCCAGGCCGCGTTCGCCCCCAGCGGCGCGAGCGTCGCGGGGAGCAAATAGATGCCCGATCCGATCAGATTGCCCATGACCAGCGCCAGCGCCGCCCAGAAGCCGATCGCCCGCGTGGCCGACGCGCCGCTTGATCCCGACCGCGTGGCGTGGTCTTCGCTGTCGTCCATGATGTCCCCTGATCCCGCCCGCTTTCCGCCGATGCTAGTCGAGGCCGCGCTGGCGCTCCACGACAATCGGCTCGACGTGGCCGAACCGTTGCTGCGCGGGTATCTGAAGCGCGATCCGTTCGATGCACGCGCGATCCGGATGCTGGCGGAGCTGGCGGGGCGGATCGGGCGCAACCGCGATGCCGAGACGCTGCTGCGCCGCGCGCTGGAGCTGGCGCCCGCCTTCACCGCGGCGCGCGCCAATCTGGCGCTGGTACTCTATCGCCAGAACCGCTCGACCGAGGCGCTGGCGGAACTGGACGCGCTTCAGCGGGAGGAGCCCGACAATCTGGGCCATGCCAATCTGAAGGCGGCGGCGCTGGGGCGGCTGGGCGGGTTCGAGGAAGCGATCGCGCTTTACGAGCACGTCCTCGCCGCCGCGCCCGCGCAGCCCAGGGTGTGGATGAGCCTGGGGCATATGCTGAAGACGGTCGGGCGACAGGCGGACGGCGTCGCCGCCTATCGCCGCGCGATCGCGCTGAAGCCCGGACTGGGCGAGGCGTGGTGGAGTCTCGCCAATCTGAAGACGGTTACTTTCGACGACGCGGATCTGGACGCGATGGCGCGGGAGCGTGCGCGCGACGACCTGTCGGAGGAGGACCGGCTGCACCTCGACTTCGCGCTGGGCAAGGGGTGGGAGGATCGCGGGCAGGCGGAGCAGGCCTTCGCGCATTACGCCGCGGGCAATGCGCTACGCCGCGCGCAGATGGGGTATGAGGCGGACGAGACCGAACGCTTCGTCGACCGCCTGATCGCGCTGGCGACGCCCGCGTTCTTCGCCGAGCGGGCAGGCTGGGGCGATCCGTCGCCCGACCCGGTGTTCGTGCTGGGGATGCCGCGCGCGGGCTCGACGCTGATCGAGCAGATCCTGGCCAGTCACAGCCGGGTCGAGGGGACGACCGAGCTGCCCGATATGCCCGCGATGGCGCGCCGCGTGACCGATTATCCCGAGGGGCTGGCGACGCTGACCGCGGAGCAGGCGCGCGCGCTGGGGGCGGAATATCTGCGCCGCGCCAGCGTGCAGCGGCGCACCGACCGGCCGTTCTTCATCGACAAGCTGCCCAACAACTGGGCGCATGTCGTGCTGATCCGGCTGATCCTGCCCAACGCCACGATCATCGACGCGCGGCGCGATCCGCTGGCGTGCTGCTTCTCCAACTTCAAGCAGCATTTCGCGCGCGGGCAGGGGTTCAGCTACGGACTGGAGGACATGGGGCGCTACTATCGCGACTACGTCCGGCTGATGGCGCATCTGGATGCGGTGCAGCCGGGCCGCGTCGTGCGGGTGATCCACGAGGCATTGGTGGATGCGCCCGAGGCGGGGATCCGCGACCTGCTGGCGCGTGTCGGGCTGCCGTTCGAGGACGCCTGCCTGTCGTTCCACCGGACCGAGCGCGCGGTGCGCACCGCCAGTTCCGAGCAGGTGCGCCAGCCGATCTTTCGCGGCGGCGACCGTGCGTGGCGGCCCTTCGCCGCGCATCTGGCGCCGCTTCGCGCAGCGTTGGGGGCCGTGGCGGACGCCTATCCCGACGTGCCCGATTTTCAGGCGCGCTGACGCCGTTGCCTGCGCCGTGGGCAGGCGGTCGTGACATATCCGCAACGGTAGCAACTGTTTCCCGACGTTTCCCGTCGCGGCCGATTGACGCGCCGCGCCGGTGGGAACAGCATTCGTCGCAACAGGGGTACGGCAGCGGGGGATAATGTCGTGACGGGTTTTGCGCGTGGGGTACTCGTGTCGCTGCTGGCGACCGCGGCGATGCCGGCATATGCGCAGGAGGCGCCGGGCACCGGCTCCGGGCAGACCACCGCGGCGGAGACGCCGAGCGCGACCCAGGGCGACGACATCATCGTCACCGCGCAGAAGCGCGACGAGAATATCCAGAACGTGCCGATCAGCATCCAGGCGATCGGGACGCGGCGGCTGGACCAGCTGAACATCTCCAATTTCAACCAATATACCCAGCTGCTGCCCTCGGTCGCGTTCCAGTCGACGCAGCCGGGCGTCACCACCGTCTATATGCGCGGCGTCGCGAGCGGCGGCGACGGCAACCATTCCGGCTCGCTGCCCTCGGTCGGCACGTATCTCGACGAGCAGCCGGTGACGACGATCGGCGGTACGCTCGACGTCCACATCTACGACATCGCGCGGATCGAGAGCCTCGCGGGGCCGCAGGGAACGCTGTACGGCGCATCGAGCCAGGCGGGCACGATCCGCATCATCACCAACAAGCCCGACCTATCGGGCTTCTACGGCCGCGTCGACGGCGAGGTGAACACGGTCAAGAGCGGCGGAATCGGCTATACCACGGAGGGGATGCTCAACATCCCGCTGGCCTCGACGATGGCGCTGCGCGTCGTCGGCTTCTATCAGAAGGACGCCGGCTTCATCGACAACGTGCCGGGTTCGCGGACGTTCATCGGCGGGCGAACCGTCAACAACGCGGCGTTCGTCAAGAACGACTATAACGATACCGAGACCTATGGCGGGCGCGCGGCGCTGAAGATCGACCTGGACGACAGCTGGACGGTCACGCCGACCGTCCTCTATCAGGAGCAGCGCAGCCACGGCAGCTATGCCTTCGACGCGCGCGTCGGCGACCTGAAGGTCCAGCGTTTCTACCCCGAGTTCCGCCGCGACCGTTTCGTCCAGGCCGCGCTGACGATCGAGGGGCAGGTCGGCAATTGGGACGTGACCTATTCGGGCGCGTATCTCGACCGCAAGGCGCTCCAGTCCAGCGATTATACCGATTACGCCGAGGCGTACGACAATCTGTATTCGTCGGTCGGCGGGCTGGCGGGCTATTTCTATTTCCAGGACAATGCCGGCAACACGATCGATCCGCGCCAGCGCATCGTCGGCACCGATCACTTCAAGAAGACGAGTCAGGAATTGCGTGTCGCGTCCCCGGCGGACGAGCCGTTCCGGCTGGTGGCGGGCGCCTTCTACCAGCGGCAGAGCAACTTCATCTTTCAGGATTATCAGGTCCCGGGGCTGGCGAACGACCTGTCGGTCAACGGCTATCCCGGCACGCTGTGGCTGACGCGCCAGCACCGGGTCGACAAGGATTACGCGGTGTTCGGCGAGGCCAGCTTCGACCTGACGCCGACGCTGACGCTGACGGCGGGCGGGCGCGCGTTCATCTACGACAATTCGCTGGTCGGATTCTTCGGCTTCGGGCGCAATCCCGGCGTCGATCCGGCACGCGGCACGGCTTTCAGCGCTCAGCCGTTCAACGCGGCGGGCAGCAGCCGGACCGGCGTGGCGGGCTGCTATCTGGCGGGCGGGGGTACGCTGCGCGACGCGTATCAGGCACGGCGGGCGCCGGGGGCGTTCCTGTTCACCCCCGATGTCGGCAACATCCCGTGCACCAACCTGGGCGTGCCCGACAATGCCGGCGGTATCGTGCCGAAGGAAGCGGAGGGGCAGGGCGTCACCTACCGTTTCAACGCGACGTGGAAGCCGGCCGAGGGGCTGCTGTTCTACGGCACCGTCTCCAAGGGCTTCCGCCCGGGCGGGATCAACCGGCGCGGCGACGTGGCGGATTATGCCGCCGACTTCCTGACCAATTACGAACTGGGGTGGAAGACGACGCTGCTGGGCGGGCAGCTGCGGCTGAACGGTGCGATCTATCAGCAGGATTGGGACAAGTTCCAGTTTTCGTTCCTGGGCGAGAACAGTTTCACGGTCATCCAGAACGGCCCCGATGCGCGCATCCGCGGTATCGAGATGGACGCCAACCTGTCCGCCGGCGGGCTGACGCTGGGGGCGAGCGGATCCTATACCGACGCGGTGACCCGGACCAACCTGTGCACCACCGCGGTGTGCAGCGGCGATCCGGCCGACATCGTCTCGCCGACCGGCACGCGCCTGCCGATCACGCCGCGGTTCAAGATCAGCGGGACGGCGCGCTACACCGTCCCGATCGGTGCGGCGAACGCCTATGTCCAGGCGCTGGTCGCGCATCAGAGCTCGGCCGCGTCCGACATCCGGCTGCGCGCGGTCGAGGCCGGGACCGGGCGCATCGCCAATCCGGCGGCCGAGATCGGGCGCCTGCCCGCCTATACCACCGGCAATCTGGCGGTGGGTGCGGAGTGGGGCAATTACACGTTCGAGGTGTTCGCGCGGAACATCTGGGACGAGCGGGGCCAGATCTCGCGCTTCATCCAGTGCGGGTCGTGCTACCAGCGGCCCTATGCGGTGCCGATCACGCCGCGCACGCTCGGGCTGCGGCTGGGGGCGAAGTTCTGATCGCGGGCGGCGGCGACCTCACATCGCCGCCATCCGGGCCGCCATCCATACGGCCATCGCGACCATCATGACGTTCTCGGTCAGCGAGACGAAGCCGAGCGGCACCTTGCTGCTGCCGCCGACGCAGGCGCATTTCAGCTCGCGGCGGTCGACATAGACCGCCTTGAACACGGACACCGCGCCGACGCCGCCGATGACGAGCGCGATGGGCACCGACAGCCAGCGCAAAGTTCCCGCGACCATCAGCACCCCCGCGATCCCCTCCGCGAAGGGATAGACATAGCCGTAGCGCGGCCAGCGGCGCGCCAGCAGATCGTAGTTGAGGAACATCGTGGAGAAGGTCTCCACGTCCTGCAGCTTCAGCAGCGCGAGCACGCACATGCTGAACGCGACGAACCACTCGCCCGCGCGCAGCGTGAAGGGCGTGCCGAACGCGGCGGTGCTGGCGGCGAGCGCCATCAGCGCGGTCATCGCGAAGACCGCGATGACGGGGCGGTAGCTGGTCGCGCCGGGCTGGGCCACGCGCAGTCCCAGGAAGCGGCGCGTGTCGTCGTATCCGCCGATGCGGGCACCGTCGACGAAGACCTGCGGCGTCGTCGTCACGTCGTGCGCCGCCTTGAACGCGTCCGTTTCCGCGCGGGTGGTCAGGTGGTGATCCTCGACCCGGTAGCCGTGGCGGCGCAGCAGATCCCTGGCCTTGATACCGAAGGGGCAGACATGGCCGGGCATGACCATGCGATAGAGCGTGGCGGTCTTCATGCCCGCGATATAGGCGGTCAGGCGCGTTCGTTCATCAGCAGAACCTCGGTCGCGCGCTTGCGCCGCAGCGCGACGATCAGGACGCCGCCGAGCGCCAGCGCGGCGCCGGCGATCATCCGCGCGTCGAGATGGTCGCCGGTGATGGCGACGCCCAGTGCCATGGTGAAGAGCGGCGTCATGAGCGTCAGCGGGGCGAGCAGGTTCGCCTCGTACCGGCCGATCAGCCCGTAATAAGCGGTGTGCGCGAACAGCGAGACGAACAGCGCCGCGAACAGCAAGGCGGCCAGGAACGGCCAGCCCGCGGCGATCGCGATCGTCCACTGCGCCTGCTCGATGAGCGCGGTGGCGACCGCGAGCGGCACGAAAGAGACGAGGCCGACCCACGCCTGGAAGCGCAGCGGCGGCACCGATTCCATCTGCTTCATCAGGATCGCGCCGAGCGATCCGGCGAAGGCGCAGGCGATGATGTAGAGCAGCCCGCCCGACAGCGCGATGCCGCCGGGTCGCCACACCACCAGCACGACGCCCGCGAGCGTCAGCGCGATCCCCAGGGCGCGGCGGCGATGGATGCTTTCCTTGAGAATGACGACGGAGAGCAACGTGGTGAAGGGTACGCCGATCTGGATCACCACCGCCGCGGCGGACGGCGAGGCGGTCTGAAGCCCCAGGAACAGCAACGCGAAATTGCCCCCGCCCATCAGCAGCCCGATGGCGATGATCCGCCACGCCGGGCGCGGCATCGGCAGGAGCCAGGGCAATGTCGCCACGGCGACGATCGCGAAGCGTACCGCAGCGAAGAACAGCGGCGGCACGTGCCAGTCGCTCACCACTACCTTGCTGACGACGTTGCTGAATCCCCAGATCAGGCAGACGGCGACGAGCAGGAGGAAATCGCGCAGGCGCATGGCGGTGCTCTGCGCGGTAGGGGCCTGGATGGCAAGGCTGGACGTAAGTCCGCCCCGCACGATCCGTCGACCGGGACGCGGGTGGCGCTACGACCCCAATATACGGCGATAGAGTGCGATATACTCGTCCGCCATCCGTTCGACGCTGAACCGTTCCGCCACCGCGCGGCGGCAGGCGGCGCGGTCGATGTCGCCGGCGCGTTCGATCGCGGCCGTCGCCTGGGCGGGGGTATCGACCAGGAAGCCGGTCACCCCGTCCTCGATCAGTTCGGGCATCGACCCGCGGCGCGTCGCGATCACGGGGGTGCCGCACGCCATCGCCTCCACCACCGACAGGCCGAACGGCTCGTCGAAGTTGATGAGGTGGAGGAGCGCCCGCGCGCCGCCCAGCGCCCGGATACGCGCCTCGCCCCCCACGGCGCCGTGGTAGCGGATCGTGGTGCCGTCGAGCGCAGGCGCCACCTCGCGGTCGTGATAGCCCTGATCCTGGACGATGCCGTACAGGTCGAGCGCGCGGCCGGCGGTGCGGGCCGCCGCGATCGCCTCCGCCGCGCCCTTGTCGGGATGGAGGCGGCCGAAGAACAGCAGATCGTCGCTGCCCGTCGCGTCGAAGGCGAAGTCGTCCAGCGGGATGCCGTGATGGATCGTCGCGGCATAGCGCAGCGCGGGATGCCGGTCGGCGTCGCTGATCGCGACATAATGCACGCGGTCCTGGAACGGCGCATACATCGGCAGGATGCGGTCGGAGGAGAAGCCGTGGATCGTCGTCACCATCGGGGTGTCGATCAGCGGCGCGAAGGCGTGCGCGGGGAAGTCGGCCTGATTGTGGATCAGGTCGAAGCGGTGGCGTTGCGCGAACAGGTGCGACAGGTGGCGATATTCCCACACCTTCGCATCGATCGCGGGATCCTCCGAATAGGGCGCGGGAACGACGCCGTCGAGCGTGGCGGCGGTGACGCTGTCCAGCGTCGCGAACAGCGTGACGTCGACGCCGCGCGCGACCAGCGCCTCGGTCAGCAGGCTGGTGACGAGCTCCCACGGGCCGTAATGGCGCGGCGGGGTGCGCCACGCGATCGGCGCGAGCATCGCGATCTTCATGAGATTTTCCTGCTTCGGTCCGGCGTTGTCACGGGCGTTGGAGGGGAAGCGGGACCCCGGGTCAAGGCCGGGGTGACGGTGACAGAACGACGCCCTCGTTCGGGCGCAGGCCGTCGTCGCGACCGGCCAGCGTCGAGAGCAGCACCTCGCCCGCGAACGGCATCGCGCGCGGCTCGTCCGACAGGTTGAGCGCCACCAGCAGCCGTTCGCCACCATAGCGGCGTTCGTAGGCGAGCACGTCGCGGTCTGCCTCCACCAGCGCGATGTCGCCCAGCCCCAGCGCAGGCCGTGCCCGGCGCAGCGCCAGCAGGCGGCGATACAGCGTCAGCATCGATGACGGATCGCCGTCCTGCGCGGCGACGTTGCGGGTGCGCCAATCGGCGTTGAGCGGCAGCCACGGCTCGACCGTGCTGAACCCGGCGAAGGCGCTGTCGTCCCACGGCATCGGCGTGCGCGAGCGGTCGCGGCCGATGCCGATGCCGGGCTGGCGCAGTTCCTGCGGGTCGCGCACGCGCTCGGGCGGGATGTCGACCTGGCCGATGCCGAGCTCGTCCCCCTGATACAGCGTCGGCGTACCGCGCAGCGTCAGCAGCAGCATGGCCGCGACGCGCGCCTGCGCCTCGCCGATGCGGGCGGCGATGCGCGGGGCGTCGTGGCTGCCGATCACCCAATTGGGCCAGCCGTGTGGGGGCAGGGACGCTTCGTAGGCGGCGATCGTCGCGCGCAGCGTGGCGGCGTCCCAGGCGTTTTCGATCAGCTGGAAATTGAACGGCAGATGGACCTGCGCTCGCTCGGGCGTGCCATACCAGCGCGCGTGGCGATCGTTGGGCAGGAAGATCTCGCCGATCAGCAAGCGGCCACCGTATTCATCCGCCAGCGCGCGCATCTCGGCGGCGATCGCATGCGCCTCGGGCTGGTCGGTCGAATGCTGCTGGATCAGCCGGTCGCGCTCGGTGATGCCGGGGTGCCAGGCGGGATTGACCGGATTGTCGGGGAAACCGTCGGCCTTCACGATGTGCCACAATACGTCGATGCGGAAGCCGTCGACCCCGCGATCGAACCAGAAGCGCATGGCGTCGAACATCGCGCGCTTCAGATCGGGGTTGCGCCAGTTGAGGTCGGGTTGGGATTTCAGGAAGGCGTGCAGGTAATATTGGCCGGTGGCCGCGTCCCATTCCCAGGCCGAGCCGCCGAAGTCGCTGATCCAGTTGTTGGGCGGGCCGCCACCGGCGGCGGCATCGCGCCAGATGTACCAGTCGCGCTTCGGGTTCGTGCGGCTCGCGCGGCTCGCCACGAACCAGGGATGTCGGTCGGAGCTGTGGTTGGGCACGAAATCGAGCAGCAGCTTGAGCCCGCGGGCATGCGCCGCGGCGAGCAATCGGTCGAACGCGGCCAGATCGCCGAACATCGGCTCCACCCCGCAATAGTCCGCCACGTCATAACCGAAGTCGGCCATCGGCGAGGGAAAGATCGGCGACAGCCAGATCGCGTCCACGCCGAGCGCGACGATATGGTCGAGGCGTCGTTCGATACCCGCAAGATCGCCGACGCCGTCGCCGTCGCTGTCCTGAAACGAGCGCGGATATACCTGGTACACGGTGCCGGATCGCCACCACGGGATGTCGGGAGAGGGAAGCGCCATGCGCCGTCCTACCCCGCGGGTGCAGGATGAGGCCAGACAGCAACAAAAGCTTACGCAACTAAAACAGATCAGGACGTTTGTGAAACGATCGGGGGCATTGGGGCGAACAGCATCGTGGAGCCGGGGCGGCAATCGGTCTTTTCGACCTTCGGCACCGAGGCGGCGTCGCTGGCGTCGCTGACGTGGTGGATGGTGGCCGGTGCGGTCGTGATCTTCGTCTGGGTCGCGATGCTGATGGTGCTGGCGATGCGCGCGCGCGAAGGCGCGCTGACGCATGCGCAGGGGATGAAGCTGGTGCTGTGGGCGGGCGGCGTCATCCCGACGATCGTGCTGCTGACGCTGCTGGTCGTCACGCTGCCGCAGATGCGCCCGCTGCGTGCCGGGCCGGCGGACCTGCGCATCGCGGTACAGGGCGAACAATTCTGGTGGCGCGTGCAATATCGGCCGACCGGCGCCGCCGCGGTGGTGGATGCGAATGAGGTCCGCGTGCCGGTCGGCCGCCGCGTGGTGTTCCAGCTGACCGCCGGCGACGTGCTCCACAGTTTCTGGGTACCCGGCCTCGCGGGAAAGATGGACATGGTGCCGGGACGCACGAACACGCTGGTGGTGGAGGCGACCAGGGCGGGGCGATTCCGCGGGCAGTGCGCCGAGTTCTGCGGATTGAGCCACGCGCTGATGGCGTTCGACGTGATCGCGATGGAGCCCGCCGCGTTCGATCGCTGGCTGGCCACGCGTGAAGGCGCCGCCCCGCCCGGCGGCGGGCGCGGGGCGCAGGCGTTCGCCCGTTACGGCTGCACCGCCTGCCATGCGATCGGCGGCGGCGGCGACGCCGCGGCGCGGTGGAGCGCGATCGGCCCCGACCTGCGGCATATCGGCGCGCGCACGACGCTGGGCGCGGGCGTCATGCCGATGACCCGCGCGAACCTGGTCCGGTTCATCCGCGAGGCACCCGGCGTGAAGCCGGGCGCGCGCATGCCCGCCTATCCCCACATGTCCGTCGCCGATGCCGGCGCGATCGCCGCCTATCTGGAGACGTTGAAGTGAGCCTCCACGCGCAGGACGACATCGAACTGCGGCGTGCGCAGGAGGATCGGCTTCGCGCCGTCTGGGCACCGCCGACGGGGTGGTTCGGGCGCTGGACCGACGTCAACAACAACGTCGTCGGGGTATGGTACACGCTGACCGCGTTCACCTTCATGCTGTTCGCGGGCGTGCTGGCGCTCATCATGCGCGCGCAGCTCTCCGCGCCCGGCAACGACCTGGTCACGCCATCGACCTTCAACCAGCTGTTCACGCTGCACGGGTCGATGATGATGTTCCTGTTCGCGGTGCCGATGTTCGAGGCGGTGGCCGTGATCCTGCTGCCGCAGCTGCTGGGCGCGCGCGACCTGCCGTTCCCGCGGCTGTCGGCGTTCGGTTACTGGAGCTTCCTGATCGGCGGCGTCTTCGTCGCCGGCTCGATCTTCTTCGACGTGGCGCCGGATGGCGGGTGGTTCATGTACCCGCCGTTCACGACGCGCACCGACCTGTCCGGGCTGGGCGCGGACATCTGGATGCTGGGCCTGAGCTTCATCGAAGTGTCGTCGGTCGCCGCCGCGGTGGAGCTGATCGTCGGCGTGCTGAAGACGCGTCCGCCGGGGATGCGCCTGAACCTGATGCCGCTCTATGCCTGGTACATCCTGGTCGTGGCGGTGATGATCCTGTTCGCCTTTCCGCCGCTGATCGCGGGCGACATCCTGTTCGAGCTGGAACGGCTGATGGGCTGGCCGTTCTTCGACGCGGCCAGGGGCGGCGACGCGATCCTGTGGCAGCACCTGTTCTGGATCTTCGGCCACCCGGAGGTCTATATCGTCTTCCTGCCGTCGATCGCGCTGTTCGCGATGATCGTGCCGACCTTCGCGCGCCGCCCGCTGCTGGGCTATCCCTGGATCGTGCTGGCGGCGGTGGGTACCGCGTTCCTCAGCTTCGGGCTGTGGGTCCACCACATGTTCACCACCGGGCTGCCGAAGATCAGCCTGGCGTTCTTCTCCGCCGCGTCCGAAGCGGTGGCGATCCCCACGGGGATCCAGATCTTCGCCTTCATCGCGACCTTGTGGGCGGGGCGCGTCGTCTGGTCGACGCCGATGCTCTATGCGACGGGATCGATCGCCATCTTCGTGATCGGCGGGCTGACCGGCGTGATGGTGGCGGTGGCGCCGTTCGACTGGCAGGCGCACGACACCTATTTCATCGTCGCGCATCTGCACTACGTGCTGATCGGCGGCACGCTGATCCCGTTGTTCGGCGGGCTCTATTACTACTGGCCGCTCATCACGGGCAAGAAGCTGTCCGATCGCATCGGGCGCACCGCCTTCTGGTTCCTGTTCGCAGGCGCCAACATCACCTTCTTCCCGATGCATTTCAGCGGGCTGATGGGGATGCCGCGGCGCGTGTTCACCTATCCGGCCGAACTCGGGATCGGCGGGCTGAACATGGTCTCGACGATCGGGTCGTTCATCTTCGCCTTCGGCGTGCTGCTGGTGTGCCTCGACCTGGCGCGCAGCCCGTGGCGGCAGAAGTCGGAGCGCAACCCGTGGCAGGCGGGGACGCTGGAATGGCTGGCGCACCCCGATGACGAGGATTGGGGCATCCGCTCGGTCCCGCTGATCGAGAGCCGCTATCCGATCTGGGACCAGAAGAATTTCGTCAGCAAGGTCGACGAGGGCCGCTACTTCCTGCCCGATGCGGAGGAAGGGCGTCGCGAGACGATCATCACCAGCGTGCTGGACGCGCGCCCGATTCAGGTGATCCGGCTGGGCACCCCCAGCGCGGTGCCGATGGTCACCGCGGGCGTGCTGGGCAGCGTGTTCATCCTGACGACCTATCACCTCTACTGGCTGGCCGCGGCCGGCGTGGCGGGGACGCTGGCGTGCGTGCTGTACTGGCTGTGGACCGGGACGGGTGAGATCCCGGAGAAGGAGCGCAAGGCGATCGGGCACGGCCTGTCGGTGCCGCTCTATTGCTCGGGCGCCTCGTCGAGCGGGTGGTGGGCGATGTTCATCACGATGATGGCGGATGCGACCGCCTTCTCCGGCCTCGTCTTCGGCTATTATTTCTTCTGGACGCGGGCCGACGACTTCCCGCCGTCGGGCGTGGGGATGGAGGGGCCGGGCGCCTTCTGGCCGATGGCGGCGCTGGCGCTGACGCTGGCGTCCTGGGCGATGACGGTCGCGGCGCGCGAGGTGAACGCGCGTGGGGCGGAGGGCGCGGCGCGGGCGCTGCTGGGCGTCGGCGGGCTGGTATCGCTCGCCGCGATCGCGGCGGGCGTGGCGGGGCCGGTCGCGACCGGGCTGCAACCCAGCCTGCATGTCTATCCGGCGATCGTCTACACGCTGGTGATCTGGACCGTGACGCACAATGCGGTGGGCGCGATCATGCAATTCTACACCATGGCGCGCAGCATCGCCGGGCGGATGACGCCGCGGTACGACGCCGATGTCCGCAACATCACCGTCTATCACCATTTCATGGCCGTCACCGCCATCGTCACCTATGCGACGATCGGGCTGTTCCCGGGGGTGTCATGAAGAACGAGACACCGAACGAGGGGCGCGGCGGCCTGCGGCAGCGGGTACGCGGCCTGCGCGTCACGCTGTGGACCTTGATCGTCCCGCCGACGGTCTGGGCGGGGCATTTCCTGTTCTGCTACCTGTGGGTGGCGGTCAGCTGCGCGAAGATGGGGGCGTTCCCGCGTTTCCCCACCGCCTTCGTCATCGGTACCGCGGTGGCGCTCGCGATCATCGTCGCATCGGGCTGGATCGCGTGGATCCAGTCGGGCACGCCCGGCGACCCGCCGCCCCACGACGATGGTACCGACATCGACCGGCTGCGCTTCCTGGCGCATGCCACGGTGCTGCTGGCGGCGCTCAGTTTCGTCGCGGTCGTCTTCACCGCCGCGCCCGCGCTCATGCTGACGGACTGCCGCTGATGGCGGGGCGCGGCATCGCCTGGGCAGTGGCGCTGTTCGCGACCCTGCTCGCCTTCGCCGGGCTGGGGATGAGCGGGCATATGGCGGCGCATATGGGGGCGGTGGCTGTCGCCGCGCCGATGATCGCGGCGACCATGCCGCGTCCCGGGCGCGTCGCGGCGGGGGCGCCGCTCGGCTGGGCGATGGCGGAGTTCGTCGTGGTGTGGGGCTGGCACGCGCCGGCCCTTCGCATGGTGGCCGACATGCAGGTCGCGGTGGCGCTGCTGGAGCAGGCGATGTTCCTGGCGCTGGGCGTCGCTTTGTGGCGATCGGCGCTGGCGCGACCCGCGGCGGGCGCGGCGGCGCTGCTGCTGACGTCGATGCACATGACGCTGCTGGGCGCGCTGATCGGGCTGGCGGACCGGCCGCTGTACGCGATGATGGCGATGCACCCCGCGCCGGGGCTGGACGCGCTGACCGACCAGCAACTGGGCGGGGTGGTCATGCTGCTGATCGGGGGGGCCAGTTACTGCCTGGGCGGATTGTGGCTGCTGGGCATGATCCTGAGACATCCCGAAACCGGCATGAAGGTGGCCGCATGACGATCCGTGTCACGTGGAAGCGCGTCGTGCTGACGCTGGTCGGGCTCGGCGTCGCCGGGTTGCTGTTCGCCTGGTCGGGGGTGTTCAATATATCCGCCTCGTCGGGGCATTGGGCGATCAGCAACTGGTTCCTGCACTGGACGATGCGCAATTCGGTGCGCACCCACACCCTGCTGGAGTCGCCCGAGCGTCCGATCGCGACCGATGGCCAGCTGGTGAGCGCGGCGGGGCATTTCGCCGCCGCCTGCGCGACCTGTCACGGCGCGCCCGGCCAGCGGCCGTCGCCGGTGATGCAGCGTGCGACGCCGCACGCGCCCGACCTGACGACCGGCGAGACGAAGGAGAAATGGACCGACGCCGAGCTGTTCTACATCCTGAAGCACGGGGTGAAGTTCACCGGCATGCCCGCCTGGGCCGCGGAGGGGCGCGACGACGAAGTGCGGCGGATGGTCGCCTTCGTCCGCCGCCTGCCGGGGATGACGCCGGCGCAATATCGCCAGCTGAGCGGCGAGGCGACGGGGGCGGGGACGACCGACGTACGCGCATTGGGTGGCGCGACGCTGGCGGGATGCGTCGCTTGCCATGGCAGCGACGGTCGCGGGCGGGGTCAGTCCGACATCCCGATCCTGGGCGGCCAGAATCCGCGATATCTGGAGGTGGCGCTCGCCGCCTATGCCGATGGCCGGCGGCACGGCGCGGTGATGGCGAATGCCGCCGAGACGCTGACCGCGCAGGAGCGCCGCGCGCTGGCAGTGCATTTCGCCGCGCTGCCGGGGCTGGGCGCGGCACCTGCGACCGGCGGTTCGGCGGCGGTGCGCCAGATCGTCGAGCGCGGGCTTCCCGCGCGCCAGCTGCCCGCGTGCGCCAGCTGTCACGCGCCGGGCAGGGCGCAGCCGGTGCTCGCCGGGCAACGCGCCGGCTATCTGGCGCAACGATTGCGCAACTGGCGTGCGGAGGAGGGCGAGGTCGACGCGCGGCTGCCGCAGGATGCGATGGCGGTGATTGCGCGGCGCGTCCCGGAGGAGATGATCGACCCGCTCGCGCGCTATCTCGCGGGGGATGTACGCGAGCGCTGAACGGCGATCCGGCCCAATTGTCCAACATGGATTGGTACGGCCACCGTAATGAAACGGCTTGCGCCCCGGCAGGCACGCGGCATGACTGCCGGACTGATATAGTCGGGAGTCGATTGCCTTGCGTGCCACCCTTGCCCTGATCGCGCTTCTTGCCGCTGCGCCCGCCGTCACGCCCGCGACCGCCCAGGTGCAGGCGAGCGCGTCGGCGCCCGATGGTCCGGTGCGCGGATTCACCAGCGCGGACCTGTTCGGGCTGGCGATCGCGGCGGATCCGCAGATCAGCCCCGATGGTCGCCACATCGTCTACGTCCGGCGCAGCGGCGACGTGATGAGCGACCGCATGGTGTCGTCGCTGTGGCTGATCGACGTGGCGAGCGGGCGGCAGGTGCCGTTCGCCAGCGACGGGTCGAGCCCGCGGTGGTCACCCGACGGCACGCGCGTCGCCTATGTCGCGCGCGATGGCGACCGCTCGCAGCTGTTCGTGCGCTGGCTCGGACCGGACGCGGCAGGCGGCGCGGTGTCGCGCGTGACGACGCTGCCGGGCGACCCCAATGCGCTGGAATGGTCCCCGGACGGCACCCGCATCGCCTTCGTCGCGAATGTGGCGGGCGAGGCGACCACGCTGGGCAAGGCGCCGGCCAGGCCGGAGGGCGCGAACTGGGCGCCGCCGCTGGAGGTGATCGACCGGGTCACCTATCGCAACGACGGTCCGGGCTATCGCAAGCCCGGCTACGACCATCTCTTCGTCGTCGCCGCGGACGGCGGGGCGGCGCGCCAGCTGACCTTCGGCCGCTACGACGATGGCGGCCCGCTGTCGTGGAGCGCGGACGGGCGCCGGCTCGTCTTCTCCGCGATCCGCGGCAAGGATGCCGAGCGGCAGGTGATGAACAGCGACCTGTACGCGGTCGACGTGGCCTCCGCGCAGCTGACGCAGCTGACCACGCGCGACGGCCCGGACGGGCAGCCCGCCTGGTCGCCGGATGGGCAGCGGCTGGCCTGGACCGGGTTCGACGACACGCGCCGCGCCTACGAAAATCAGCAGCTCTACGTCGGCGGGCGCGATGGCGAGGCGCCGCGATCGCTGACCGCGTCGCTCGACCGTAGCATCGAGGAAGCGCGCTGGGCGGCGGACGGACGCAGCCTGTACGCCAGCTACGACGATCGCGGGCATCGCAAGCTGGCCCGCATCGGGCTGGATGGCCGCGTGTCGGCGATCACCGACGCGCTGGCGGGCGGCGGGCTTGACCGGCCTTACACCGGCGGCGAGTTCTCGGTCGCGCGCAACGGCACGGTCGCCTTCACCGGCGGCGATGCGACGGTGCCCGCGGACGTCTGGGTCTGGTCCGGCGGCAAGGCGCGGCGGCTGACGCAGCTGAACGCGGTGATGGCGGCGTCGAAGGCGATGGCGCCGATCCGCAAGCTGGCGGTGACCGCCCCCGACGGCCGCGCGATCGACGCATGGCTGGCGGTGCCGCCGGGACACCAGCCGGGGCAGCGCCTGCCGCTGATCCTGGAGATCCATGGCGGACCGCATTCCGCGTACGGCCCGTCCTTCGCCACCGATATGCAGCTGTATGCGGCGGGCGGCTATGCGGTGCTGTGGACCAATCCGCGCGGCTCGACGTCCTATGGGGCGGAGTTCGCGAACCTCATCAACAAGACCTATCCGGCGCAGGATTACGACGACCTGATGGCCGCGGTCGACGCCGCCATCGCGGACGGGACGGCGGACCCGAACAACCTGTTCGTCACAGGCGGATCGGGCGGCGGGCTGCTGACCGCGTGGATCGTCGGCAAGACCGACCGCTTCAAGGCGGCGGCGACGCAGAAGCCGGTCGTGAACTGGATCAGCGAGGCGCTGACCATGGATAACACTTTGTTCACCTCGCAATATTGGTTCAGCAAGAAGCCGTGGGAGGATCCCATGGGCTATTGGAACCGCTCGCCCATCAGCCTGATCGGCAACGTGAAGACGCCGACGCTGGTCGTCGTGGGGAGCGAGGATTACCGCACCCCGGTGAGCGAGGCCGAGCAATATTATGCTGCGCTCCAGATACAGGGCGTTCCGACCGCGCTCGTAAAGGTGCCCGGCGCCAGCCACGGCGGCATCGCGTCGCGCCCGTCGCAAGCCGCCGCCAAGGCATCGGCCATCCTGTCGTGGTTCGACCGCTACCGGACCGGCGCCGCGGTGGGAGTGCGTTAATCATCATGTTGTAAAACAAGGCAATATGCGGTGGATCATCCGCGAGCGAGTGATGGGGCATGGAACAGCGTAACGCCATCCTGACCGACACGCTGAAGCGCAAGAATGCGGTCCTGGAGGGGATCAACCGCATCTTTCGCGAGGCGTTGACGGCACCCTCCGTCGAGGCGCTCGGGCAGGTGTGTCTGCGCGTGGCCGAGGATGTGACCGGCGCGGCGTTCAGTTTCATGGGCGAAGTAAACGACGAGAGCGGTCGGCTGGAGGACGTCGCGATCAGCGAGCGCGGCTGGGGGGCGTTCACCGCCGACGATCCCCGGTGGCCCGACGGGAGGTTGCCGGTCGGGCTGCACGTGAACGGCCTGCACGGCCGCGTGATCCTGGACGATGCCAGCCTCATCACCAACGATCCGGGCCAACACCCCGACCGGATCGGTACGCCGCGCGGGCATCCGCCGCTCGACAGCTTCCTGGGCGTGCCGCTGCGCCACGACGGTCGCCCGATCGGGCTGATCGCGCTGGCCAACCGCGCGGGCGGCTTCCGCGAGGAAGATCGCGAGGCGGTGGAGGAACTGGCTCCCGCGATCGTCCAGGCGCTGCGCAGCAAGCGGGGCGAGGATGCGCTGCGGGAGAGCGAGCAGCTCCGGCGACTGAGCCTGGAACTGGTACCGGCGATGCTGTGGCGCACCGGGCCGAACGGGGAGAACCTCACCTCCAACCAGCAGTGGACCGCGTTCACCGGGCAACCGGAGACGAGGGATATCCAACAATTCCACTGGCTGGACCTGATCCATCCCGACGACGCGGCGAGTGTCGAGGAGGCGTATCGGCGCAGCTACGACACCGGCGTTCCGCTGGAGCTGCCCTATCGCATCCGCCAGCGTTGCGGCGGCTATCGCTGGTTCCTGGTACGTCAGGTGCCCGTCCGCGACGACGGCGGTCGCATCGCGCAGTGGTTCGGTGCCGCGACCGACGTGCACGAATTGCGGATGCTGGAGGAGCGCCAGCGGGTTCTGGTGGGCGAGTTGCAGCACCGCGTGCGCAACATCCTGACGGTCGTGCGGTCGGTCTTCGCGCGCACCGCGGAGAATGGCGAGTCGCTGGAGGACGTGGCGGATCATTTCCGCGGGCGGCTGGACGCGCTGGCGCGCGCGCAGGTGATCGTGACCCAGACGGCGTGCCAGGACGTCGACCTGGAAAACCTGGTCCGCGACGAGCTGCTGAGCATCGGGGTCAGCGACGGGCGCGGGCTGATCCTGGAGGGGCCGGACGTGGCGCTGCGCCCCGCTGCCGCGGAGGCGCTGGGGCTCGCGGTGCACGAACTGTCGATCAACGCCGTGAAATATGGCGCATTCAAGTTTCCGGATGCAACCGTTTGCATCTGCTGGTCGGTTGACAACGATGACAGAAATCGCCCACGGCTGACCTTCACCTGGACCGAACGGGGCGTGCCCGCTTTATCGATCAAGCCGTCATGTCAGGGGTTTGGCAGTGAATTGATCGAGGAGGCGTTGCCCTATCAGCTGGGCGCGCAGACGAAGCTGGAGTTCCGGGGCGGGGGTGTTCGCTGCACCATCGTCCTGCCTCTCGCCGATGGAGCCGGGGAGCGTCGATGAAGGTCCATGTGCTGAGGGGAAAGCGCATATTGATCGTGGAGGACGAGTATTTCATCGCGGCGGACCTGAAGCGCGCGCTGGGGGACCGCGATGCGGTCGTGCTGGGGCCGGTCGCCTCGCTGGATGCCGGGATGGCGGTGCTGGACGACGGCGGCGCGATCGACATCGCGGTGCTCGACGTCAATCTGGACGGTGCGGATTCCTATCCCATTGCGGAACGATTGGCGGCGCGGGGGGTGCCATTCGTGTTCGTAACTGGTTATGATGGCTGGGCTATGCCGAGTGCCTATCGGTCCATACCACGGCTGGCGAAGCCCTTTCCGCCCGGCGCGGTGGTACGTACGATCGAGCAGATGATCGAGGAGAAGTAATGCGCACCGCGCTGTCGATGCAGGGACATGAGGCCGCTTTGTTGCGGCTGGCGGCGCTGACGCCGCTGGCGCCGGCGACGTTGTCGACCCTGTCCGCCGCGATCGCGCAGGCGGAGCCGCTTCGCGCGCGCCGCGAATTGCTGACCGAGGGCCGCGCGATCGAGACGCCGCTGCTGCTGGTGCGCGGCTGGGCGGCGCGCGTGCGGCAATTGCCCGACGGGCGTCGGCAGTTCCTGAATTTCCTGGTGCCGGGCGACGTGATCGGCCTGTCGGACGTGCCGCGCGCGCTGTCGCCCGCGACGATCATCGCGGTGACCGACGTGATGGTGGCGACGCCGCCCGATGCGAGCGAGCTTCCCGACGTGGCCGCCGCGTACGCGATCGCTCGCGCGCTCGACGAGGCGCACCTGCTGGCGCAGATCGTGCGGCTGGGGCGGCTGAATGCGCAGGAGCGGATCGCGGACCTGTTGCTGGAATTGCACGAGCGGCTGACGCTCAACGGGCTGGCGCGCGGCAACGCCTTCGACGTGCCGCTGACGCAGGAGGTGCTGGCGGATGCGCTGGGGCTCACCTCCGTTCACGTCAACCGCATGGTGCAGCAGGCCCGGCGCGACGGCGACCTGCAGTGGAAGGGCGGGCGCGTGACGCTCACCGATCCGGTCGCGCTGGCGCAGAAGATCGGCCGTCAGTCGCCGCGCGTGCAGGAAACCGCCGGTTCGATATAAGCGGTACGACTTAAACCGCTGGACATCGCCGGATCGTCACGCGAGAGCGTGAGCGAACGAGAGGAGCGGCGATGACGGGCAGCCTGCAAGGAACCGATTTTCCCGAGATCCGCGCCGGCGTGGCGAAGCTGTGCGCGCAGTTTCCCGGTGAGTATTGGCGGCGGCTGGACCGTGAGATGGCCTATCCGGCGGAGTTCGTCGCCGCGCTGGGCGAAGCCGGATATCTCGCGGCGCTGATCCCGGAGGAATATGGCGGCTCCGGCCTGCCGCTGTCGGCTGCCGCGGCGATCCTGGAGGAGGTGCAGCGCGCCGGGTGCAACGGGTCCGCCTGTCACGCGCAGATGTACATCATGGGCGCGCTGCTGCGGCACGGGAGCGACGCGCAGAAGCAGGCGTATCTGCCGCGGATCGCCAGCGGCGACCTGCGGCTCCAGGCGTTCGGCGTGACCGAGCCGACCAGCGGCACCGATACCGGCGCGCTGAAGACGGTCGCGGTGCGCGACGGCGACCGCTACATCGTCAACGGACAGAAGATCTGGACCAGCCGAGCAGAGCATTCCGACCTGATGCTGCTGCTCGCCCGCACCACGCCGCGCGATGCGGTGGCGCGCGGGATCGAGGGGCTGTCGATCTTCCTCCTGGACATGAACGCGGCGAAGGCGGCGGGCGGGCTGACGATCCGACCGATTCGCACCATGATGAACCATTCCACCACCGAGGTCTTCTTCGACAATGTCGAGGTGCCCGCCGACAATCTGATCGGCGAGGAGGGGAAGGGGTTCCGCTACATCCTGTCGGGGATGAACGCGGAGCGCATCCTGATCGCGGCCGAGTGCATCGGCGACGCCAAGTGGTTCATCGAAAGGGCGCGCGATTACGCCCGGGAGCGGGTATTGTTCGGGCGCCCGATCGGTCAGAACCAGGGCGTGCAATTCCCGATCGCGCGCGCCTATGCGCAGATGCGCGCCGCCGAACTGATGGTGCAGGATGCCGCCCGCCGCTTCGAGGCGGGCGAGCCGTGCGGCGAGCAGGCGAACATGGCGAAGATGCTGGCCGCCGAGGCGAGCTGGGCGGCCGGCGAGGCGGCGATCCAGACGCACGGCGGCTTCGGCTTCGCCGAGGAATATGACGTCGAGCGCAAGTTCCGCGAGACGCGGCTGTATCAGGTCGCGCCGATCAGCACGAACATGATCCTGAGCTTCATCGGCGAGCACGTGCTGGGGCTGCCGCGGAGTTACTGAGGGCCGGGTCGTTCGCGCGGTCGTCCGCCACACCCCCTGAGCACCTGTCCGCGCCAGCGCACCGTGACGCGGTCGGGAAAGATGCGGTCGCTCATCCCGTCGCTGCAACGCGCCCGGACCACGTCGACGGTCATGCCCCGCGCGGTGAAGCGGCGGGCGTCGGCGCTGATTCGTAGACGGGGCCGGGGGAGCACGACAGGGCGCTGGCCGAGCCGATCAAGGCGCAGTCTGCGGCGGTCGATCGCCAGGTTCCAGAACGGCTCGGTCCCGAGCGCGGTATAGGCGGAGGCGGTGGCCGTCAGCAGCAGGAGGGCGGACATCCGCGCAGACTGGCGCAACCTGCGTGAACGGAGGCTGGCCCGCCACCTCCGTCGTCCGAAACCTTTTCAAACGTCGTGTATCGCCCGGCCGTCTTACCGTTCCCCGGCGAAGGCGGGACCTTTGCAAAAGTCTCCACCGTGCTCCTGCGCAGGCAGGAGCACGGCGTGGGCTTGATGCCGCTGCACCTGTTTTGCAAAGCCCCGGCCTTCGCCGGACCTTTGCAAAAAGTGTCACCGTGCTCCTGCGAAGGCAGGAGCCCAGAATTGCAGGTCCCGTAAGGCGTTGTTCTGCTGGGCCTTGGGCTCCTGCCTGCGCAGGAGCACCGCCGGTACGTGGCGCTGTTGCATCCCTTTTGCAAACGTCCCGCCTTCGCCGGGGAACAGAAGGGGCGTTTCGCAGGGGTTTCGCGACGTGGCTGGTTTCGTAGCTGTCTCGTGCCCGGGACGAGCGCGACGGCTCCCACCTATCCGCCGTGCCGCGCCAGCACTTCGTAGGCCATGACCGCGGTCGCCACGGCGGCGTTGAGGCTGTCGGCCTTGCCGCGCATCGGCAGCTTCACCAGCAGGTCGCATTCGGCCTCATAGGCTTCGGGCAGCCCCTGCGCCTCGTTGCCGGTCAGCAGGAAGGTCGGCGCGGCATAGGGCGCGTCGCGATAGCCTTCCTCGGTCTGGAGACTGAGGCCGACCAGCTGTCCGGGGCCGGCGCGCAGCCAGGTGAGGAAATCCGGCCAGGGCGTCCGGACGATCGGCACGGTGAACAGCGCCCCCATGCTGGCGCGTACAGCCTCGGTGGAGAAGGGATCGACGCAGTCGTCGACCAGGATCAGCGCGCCCGCGCCGACCGCATCGCCGGTGCGCAGGATGGTGCCCAGATTGCCGGGATCGCGCAGCCGCTCCGCCACCAGCCAGATCGGCGAGGCGGTGCGATCGAGCTCGGCCAGCGTCGTCCCGAACGCGTCGAACACGCCGACGACGGCCTGCGGATTGTCCTTGCCCGACAGCTTGGAGAGGATGTCGGGGGTGGTCTCGATCGCTTCGCCATCGCCGCGCGCCTCGACCGCGGCGACCAGCGCGCGGACCAGCGGATGCGCGGCGCTGGCGGAGGCGAAGAAGAGGTAGCGGGGGATGCGGCCGGTCTCCCGCGCCTCCGTAAGGATGCGGAGCCCCTCGGCGAGGAACAGCCCTTCCTCGCGCCGGTGGCGCTTGTCGCGCAGGCCCTGCACCCGCTTGACCAGCGGGTTGGAGTAAGCGGTGACGACGCGCGGCATCAGTCCTCGCCGAACTTGTCCTCGACCAGCCGGCACATGGTGGCGACCGCGTCCTCCGCGGCCTCCCCCTCGGCGCTGATGGTGATCGTGTCGCCCTTCGCCGCGCCCAGCATCATCAGCCCCATGATCGACGTGCCGGTGACCTCCGACCCGCCCTTCGCCACGGTGACGGGGATCGGCAGGCCGGAGGCGAGGGTGACGAACTTGGCGCTGGCGCGCGCGTGCAGACCACGGCGATTCGTGATCTCGACGGTGCGCGACGCGCTCAAGCCGCCGCCTCGCCCAGCACCTCGGAGGCGACCGAGATATACTTCCGCCCCGCCTCGCGCGCGGCCGCGACCGCGGCGGTGACGGTCATCGCCTTGCGCGCGGATTCCAGGCGGATCAGCATCGGCAGGTTGATGCCCGCGATCACCTCCACCCGGCCGCGTTCCATCAGCGAAATCGCCAGATTGGAGGGGGTCCCGCCGAACAGATCGGTCAGCACGATGACGCCGCGACCGTCATCCACCTCGGCGATAGCGCCGGCGATGTCGGCGCGCCGCGCCTCCATATCGTCCTCCGGACCGATCGCGACCGTGCGTACCTGCCGCTGCGGGCCGACGACATGCTCCATCGCGACGACAAATTCGTCCGCGAGGCGACCGTGTGTGACGAGAACCAGGCCGATCATGGGCCCGATCATGGTGTTCGACATCGTGTTCATTGACCCTGCGGCCGTTCCTCAAGCGCATCCCGCGGTGCCGCCGCCAGGTCGCGATGTGTGATGGTGGGGGAAAATCCCCCCTCGCGCAACCGTCCAGCGACACGTTCGGCGACGTGGACGGAGCGGTGTTTCCCTCCGGTACACCCGAATGCGATCGTAACATAGGGCTTGCCTTCCGCATGATAGCGCGGAACCAGCAGCAGGAGCAGCTCCTCGATCCGTCCCACCGCCTCGTCATAGGCGGGATCGGCGGCGATATAGGCCGCCACGTCCGCGTTCCTGCCGTTGTGCGGGCGCAGCGCGGGGTCCCAGTGCGGGTTGCGCAGGAACCGCATGTCGAAGACGAGATCGGCGCCCACCGGCAATCCGCGCGAGAAACCGAACGATTCGACGGTCAGCGTCGTGCCGCCATGGGGGCCGCGCGTGAAATCGGCCCGGACCTGCTGCGCCAGGTCGTTCGCCTTCATCCGCGTGGTGTCGATCAGGCGATCGGCCCAGGCGCGCAAGGGGGCGAGAAGCGCGCGTTCCTGCGCGATGCCTTCGCTGGGCGGACGATCGTCGGCCAGCGGATGGCGGCGGCGGGTCTCGGCATAGCGGCGCGCCAGCTCCCGGCCGGAGCAATCGAGGAACAGGAACTGGACCGCCACGCCGTCCATCTCGCGCAACTGGTCGACGCGGCGCTTCACCGCGTCGGGATCGAAGTCGCGGGTGCGTGCGCCCAGCCCGAGCGCGATCGGGCGCGGCGCCTCCGCATCGGCATGCGCGTCGGGTGCGACGACGACCCGCGCGAGCAGCGAGAGGGGAACGTTGTCGACCACCTCCCACCCCATGTCCTCCAGCGTCTTCAGCACGGTGGTCTTGCCCGCGCCGGCCATGCCCGTGACGATCAGGACGTCGGTCATGCAAGAGTCTCCGGGCCTGCGTCGGCCAGGTGGGATAACGCCCATTCCACCTTGATGGGGGCAGCGGACGTGCGCGGGTCGATCGTCACGCCCGGCAGCGAGACGTCCATCAGGATCGTGCGCCGCGGCTCCGGCATCCGCTCATCCTCCGCCCCCAGCGCGACGACGAGCGCGACCGTCGCCTGTGGAGCGTAGGGCACCTCGACGATGCCGAGGCCGCGGACCTCCATCCGCCCCGCGATGGTCGCGGGGGGCGCGGCGAGCAGCCGGCCGGCACGCGTCGCGAGCAGCGTGTAATCGTCCGAGATCAGCACGGCACCGCGATCGATCAGCCGCAGCGCCAGGTCGGACTTGCCCGCGCCCGACGCGCCGGTCAGCATCACGCCGCGCCCGCCGATCGCCACCGTGGTGGCGTGAACGGTCACCCCCGCGCTCATTCCGGCACCACGCCGCGCGTCAGGGGCAGGCGGACGACGAAGCGTGCGCCGCTCAATCGGTCCTCGCGCGCCTCCACGGTGATGTCGCCCTGATGCGCATCGACGATGGTGCGTGCGATCGCCAGGCCCAGGCCGCTGTGCTGGCCGAACCCTTCGGCGGAGGGGCGTACCGAGTGGAAGCGGCGGAAGATCGCCTCGCGCGCCTCCTCCGGCACGCCGGGGCCCTCGTCCTCGACATGGACCGCCAGCATGTCGCCCTCGCGCCGGACTGCGATCGTGACCAGCGCGCCGGCCGGAGAGAAGGAAATCGCATTGTCGATCAGATTGGCGAACACGCGCTCCAGCCGCGCGCCCTCGCCCGGCACCGGGAGGGGGGGGGGCGGGCTGGGTGTCGAGCCGCAGCCGGATGCCGCGCGGCAGCCCGCGCTCCTGACGGCCCGCGACCATCGCCGCAACCATCCCCGCGACGTCCACCGGCTCGAAGGTGGCGCGGCTGAGCTGCGCGTCGAGCCGGGACGCATCGGAAATGTCGCTGATGAGGCGGTCGAGGCGGTGCACGTCGTCCTTGATGATCGCGAACAGCCGCTCGCGCAGGTCCGGATCGGCGACGCGCTCCAGCCCGTCGATCGCGGAGCGCAGCGAGGCGAGCGGGTTCTTGAGCTCGTGGGTGACGTCGGCGGCGAACGCCTCCGTCGCATCGATGCGCGCACGCAGCGCCAGGCTCATGTCGGAGAGCGCGCGGGCCAGCATCCCGATCTCGTCCCGGCGCGCCGGAAGACGCGGCACCACCACCTCGCGCGCGCGCCCCAGCCGGACGCGCACCGCGGCGCGCGCCAGCCGCCGCAGCGGGCCGACGATGGTGTTGGCGAGGAACAGCGAGAGCGCGATCGTCGTCGCCGCCGCGACGAGTACGACGACGCTCAGGCGGAACCGCTCCAGCCGTACCCGCTCGGTCACGTCGCGCGCGTTGACGCTGGACAGCAGCGCCTGCCCGCCGCCCAGCGCGGCGGCGGCGGTGACGACCGGGGTGCGGTCGGGCGCGCGCCAGATCGTCACCGACGTGCGCTTGCCCGCCAGCACGCGCGCGACATCGGGCCAGCGCCGTCCGTCGCGACGCTCGCGATAGCCCGGTGCCAGCGGTGCGCGGACGATCGTGTCGATGATCGCATCGAGCCAGCGCGCGCTGCGCTGCGCCAGCCCGTCGCGATCGGGATCGCGCAGGCGGAAATTGGCGACGCCCAGGGCGCGGCTGTCCGCCAGCACCGCGCCGCGCGCGTCGTACAGCCGCAGGCGGGTGCCGGTATCGACCGCCAGCCGCGCGATCAGCGCGTCGCGTTGCGCGGTGTCGGCGGCGCCCATCGCCTCCGCCATCAGCATCGCCTCGCGTCCCGCCTGATCCGCGCGCCCGTCGAGGATGCGGGTGCGGAAGCTGTCGAGATAGAAGAACCCGCCCGCCAGCAGCAGCAGCGCGACGATATTGACCGCCAGGATACGCGGGGTGAGCGACACCCGGCCCGACCGTGGGCCGGACCAGCGCGCCGTCTGGTCGGGATCACTCCTCGGAGAAGCGGTAGCCGGCGCCATACAGCGTCTCGATCGAATCGAAGGCGGCGTCGACCTCGCGGAATTTCCGCCGGACGCGCTTGATGTGCGAATCGATCGTGCGATCGTCGACGTAGATGTCGTCCTGGTAGGCGGCGTCCATCAACTGGTTGCGCGTCTTCACGACGCCCGGACGCTGCGCGAGCGTCTCCAGGATCAGGAATTCGGTGACGGTCAGCGTTACCGCTTTGCCGTCCCACGTCACGCGGTGACGCGCCGGGTCCATCACCAGCCGGCCGCGCTCGATCGGCCCCTGCACCTCGCCCCCGGCGGCGTCGCTGGCGGGCGCGGCCTCGGTCCGGCGCAGGATGGCGCGGATGCGGGCGATCAGCAGGCGCGGGCTGAACGGCTTGGCGATATAGTCGTCGGCGCCCATGGCGAGGCCCAGCGCCTCGTCCAGCTCGTCGTCCTTGCTGGTCAGGAAGATGACCGGGATCTGGCTCTTCTCACGCAAGCGACGCAGCAGCTCCAGACCGTCCATCCGCGGCATCTTGATGTCGAAGATGGCCAGGTCCGGCGGGTTGTCGGTCAGCGCCTTCAGCGCGGTTTCGCCGTCCGAATAGACGCGCGTCAGGAACCCCTCGGCCTGCAATTGAATGGACACCGATGTCAGGATGTTGCGGTCGTCGTCGACCAGCGCGATGGTCGCGGTGGCTGGGGAGGGGGCCGTCATCGCCGCCGGGTTAGTGCAAAGGCGAGGCGGGCTCAATGCCGCAGCAGAAGGATGTGCCGCGGAAACGTGTTTAACATGTTTGACACGGGGGCGGCGAGCCCGGTATTTCGCCGGACGAAGGGTCGGTTGGCGCCGGCATCGTGAATGGCATCGGCGTGCGCCGAAGCGGACAGGAAGAGGACGGACCATTGAGCGATCGTATTCCGGATATGGGGCTTGAGGCGCAGGGCATCGAGACGCGCGCCACGCTGCACTGGAACCTGGTGACGGCGCAGCTGGTGGAAACGGCGGTCGCGCGCGGCGAGGGCAAGCTGTCCGCTGACGGTCCGCTGGTGGTGGAGACGGGCGCGCATACCGGCCGCTCCGCGCAGGACAAGTTCACCGTCCGCGACGCCGAAACCGAATCGACCGTGTGGTGGGGCAAGTCGAACAAGCCGATGGACCCGGCGCATTTCGCCGCGCTGAAGGCCGATTTCCTCGCGGCGCTGGGCGAGAAGAGCGACCTGTACGTGCAGGACCTGTTCGGCGGGTCGCAGCCGGCGCACCGCGTCCACGTGCGCGTCATCAACGAGCTGGCATGGCATAACCTGTTCATCCGCACGATGCTGGTCCGCCCGGAGCAGTCGGAGCTGAAGGGCTTCGTTCCGGACTATACGATCATCGACCTGCCCAGCTTCCGGGCCGATCCGGAACGCCACGGCTGCCGCGGCCAGACCGTGATCGCGGTCAACCTGAGCGAGAAGCTGATCCTGATCGGCGGGACGAAGTACGCCGGCGAGATGAAGAAGTCGGTCTTCGGCATCCTCAACTACCTGCTGCCGACGCACGGGGTGATGCCGATGCACTGTTCCGCCAACATGGGCGACGACGGGCGTACGGCGGTCTTCTTCGGCCTGTCGGGCACCGGCAAGACGACGCTGTCGGCGGATCCGAAGCGCACGCTGATCGGCGACGACGAGCATGGCTGGTCCGACGACGCGGTCTTCAACTTCGAGGGCGGCTGCTATGCCAAGATGATCCGCCTGTCGGCGGACGCGGAGCCCGAGATCTTCGCTACCACCAAGCGGTTCGGCACGGTGCTGGAAAACGTGGTGATGGACGATGTCACGCGCCAGCTGGACCTGGACGACAACAGCCTGGCCGAGAACAGCCGCGGCGCCTATCCGATCGACTTCATCCCGAACACGTCCGAAAAGAACATGGGCGGCGTGCCGAAGAACATCGTGATGCTGACCGCGGACGCGTACGGCATCCTGCCCCCGATCGCGAAGCTGACCCCGGACCAGGCGATGTACCACTTCCTGTCGGGCTATACCGCGCGTGTCGCCGGCACCGAGATCGGCGTGACCGAGCCGGACGCGACCTTCTCCACCTGCTTCGGCGCGCCGTTCATGCCGCGCCACCCGTCGGTCTACGGCAACCTGCTGAAGGAGCGGATCGCCAAGGGCGGCGTCGACTGCTGGCTGGTCAACACCGGCTGGACCGGGGGCAAGTACGGCGTCGGCAACCGCATGCCGATCAAGGCGACGCGCGCGCTGCTGAACGCGGCGCTCGACGGCAGCCTGAACGATGCCGAGTTCCGCACCGACCCCAATTTCGGGTTCAAGGTGCCGGTGTCGGTGCCGGGCGTCGACACCGCGATCCTCGACCCGCGCGAGACGTGGGCGAACAAGGCGGAATACGACGCCACCGCGGCAAAGCTGGTCGACCTGTTCAACGAGAATTTCGCGCAGTTCGCGGAATATGTCGATCAGGGCGTGCGCGAAGCCGCGCCGAAGGCGACCGCTGTGGCGTAACGCTTTCCGGTCACCCCGGGCGTGATCCGGAGTGGCGTTTCGTCGCCGCGTTGCAGAAGAAGCGGGACCCCGGGTCGAGGCCCGGGGTGACGGTGTGTGGTTCGAAACGCTGATGCTACGCACCCCGTCACCCCGGACCTGATCCGGGGTCCAGGGTTCTCCGTCATCACGCTGCTTGGGCGCGCGGAACCCTGGATGCCGGAACAAGTCCGGCATGACGGCGCAGAGGCCTCTTCCGTTGCGCGGTTACGCCGCCTCCACCGTCAGCACGCCGCCCTCGACCGCGACGATCGTCACCGTGGCGCCGGCGGGCAGGTCGGGTCCCGTCGCGGGCCAGGCGCCGTCGCCGACGATCACCCGTCCGCGGCCGTGCTCGATCGCGGTTTCCAGGCGGGCGGTCGTGCCGATCATCGCCGCGGTGCGATCGTTGAGGCGCACGGCGTCGCCTGCGACCGGATAGTCGCGGTACCAGCGCCGCCCGATCAGGACCGTGGCCACGCTCCACGCGGCGAAGCTCAGCAGCTGGAGCGACAGCGGCATGTCCGCGAGGACGAAGGTCGCCGCGCCCGTGATCGCGGCCGCGATCGCCAGGAAGATCAGGAACACGCCGGGCACCAGCAGCTCCGCGATGCCCAGCAGCAGCGCCGCGACCAGCCACGCCGTGCCCACGCCGCCGATGCCGTCCAGCGTCACGCCTCCGGTGCCCGCGGCAGTTCGAACGGGCCGGGACGCTTCGCCGGTGCGGCCGTCGGCGCGTCCGGCTTGAGCGCTTCCTTCGCCAGTTCGCCGATCCCGCCCAGCGTGCCGATCAGCTGGGTCGCCTCGACCGGGAAGAGGATCGTCTTGGCATTGGGGCTGGTCGCGAACCTGCCGACCGCCTCGACATATTTCTGCGCGACGAAGTAGTTGATCGCCTGCGCGCCGCCGCCGGCGATCGCTTCGCTGACTACGCGCGTCGCCTTCGCCTCGGCCTCCGCCGCGCGTTCGCGCGCTTCGGCGTCGCGATAGGCCGATTCGCGGCGGCCCTCGGCCTCCAGGATGCGCGCCTGCTTCTGACCCTCGGCGCGCAGGATCTCCGACGCGCGGGTGCCTTCCGCCTCCAGGATATTGGCGCGCTTCTCGCGCTCGGCCTTCATCTGGCGGCCCATCGCGGTGACGATGTCGGCGGGCGGGCGGATGTCCTTGATCTCGACGCGGGTGATCTTGACGCCCCAGGGCACGGTCGCGTGATCGACCACCGACAGCAGCCGCGCGTTGATCTCGTCGCGCTTCGACAGCGTCTCGTCCAGGTCCATCGCGCCCATCACGGTGCGCAGGTTCGTCGTCGTCAGCTGCAACAGCGCGACGTACAGGTCCGACACCTCGTACGCCGCCTTGGGCGCGTCGAGCACCTGGAAGAAGACGACGCCGTCGGTGGAGACGATCGCATTGTCCTTCGTGATGATCTCCTGCCCCGGGATATCGATCACCTGTTCCATCATGTTCACGCGGCGCCCGACCCGGTAGAAGAAGGCGGGGTAGAAGTTGAACCCCGGCGCGGCCGTGTTGGTGTAGCGGCCGAAATGCTCGATCGTGTATTGATAGCCCTGACGAACGATCTTGATGCTGGCGAAGAGGTAGAACAGCACGAACGCCAGCAGGAGGGCGGCGACGATCAGCATGGCGGGCGGTTCCTTCCCTGGGTAAGCCGCCATCATAGACCGCCCCTAGCGATCCGTCACGGATGCGGTTACATGGCGCGCCACTCCTTCCCCCCAATGGATTCGGCACCCCATGGACATCCGGCTCGGCCTCACCTTCGACGACGTGTTGCTCGTGCCGGCGGAATCGAGCGTGCTGCCGACCGCCGCGGATACGCGGACGAAGCTGACGCGCGGCATCGCGCTCAACATCCCGGTCGTGTCCTCCGCGATGGATACCGTGACCGAGGCGGACATGGCGATCGTCATGGCGCAGCTGGGCGGGATCGGCGTGCTCCACCGCAACCTGACCGTGGAGGAGCAGGTCGCGGCGGTGCGGCAGGTGAAGCGGTTCGAAAGCGGTATGGTGGTCAACCCGATCACGATCGCGCCGGAGGCGACGCTGGCGCAGGCGCAGGCATTGATGGCGGCGAACCGGATCAGCGGCATTCCGGTGGTGGAGCGCGACGGGCGGCTGGTCGGCATCCTGACCAACCGCGACGTGCGCTTTGCCGAGAATCCGAACCAGCCTGTGTCGGAGCTGATGACGAAGGACGACCTGGCTACCGTATCGGTCGGGGTGGGGCAGGAGGAGGCGCGCCGCCTGCTGCATCAGCGCCGGATCGAGAAGCTGCTGGTGGTGGACGAGGCGTATCGCTGCGTCGGCCTCATCACGGTGAAGGACATCGAGAAGGCGGTCATGTACCCCGACGCGACGAAGGACGCGGCCGGGCGCCTGCGCGTCGCCGCGGCGACGACGGTGGGGGACAAGGGCTTCGACCGGACCGAGGCGCTGGTCGATGCCGAGTGCGACCTGATCGTGATCGACACCGCGCACGGGCACAATGCCGATGTGGCGCGGGCGGTCGAGCGGGTGAAGAAGCTGTCCAACTCGGTGCAGGTCGTGGCGGGCAACGTCGCCACCGCCGCCGCCACGCGCGCGCTGATTGATGCGGGCGCGGACGGGATCAAGGTCGGCATCGGGCCGGGATCGATCTGTACCACGCGCGTCGTCGCGGGCGTGGGCGTGCCGCAGCTGACCGCGGTGATGGACTGCGCCGAGGAAGCCGCCAGGTCGGGCGTGCCGGTGATCGCGGACGGTGGCCTGCGCACCTCCGGCGACCTGGCGAAGGCGCTGGCGGCGGGCGCATCGACGTGCATGGTGGGCTCGCTGCTGGCCGGCACCGAGGAAGCGCCGGGCGAGACGTTCCTGTATCAGGGACGCGCGTACAAGTCGTACCGCGGCATGGGGTCTGTCGGCGCGATGGGGCGCGGGTCGGCGGACCGTTATTTTCAGGGCGAGGTGCGCGACCAGCTGAAGCTGGTGCCCGAGGGGATCGAGGGGCAGGTGCCGTTCAAGGGCCCGGCGCGCGAGGTGATCCACCAGCTGGTCGGCGGGATCAAGGCGGCGATGGGCTATACCGGGTCGGCGACGATCGCGTCGCTGCAGGAGCGTGCGCAATTCGTCCGCATCACGGGCGCGGGGCTGAAGGAAAGCCACGTCCACGACGTGACCATCACGCGCGAGGCGCCGAACTACCCCACACGGTGAGGAGGGGCCGATGACCCCGGCGGCACGCACCCAGGCGGCGATCGACCTGCTCGACGCGATTGCGCAGGCGGCGCGCGAGGGCGGCGCGGCGGCGGACACGTTGATCTCGCGCTATTTCGCGGCACGGCGCTACGCCGGGTCGAAGGACCGGCGGGCGGTGCGCGAGCTGGTCTATGCCGCGATCCGCGCGCTGGGCGAGCGGCCGGAGAGCGGGCGCGCGGCGATGCTGGCGCTGGCGGCGAAGGATGCGGTGCTGGCGGCGACCTTCGACGGCTCGACGCACGGACCCGCGCCGATCGGGGCGAGCGAGCCGATGGCGGCGGAGGGGCTGCATCCGCGCTGGCTCGAACAGGCGCTGGCCGCGTCCGGGATCGATGCCGCGGAGCAGGCGGCGCTGGTGGAGCGGGCGCCGCTGGACGTTCGCATCAACCGGCTGCGCGACGGCGAACTGCCGGCGGGCGAGCCGATCCCCGGGCTGCCCGATGCGCTGCGGCTGCCGGCGGGGACGGACCTGACGCCGTTCGCGGGCCGGGTCGAGGCGCAGGACGCGGGCAGCCAGACGGTGACGCTCGCCACCGGGGCCGCGCCGGGGATGACGGTGCTGGACCTGTGCGCGGGCGCGGGCGGCAAGACGCTGGCGCTGGCGCCGATGTTGGCGAAGGTTGGACAGATCGTGGCCGCGGACGTCGACCGCGCCCGGCTGTCGCGGCTGATGCCGCGCGCCGAGGCGGCGGGCGTCGCGGATCTGGTCGAAACGCGGCTGATGAACCCCGGACAGGAGCGCGAAACGCTGGCGGATGTTGCCGCCGACGTGGTCCTTGTCGACGCGCCGTGTTCGGGAACGGGCACGTGGCGGCGCAATCCCGAAGCGCGGTGGCGGTTGACGCCGGCGCGGCTGGAACGGCTGGTCGCGACCCAGCGGCACCTGCTGGCGGTGGGGGCGGCATGCGTGCGGCCGGGCGGGGCGCTGGTGCATGTCGTCTGTTCGCTGCTGGATGCCGAGGGTGCGGATCAGGTCGACGCATTCCTTGCCGATCATCCGGGCTGGATCGCCGAGCCGCTGTCGCTGCCGCTGGGGCGCGCGCATCGCGGCGGCGTCCGGCTGACCCCGGCGCATGACGGCAGCGACGGCTTTTTTGTCGCACGCCTGCGGGCCCCGTGCTAACCGATCGACATCGTGTCGAAGCTGGAGCCGTTCATGCGTTTCACCTGCGTCGCCGTCGCCGCATCGCTGGCGATGGTGTCGATTTCCACCTCGCTCCACGGCCAGCGTCCCGACGACCAGATCGATGCGCGCAGCATGGCGCTGCTGCAACAGGGGAAGGCGGCGCAGGCGGCCGGTAACCTGGAGGGGGCAACCGACCTGCTGGAAACCGCGGTGACGGTCGATCCGCGCAACCGGCAGGCGTTCATCACGCTGGCGAACGTGGCGGAGGCGCGCGGACTGCCCGGGAAGGCGATCCGTTTCTATCGCGAGGCGCTGCTGCTGGAGCCCAACGACGTCGACGCGCTGGCGGGACAGGGCGAGGCGATGGTGATGAAGGGCGCGGTGGAGCGCGCGCGCCAGAACCTCACGCGGGTGAGGACGTTGTGCAAGGGCGCGTGCCCCCAGGCATCGACGCTGGCCGCCGCGATCGCCAAGGGGCCGCCCGTGACGACCGCCGCGGTGGGCGCGAACACCACGACCGTGGGGAAGGTGCCGGCCGCGAAGGATTGAGGGGCGGCGAGCGTTCCGCCCAAGCTTCGAGACGGCATTCGGACGTCGCTCGATGACCCCCCACGAACGGGTGGGGGATGACCTCCGTTCGGCCTGAGCGTCGTCGAAGGCTATGCAAGACGGTGGCTGTGCTTCGACTTCGCTCAGCACGAACGGGCGGTTTTGGGCCCGAACGGAAGGGGCGGGTTGGGGCGCGGGCCCTGAAGTCCCGGACACGTCGAGACCCTGCGAACGTCTTCCACCGCGCTCCTGCGCCAGCAGGAGCCAGGGCCATGCAGAGCCACGTCCGATGTGTCCGGCAACCCTGGACTCCTGCCTGAGCAGGAGCACGGCTGGTGCGGGGCTTTGCCATGTCCCGGAACAGGTCCGGGGTGACGAACCGCCAGAGGCTCGCCAGGCGCCGTTCGCAGCAGCGTTGAGGGCGTTGGTCGAGCTTAGCTTGCGCCGTCCAGGCGGCGGGCGAGGCTGACGAACTCCGCGACGCTCACCGTCTCTGCCCTGCGGGTCGGGTCGATACCCTCCGCTTCCAGCGCCTCCAGCGCGCCCTGTACGCCGCGCAGGCTCTGCCGAAGCATCTTGCGGCGCTGGCCGAAGGCGGCGGCGGTGAGGCGTTCGAGGGTGGCGAGCTTCACGGCCTCGGGCGCTTCGGCGGGAACGAGGTGGACGACCGCTGACATGACCTTCGGCGGGGGGGTGAAGGCGGAGCGGTGGACCGGCATCGCGATGCGCGCGGTGCTGCGCCATTGCGACAGGACGGCGAGCCGTCCGTAGGCGTCGGTGCCGGCCGGCGCGACGATGCGGTCGGCGACCTCGCGCTGGAACATCAGCGTGCACGACCGCCACCACGGCAGCCACTCCGCCGAGAGCCAGCCGACCAGCAGGGCGGTGCCGACGTTATAGGGCAGGTTGGAGACGATATGCGGCGCACCGCCGAACAGCGCGCGCGCGTCGATCTCGGTCGCGTCGCCCTCGATCACGCGCAGGCGGCCGGGATAGGCGGCCTCCAGCTCGGCGAGCGCGGGGATGCAGCGGCGGTCGCGCTCGATCGCGGTGACGCGCGCGCCCTGCGCCAGCAACGCGCGGGTCAGGCCGCCGGGGCCGGGCCCGACCTCCAGCACCTCGGCATCGCGAAGATCGCCGGGAACGCGCGCGATGCGGGCGAGCAATTGCGCGTCGAAGAGGAAATTCTGCCCGAGCGCCTTGGACGCGGACAGCCCGTGGCGCGCGATGACCTCGCGCAGTGGTGGGAGGTCGGGCGGGGGCAGCTCGACGGCGGGGGTCACGCCGGCTGCTGCTCGCGCAGGCGATGGGTCGCGGCGGCGTCGGCCATCGCGATCGCGGCGATCATCGCGCCGGGGTGTGCCAGCCCCTTGCCCGCGATGTCGAAGGCGGTGCCGTGATCGGGCGAGGTGCGCACGATCGGCAGGCCCAGCGTGATGTTGACGCCGTCGTCGAAATAGAGGGTCTTGATCGGGATCAGCGCCTGATCGTGATAGCCGCACAGGACCGCGTCATAACCGTCGCGCGCGCGGGCGTGGAACATCGTGTCGGCGGCGAACGGGCCGCGCGCGTCGATCCCCTCCGCCACCAGCTGCGCGATGGCGGGGGCGAACACGTCAATCTCCTCGCGCCCGATCGCGCCGCTCTCGCCCGCGTGCGGGTTCAGGCCGGCGAAGGCGAGGCGGGGGCGCCCGACCCCGAAATTGCGGGTCAGCCCGCGGGCGGTCACGCGCGCCTTGGCCACGATCAGCTCGGGGGTGAGCAGCGCGGGCACGGCGGCGAACGGGACGTGGGTGGTGATCGGGACGACGCGCAGACCGGGCCCGGCGAGCATCATGACCGCATTGTCGCGCGAAATCCCGCAGCGTTCGGCGACGAACTCGGTCTGTCCCGGATGGGTGAAGCCGATATCGTACAATTGCGCCTTCGACACCGGGCCGGTCACGAGCGCGCGGCCCGCGCCCGAGCGGACGAGGCCGCACGCCAGCTCCAGCGCGTGGAGCGCGCAGCGCGCGCCGTCCGCGTCGGGGACGCCGGGGACGATCTCGCCCGCGTCCTCGACCGTCAGCACCGGCAGCGCGTCGGGGAAGACGCGTGCGACCGTCGCCAGATCGGTGACGGGCTGGAGCGGCCCCCGCCATACGCGCTCGATCGCGCGGCCATCGCCGACCGCGACGAATGGCGCGAGCGCACGCTCGTGGCGGGCGTCCCATGCCCTGGCGATCGTCTCCGGCCCGACACCCGCGGGGTCGCCCATCGCGATGACGATGGGGGCGGAGGCAGCGGGGGCGATCACCGCCGGGGCTCAGCGATACTCGATGACCGCGTCGCGGCGCAGGTCGCGCAGCGCCTGCTGCGCGCGCAGGTTGACGCGCTGCTGCTCCAGCTGGCTCTGGATCTGCGCCGCGCCGGGCAGCTGGCCGCTCTGCACCTCGTCACGGCCGCACAGCACGAGCGTACGCACACCCTCGGTCGGGGTGCCGAACGGCGGCGTCGCCTGGCCCACCTGCAATTTCAGCATGATCGCCTGGAGCGGGGGCGGCAGGTCGCGGATGCGGATCGAATCGTTGTCGACCACCTCCGCGTTCAGCGACGCGGCGATCTTCGCCACCGAGCCGCAGCCCTGCAGCTTCTGGATCTCGGTCGCGAAGGCGGAGGTGCGCTGCGTCGCCTGCGCCTGCGTGGTGCCGGCGGGGAATTTGATCGTCATCTGCTTCAGGCTGAGCTTCGCGTCGCGCGGATCGGCGGTCAGCACCTGACGCTTGTCGACCAGATACAGGATCGAGAAGCCGCCGGGCGTCTGGACGGGGCCGGCGACCTGGCCGACCTGCATCGTGGTCGCCGCCTGCGCCAGCGCCTCCGGCAGCTGCGCGGTGCGCACCCAGCCCAGGTCGCCGCCGACGCCGCGCGTCGACGCCTCCGAGAAGTTGCGCGCGAAATAGGCGAACGGCGCCTGCCCCTTGCCGATCTCGGCGATGATCTGCCGCGCCTGCGCGAACACCTGCTGCTCGCGGTCGGCGGTGGCGGAGAGGTAGATTTCGTTGAGGTGATATTCCTCGGTACCCTTGGCCTGTTCCAGCCGGTCGAGGATCGCCTTCACCTCCTCGTCGCCGACGTTGACGAACGGCTCGACACGGCGGCGCAGGTAGCGCTGCCACGCCAGCTCGCCCTCGATCTGGCGGCGGATCGAGCGATCGGAGGAGCCGTTCTCGCGCAGGAAGGCGGCGAACTCGGCCGGCGTCTTGCCGAAGTTGCGCGCGACGCGGGCGACGCTCTGGTCGATCTCGTCCTTCGTGATGGTCACGTCGGCGGTCTTCGCCTGCTGGATCTGCAACGTCTCGTCGATCAGCTGGCGCAGCACCTGGAGCCGCAGCCGCTCGCGGTCCTCGTCGGTCAGCTTCACGTTGTTGGCCGCCGCGATCAGCGCCACGCGCTGGTCGACGTCGGTCTGCGTGATGACCGTGTCGTTGACGATCGCGGTCGCCTTGCGGATGTTCGGATCGAGCTTGCCGAAGATCTGGAGGTTGGCGGGGATGTTGAGCCCGGTGTTGTCGGGCATCGACTGATCCTCGACCGTCTGCGCGATGCCGGCGCCCGTACCGGCGACGACCGCGGTCAGCGCCAGCGCCGCAGCGAGCGCCCGGCGGGTCTTCATCACCCGGCGGGTCGGTGCCGCGCCCTTCGTGTTCGTCATCACGTGAATCTCGAAATCCCCATGCCGCGCCCAAGGCGCACGTCGCCGGCGCAAATGCCCCATTCCAGCTGAACCGCGGCTTAGCGGCCCAGCCCCTTCAAGGAAAGCGTCAAGAGGTAGGCGTTGCCGGCGCGCGCGTCGCCCAGCGTTTGATAGTCGCGCCGCCACGTGACGCCCATTTCGATACAATCGTCCTCGTACGCGACGCCGACGCGGTGGCGGATCGGGGTGAAGCCGTCGGCGGTGGCGAGCGTGGGATCCTCCTCGCGGTCGGTCAGGTCGACCAGCGCGGAGCCCCACACCGACCAGAAGCGGCCGATGCCCAGACGCCCACCGACGCGCACCTCCTCGCGGTCCTGAAGATCGGGGATGTCGATGTTGCGGTTCAGGCGGATGTAGCCGACCGTGGCATAGGTGCGGCGCGAGCCGACGGTGGCGTCGATCTCGTTGCGGCGCACCGCCAGATTGTCCTTGTCGAGGCGGTAGCGGTGGGTGAGCGTGACCCACTCGCCGAACCGCACGTTGGTGCGCCCGACGATGTCGGAGAAGCGATCCGACAGGCCGGTGCCGCTCGGCAGGATGCTGGGGCGCGAATTGAGGCGGTAGCTCTGCCCGACATTGGCCGAGATCGCGATGCCGGTCAGGTCGAGCGCCCAGTCCGCGCCGTAGGTCACGCGGCTGGAATCCTCCCAGCGGTCGTAGCCGGGGAAACGGTTGAGCGCGAAGAGGTTCGAATCCTCCAGGTCGACCGCGCGCGCATCCTCGTTGGGCACGGCCAGGTTGCGCGTGGGCGGCGTCGCGACCACCTGGACGCGCGGGGTGAAGCGCTGGAACCCGCCCCACAGCTCGCCGATCAGCGGCCAGCGCACGTCGGCGGCGAGCGCGCCGATCGCGCGGGTCTGGAACCCCTCGATCCCGCGGTAGCTGGCGATCGCGGTCGCGGCGGTGCCGGTGGTGTTGTACGCGTCGCCGCGGGCATAGGCGGTGAGCGTCACCTCCTGCCCGGTGGTGGTGATGCCGCGCCAGTCCCAGCGCGCCGAGACGAAGCCGCGCTGCGTGTCCTGCCCGGCCTTGCGCCCGATCGCGAGCGTGTTCGCCTGAAGCTGGAGGACGCCGCCCAGCGGCGTGTCGGTGATGCGGCGGCGATAGTCGATCTCGGGCAGCGCGATCGGCTGCGCGCCCTGCCGGTCGCCGACGCGCAGCGTCTGCACCGCCCAGCCGGCAAGCGAGAGGTAGCTGTCGCGGTCGATCCGCTCGACGGTGACGTTGGTGCGCAGCCGATCCTCGCGCGAGATGTCGTAGCGGCGCAGGAAGGTGCGGTCGGTGACGAGCCGCAGCGAGGTCGAGATGCTCCAGTTCGGGTCGAGCTGGAACCGGCCGACCCCGTCGAGATAGCCGCGGAAGGCGCGCTCGGTCTGCGTCGTGAACCCGCCCGACAGGTCGCCGCTGCGGCGGCTGCTGGTCGCATAGGCGGTCAGCGAGAAGGCGCCGATCTCGTTCAGCTGGCTGTAGCGCGCCTCCATCATCGGCAGTTCGGAGGAGAACAGGTGCGGGCGCAGCACCAGCGACTTGTCGGGGCCGAGCACGACGTTGATCGGCAGCACCACCTCGACGCCGTTCAGCTGGGTGATGTTGAACTGCGGGGTGAGCAGGCCGGAATTGCTGCTGCCGCCCAGGGGCACGCTGAAGCGCGGCAGTGCGGGCGTGCTGAGGCCGAAGAGGTGGATGCGCGCGCCGTCGAAGGTCAGCCGCTCGCGGTCCGGGCGGTACATCACCTGCACCGCCGTGATCTTCCACGTCGGCTCCTTGGGGCAACCATCGGATGTGGTGACGGCGCACGGCGAATAGACCGCGCGCTCCAGCTGCATGTTGCCGCTCTGGTCGCGGGTGCCGCGCACCGCGGCGAGGCGGCCGCCCTGTTCCAGCACGACGAGCAGGTTGTCGATCACGCCGTCCTTCAGCGAATCGGTCAGCTCGATCGAATCGCCATAGGCGACGTCGCCCTCCGGATTGGTGACCGCGACGTTGCCGGTGGCGACGACGCGCCCGGTCCTGCGGTTCCACACCACCTTGTCGGCGCGCAGGCGGTCGCCCTCGCGCGTCATGCGCACCGCGTCGGTCGCGGTGACGACGTCGGCGTTGTAATCATATTCGAGCGCGCCGGCGCTGAACTGCACCTGATCCTCGCCCGCGGGGGCTGCGCCCTCCACCGGGGCAGGCGGCGGGCCGCGGTCCTGCAGCGACTGGTCCTGCAGCGACTGGTCCTGCAGCGACTGGTCCTGCAGCGACTGGGCGGCGGCCGGCGGGGCCAGCACCAGCGCCGCGACGCCGCAGGCGAGTAGATCCAAACGCGTCACGTCGCTCCCGTCGCACCCCTTGCGCGCGGCCGGGATGGCGACGACGCTGCGCGGCTGCCTATCGCATCGCACGCGGCACGCTGCAACGTTTTGGCGGCAGGGGCTTTGCCTGCGCATCCGCTTGGGCCTACCAGCGGTCATCCAGTATCAAGGTATCGTGTCCATGAAGATCGAGTTTGCCGCCAGCCGGCCCGCCCCGACCACCGCCGACCCCGCCGTGCTGGCGCTGCCCGTGACGAAGGGCGCATCGCTCGCCGGGCTGGTCGAGGGTGCCGACGCGCTGGTGCGGGGCGCCGCCGCGGCGCAGCGGTTCGAAGGCGACGCCGGCAGCGCCGCCGAGGTCCATGTCGCGTCCGGGGAGGGCACGCGCCGCGTGCTGCTGCTGGGCGTCGGCGCGGGCGACGATGCCGCCTATGAGCGCGCGGGCGGCGCGCTGGTCGCGCGGCTGCTGACGTCGGGGGCGACCGCGGCGGTGGCGGACCTGTCGGGCGTCGACGCGGTGAGCGCGGCGCGGTTCGCGGCGGGCGCGGCGCAGCGTTCGTGGCGCTTCGACGCCTATCGCACGAGGCTGCCCGAGAAGCAGAAGCCGACGCTGGCGACGCTGACGGTGGTGGGGGACGACAGCGCCTATGCGCCGCGCGCCGCGGTGACCGACGGGCTGGCGCTGGCGCGCACGCTGGCCGCGCTGCCGCCCAACATCCTCTACCCCGAGACGTTCGTCGAGCGCGTGCTGGCGGCGGTCGACGGGCTGGGGCTGGAGGCGACCGTGCTGGACGAGGAGGAGATGCGCGCGCTGGGAATGGGGGCGCTGCTGGGGGTCAGCCAGGGATCGCGGCGCGAGGCGCGGCTGCTGGCGCTGAAGTGGAACGGGGGCGGTGCGGACGCGCCGCTGACCGCGCTGGTCGGCAAGGGCGTGACGTTTGACACCGGCGGCATCTCGATCAAGCCGGCCGCGGGCATGGAGGACATGAAGTGGGACATGGGCGGCGCGGGCGCGGTCGCCGGCGCGATGCTGTCCCTCGCCACGCGCAAGGCGAAGGCGAACGTCATCGGCGTGATGGGGCTGGTCGAGAACATGCCCGACGGCAATGCGCAGCGCCCCGGCGACGTGGTGACGAGCATGTCGGGCCAGACGATCGAGGTCATCAACACCGATGCCGAGGGGCGGCTGGTGCTGTGCGACTGCCTGACCTGGGTCCAGCGCACCCACGCGCCGACGACGATCGTCGACCTGGCGACGCTGACCGGCGCGATGATCGTCAGCCTGGGCAACGAGTTCGGCGGGCTGTTCAGCAACGACGACGCGCTCGCCGACCGCCTGCTGGCGGCGGGGCGCGCCTCGGGGGACCAGCTGTGGCGTTTCCCGCTGACCGATGCCTATGACAAGCTGATCGACTCGGCCATCGCGGACATGAAGAACGTCGGTCCGCGCGGCGCGGGCTCGATCACCGCGGCGCAGTTCCTCCAGCGGTTCGTGGAGAAGGGGGTCGCCTGGGCGCACCTCGACATCGCGGGCATGGTCTGGGCGGACAAGGACGGGCCGACCTGGGCGAAGGGCGCGACGGGCTATGGCGTGCGCGTGCTCGACCGCTACGTCGCGGATGTGTGCGAGGGATAAGGCTGCCCCGTCATTTCCGTGGAACAGGGATGACGTCATCAGGGTTGTGAGAGAGCGCTACATGCAGGTCGATTTCTACCATCTGACCCGGATGCCGCTGGAGCGTGTGCTGCCGCGGATCGCGCAGAAGGTGACGGAAACCGGCGCGCGACTGCTGATCGTCAGCGCGGCCGACGACCAGCGCGTGGCGCTCGACCGCCTGCTGTGGCAGTTCGCGCCCGACAGCTTCCTGCCGCACGGGCTGGCGGGCGGTGCGCATGACGATCGCCAGCCGATCCTGATCGCGGGGGAGGTGGCGCAGTCCAACGGCGCGCGGCACGTCGCGCTGGTGGACGGCGAATGGCGCGACGCGGCGCTGGGGTTCGAGCGGGCGTTCCATTTCTTCGACGAGGAAGCGATCGGGCCGGCGCGCGCGGCGTGGAAGGCGCTGGCGGGGCGCGAAGGCGTCGAGCGGCGGTACTGGAAACAGAATGACGCGGGCAAATGGGAGCAGGCGGCGTAGGTGCTTCCCCTCCCGTCATCCCCGCGGAGGCGGGGATCCAGATACGCTGACGTGGCAGCCGGAGGGGGGAGGGTAGCGCGTCTGGATTCCCGCCTCCGCGGGAATGACGATCGGCAGGAATGACGGGTACGCTTGCATCGCCGGCACCCCGCGACTAGGGCGGCGCCACTTCCAGACCTTTGACCACAGGAGCCCGTGACCGTCATGGCCGCGAACCGTACCTTTTCGATCATCAAGCCCGATGCCACCCGCCGCAACCTGACCGGCGCGGTCACCAAGATGCTGGAGGACGCCGGGCTGCGCGTCGTCGCATCGAAGCGCATCCAGATGACCCGGGAGCAGGCCGAGGGCTTCTACGCGGTCCACAAGGAGCGTCCGTTCTTCAACGACCTGGTCGGCTTCATGATCTCCGGCCCGGTCGTCGTGCAGGTGCTGGAGGGCGAGAACGCCATGCAGCGCAACCGCGACATCATGGGCGCCACCAACCCCGAGAACGCCGCCCCCGGCACGATCCGCAAGGAGCTGGCCGAGTCGATCGAGGCGAACACGGTCCACGGTTCGGACTCCGACGAGAATGCCGCGATCGAGATCGCGTACTTCTTCAAGCCGGAAGAGATCGTCGGCTGATGGACGGGCGCCTGCGCCGCGCAGGGCCGGCCGATACGGCCGCGCTGTCGCTGGTCGCAGGCGCCACCTTCCTCCAGACCTTCGCGGGTATCCTGGAGGGCGCGGACATCGTCGCGCATGTCGCGCGCAACAGCAGCGCGGAGGCGTTCGCGCGCTACATCGCCGCGGGGGCGACCGCGACGCTGGCCGAGGCGGCGGCGGGCGGCGCGCCGATCGGCTATACCCTGCTGACCGTGCCGGACCTGCCGGTCGCGCCGCTGGACGGCGACATCGAACTCAAGCGCATCTACGTCCTGGCCGGCGCGCACGGCAGCGGGCTGGGGCCGGCGCTGATGGCGCGCGCGATCGAGGATGCGCGGCGCGCGGGCCATGCGCGGATGCTGCTGGGCGTATACGGCGAGAACCACCGCGCACGGCGCTTCTACGAGAAACAGGGATTTGCGGTCGTGGGGACGCGGCGGTTCCTGGTCGGCGCGACGCTGCACGACGATCTGATCTACGGGCGGGCGTTGTAGGGGGCGCCGTCATGCCGGACGTGTTCCGGTATCGAGTGCTCCGCGCGCCTCGTGCCCGATGGTGCGCGGAGTCCTGGACCGCGAGGCACTTCGGGATCCTTGTAAAACGGCTGCAACGGTGCCGAGTCCATGCCGTGCTCCTGCCTTCGCAGGAGCACGGTGACACTTTTTGCAAAGGTCCCGAACAAGTCCGGGGCGACGGACGGGCGGGCGGGGCGAGCCGAGCACGCCACAAGCCGCCCGTCATCTCACCGCGGGCGATACTCGATCCGCGCGTCCCCCTCCGCCTGAACGGGAAGGAACAGCCCCGCGCCCGTGACCTGCAACTGCCCAGTCGATACCTGACGCACGTCGGTGGACAGCAGGAAATCGCCCTCGCGCCGTGCGCCGATCGCGGCCTGCGCCTTGGCGAGCACCCTTTGATAGTCGGGCGCGAAATCGTGGCGCAGCGCCAGCGCGACCGCCTGCTGCACCTGTACGGTCGATAGCAGCTGCACCAGCAGGTCGACCGCGGCCGAATCGGTCTTCGTCGCCAGTTGCACGTCGCGCGCCTGCACCAGCTGCGAATTGGCATCGTTGTAGGGAAGCGCCGACAGCCAGACCTCGCCGCGGGTGGTCGGGCCGCCGTCCTTCGGCTTGACCTGCGCCTTCACCCCCACCGCGATCCGGCCGCCGTCGGTGGCATAGACCGTCACCTTCCCGAACTGCGCCTCGACCGGGCCGACGCCGGGCACGTCGATGCCGCGCGCCGCGAGCTTGCGCAGCGTGCGCTCGACCACCGGCTCCAGCTGCGCGTAATCGGCGAGGACGGGTACGAAGAAGCGCAGGCCCGGTCGGCCCTTCACCTGGCCGGGGCGCGGCAGCGGCGTGACCGCGGGGTCCGCCGGACGATCGCCGACGAACGTCTCGGTCAGCGCCTCCGCCGCGAGCGTCAGGCGCAGGTGGCGCCCCTCGACCCGGTAGCTGCCGACGCCCAGTGCGCGCGGGGTGACGCGCAGCCATGCGGGTGGGTTGCGCTTGCTCAGCTCGATCGTGGTGAAGGCCTGGGCCCAGACCTTTTGCAGGTCGTCGCGCGGGCGCAGCCGCTCCAGCTGGCGTGGCAGGTCGCGCTCCAGCCGGCGCACGATGCCGACCAGCTTCTCGTCCGCCTCGCGCCGGAAGGTGATGCGCTGGCCTGCGACCTCGGTGCCGGGCAGTTCGCGCCAGCGGTAGGAGATGTCGAGCGTGGCGCGCGGCTGCCAGTCGCCGACGACGCGCAGCGTCGCGGCGGCATGGACGATGGCGCTGCCGGTCGCGGTCTTGCTGAGGACGCCGCCGACGTCGCGCGCCGCGATGCGTGCGCTGACCGGCATGGTGATGTCGAGCCGCTCGCCGCTGCCCGAGAGACGGATGTCTCCGCGCGTCACCTGTCCGACGAGGCGGCAGCCGAGATCGGGGGGTGACCTTCACCCCGGCGACGCGGCGCCCCTCGACGCAGACGTCGCGGTGCTGATCGATCGTCCACAGCGTTCGCGGCGTTTCCGCGTCGAGTCCCCGCTCGACCGCCGCGAGATCGGCCGTGACGGGCACGACGATGGTCGAGCTTTGCTGCGGCAGCCGGGTGGCGCCGTCCCCCACCCGCGGCGGCGCGGCGTTACCGACCGGGCGCGAGCAACCCGCGATCGTGCCGGCCAGCAGGAGCAGCGCGAGGGTCGGGACGGCGGGGGAGCGGCGCAACCAAGGACTCCATCATGAGGGCGATGGTTTCCAACCCGTAACATTGCCTTTCGATCCGCCGCGTCCCCCGTGGTCAGGCGCCGCGCCCGGTCCTTTCCTGCAAGGCGTCGATCCGCTTCGAGGCGTCCGCCTTCGTCAGCGACTCGTCGAACGTCTCGCCCGCCTCCTCGCTCAGCGTCTTGAGGTAGCTCGCCTGCGCGCCGGTCATCGGCTCGTCGCCAGTGGTCCAGTCGTCGGGGTCCTTTTCCGCATTGGAAAAGGGATGTGTTTTCGGATCGTTGGCCTGCGACATTCGTCTGTGTCCTTTCGGGAGGGTCAACGAGCGTGTTCATTATCTGTTCCGCGTTGCATGCCCCTCGGCCCGGTGCTAGGCGCGCCGTCACTATGGGCACCTTTGTGGGCGATCACGTCGCGAGCACGGACGGCAACGCCCCTGCCCGAACCTTGGCCGGAACGACCGTCACCATGGTGGCGGCGTGAGCGCGCCCGACGCGGCGGGCGCCACCGTCGATGCCGGCGCCGCGCCGCATCATCATCATGGCAGCCGGCAGGGGCTGACCGCGCTCGCGGTCGGCGCGATCGGCGTCGTCTACGGCGACATCGGCACCAGCCCGCTGTATGCGATGAAGGAGGTGTTCGTCGGGCACCATCCGCTCGCGGTGGACCAGCTCCACATCTTCGGCGTGGTCAGCCTGATGTTCTGGTCGCTGATGCTGATCGTGACGCTGAAATACGTCCTGATCGTGCTGCGCGCCGACAACAACGGCGAGGGCGGCAGCCTGGCGCTGCTGGCGCTGATCCAGCGGCGGTCGGGCGCGGGCAAGCGCTGGGGCCCGAGCCTGGTGATGCTGGGCGTGGTGGCCACCGCGCTGTTCTTCGGCGATTGCATGATTACGCCCGCCATCTCCGTCCTGTCGGCGGTGGAGGGGCTGGCGACGGTCGAGCAGGGGTTCGATTCGTTCGTCCTGCCGATCGCGGTGACGATCCTGATCGCGCTGTTCTGGCTGCAGTCGATCGGCACGGCGAAGGTCGGGCGGCTCTTCGGGCCGATCATGATCGTCTATTTCATCGTGCTGGCCGGCATGGGGCTGATGCACATCGCGCAGCGCCCCGACGTGCTGTGGGCGCTGAACCCGATGTGGGCGGTGCGCTTCGCCGCCAGCGACGGGAAGCTGGCGTTCCTGGCGCTGGGCTCGGTCGTGCTGGCGGTGACGGGGGCGGAGGCGCTGTATGCCGACATGGGGCATTTCGGGCGCAGGCCGATCTCCTACGCGTGGCTGGGCTTCGTCCTGCCGGCGCTGATGCTCAACTATCTGGGGCAGGGCGCGCTGCTGCTCCAGACGCCCGCGGCGGCGGAGAACCCGTTCTTCCTGATGGCGCCGGAGGCGTGGCGCCTGCCGCTCGTCATCCTGGCGACGATGGCGACCGTGATCGCCAGCCAGGCGGTCATCACCGGCGCCTATTCGGTGGTGCAGCAGGCGGTGCAGCTGGGGCTGATGCCGCGCATCCGCATCACCCACACCAGCGCGTCGGAGGCGGGGCAGATCTACATCCCCGCGGCCAATTGGGCGCTGATGGTGATGGTGCTGCTGCTCGTCTTCGGCTTCGGCGAATCGTCCAACCTCGCCGCGGCGTACGGCATCGCGGTGACGGGGACGATGTTCATCTCGACCTGCATGGTCGGGGTGCTGATCCGCCGCGTGTGGCACTGGCCGATCTGGGCGGTGGCGCTGTTCGAGGTCGTGTTCCTGGCGATCGACGGCCTGTATTTCGGATCGAACCTCACGAAGGTGCCCGACGGCGGCTGGTTCCCGCTGCTGGTGGCGATCATCGTCTTCGTGCTGCTGACCACCTGGTCGCTGGGCCGCAAGCTGATGCTGGAGCGGATGCGCGAGGCGGCGATGCCGATCAAGATCTTCATCGATTCGGCCGCGACCTCCGCCACGCGCGTGTCGGGGACCGCCGTGTTCATGACCTCGACCCCGGACGGCGTGCCGCACGCGCTGCTCCACAACCTGAAGCACAATCGCGTGCTCCACGACCGCGTCATCCTGCTGACGGTGCGGGTCACCGACATGCCCTATTTCCCGGTCGACGACCGTTTCCTGCACGAGGATCTGGGGCAGGGGTTCCACCGCGTCATCCTGCGCTACGGCTTCATGGAGGAGCCGGACGTGCCCGCCAACCTGAAGTCGTTCCGCGGCTGCGGGGGTGAGTTCCGGATGATGGACACCAGCTTCTTCCTGAGCCGCCAGACGCTGCTGGCATCGGAGCGGCCGGGGATGGCGATCTGGCGCGAGAAGCTGTTCGCCTGGATGCTGCGCAACGCGGAAAGCGCGATGGAATTCTTCCGCCTGCCGACCAATCGCGTGGTCGAGCTGGGCAGCCAGATCGAGATTTGAGCGACGCGGCCGCTCCGATCATCCTGACCGCGCTGTTCGGGGCGCCGGACCAGGCGTTCTTCGACGCGCAGCGGCGCGCGTTCTTTCCGGCGGAGCGCAACCAGCTGGATGCGCATCTGACGATGTTCCATCATCTGCCGCCGGGCAGCGCGGACGAGGTGCGCCACCGGCTGGTGCAGGAGACGCGCGGGGTGCCGGCGCCGGCGGCGCGCGTGGCGGGCGTGATATCGCTGGGGCGGGGCGTGGCGTACCGGATCGACTCGCCCGGGCTGGCGGCGATCCGGGGGCGACTGGCGGAGGCGTTCCACGGGTTGCTGACCCCGCAGGATCAGGCCGGCTGGCGCGCGCACGTGACGGTGCAGAACAAGGTGACGCCCGCCGAGGCGAAAGCGACGCTGGCGCAGCTGCAGGCGGGATTCGCGGCGCGTCCGGTGACGATCGCGGGGCTGGCGGCGTGGTGGTATCGCGGCGGGCCATGGGAGCCGCTGTCCCGGCATATGTTCGGGTAGCTATTGGCAGTCAGCCACAGCATGACGATCGTGGCGGCGAACAGTAGCGCCGCGCTCACGATCGCAAACGTGAGGCGTTGAGAACGGGGTAGCAGGCGCGTGATTTCCACCGCTGCCTCGAAAAGTGTCATCGAACCCTCCCTTGTTGGGTTCGCCTCACCTGCCTGATCGTTCGAGGGGGGATTACGGCGGATGTGACATTCTCGTCGCCCCGGGTTTATCCGAGACCGCTGCGAAACTCAGTTTCCTGTTCCCCGGCGAAGGCCGGGGCCCAGCTGGGGGACGGTGGTAACAGACGCAAAAGCCACGCCGACTGGGCCCCGGCCTTCGCCGGGGAACAGTGAGATTGTCGAGCGATCCACGACGCTCGAAGAGGTCTCGACCTGTTCCGGGGTCCAGGGTTTCGCTTCCCAAACGATCGCGAGGTGCGCGGGACCCTGGATGCCGGAACAGGTCCGGCATGACGGAACAGGAATAGCCGGACCCCGGCTCGGGGCCGGTTGACGGGAATGTGTCATCCGGCCGCTTGACCGCGTCGTTTGCGCTGCTATAGCCCGCGCCTCACGAGCGGTACGGTGCCCTTGTCTGCGACGGGGCGGAGTAGCTCAGCTGGTTAGAGCACGGGAATCATAATCCTGGGGTCGGGGGTTCAAGTCCCTCCTCCGCTACCAACCGCTCGTGACATTTTCCCGGCGTTGGTCTTGATCGCGCTCCGTCGCGGCTACCCCAATCGGCGGGCGAAGACGTGGCTGGTCATGGCGAAGCCGGACCGTTCGAAGAAGGCGTGCGCGCGGGTGTTGCGGACGCCGCTCTCGAGAAATATCCAGTCGACGCCGGCTTCCCGCACCCGACGCTCGATCATCTCGATCAGACGGGTGCCGACGCCGTGGGAGCGGGCGTCCGGCGCGACGACCATGTCTTCCACGACCGCAAAGCGTCGACGCGACGATTGCTCCCATGCGACGACGGCCATCCCCAGCAACGTGCCCATGGCGTCGCGTGCGAGCAACAGGTCGCGTTCGTCCCCCAATGCCGCAAAATCCCCGGCGTAGAGATCGGGAAGCGAGGGAGCCCATGTTTCGGCGTCGATGCTGAGGCCGGTCTGGATTTCGCCATGACTGATATATGCGGTGTCGGCACCGATGATCCGCCCTGCAAGCGCGGCGGCGGCGGCCGCGGCGGCGGGGGACTTGTCCCAGTCGAGCGTGATCGTCGTCGCGACCGATACGTCCTGTGCCACGCGTGCTTCTCCGGGCGGAAAAAGGGGTAACGGCGACGTAGCATCGGGCCCCGAGCCGTGTCATCCTTTCCCGAGATTTTGGGATTGCTGTTCAACTGGGGGGATGAACAATGATCGTACTGGTCGGCGCCGCGGCCGATGGCGTTGCCGCAGCGGTAGACGGCTTTTTCCACGGCCGGGCCTATCTGATCGCGCTTTTCGGTTCGACGCTGACAGGCCTCGGCGTGTGTTTCACGGCCTGGCAGATCAAGCTGGGTGGCCGGCGATATGAGATCGAACAGGGGTGGAAGCGCTCGGAGCTGGTGCGGTCCTATCTGTCGCAGATGACGAGCGACCCGAACATCGCCTTGACGTTACGCATCCTCGACTGGCGCGGGGGACCGGCACAGATACCCGCGCCATTTCAGCCGCTGTTCGATGCCATCGATAGGGCGCCTGCGCGGCCGTTCTGGCATGCATCGCCACCGGCGAAGGGCTATTTCGATATCAACTGGGATCGTTTCGTCACCTCGCTGAAGGTCATGCGCGACCCGGATTGGCGAAGCGCGGACATGTTCACCTATCGAAGCTGCTTCGATTCGTTCTGCACCTTTCTTCAAGCCGTGGCCGACGACGTGCGTGCGATCAGCGTCAGTCCGTCGGAATATGCCGACCTGAGCTTCTATTGTCACAGGGTGATGTTTCCGAAGGACGCGGCTCGAGAGGATCATCCCCAGGCGGGTGCCATCCTGCGGAAATATATCGAGGAATATTATAACGACCGGACCTATCGGGTGATCGCGCGCATTGCCGAGGAATATGCGAAGGAGCATGACGAAAACTGTCCGGTTCCCTCGATCGTCTATCCCGAACTTTTCATATCCGAGGGGCCGCCCGGATGGCGTGCGCAGCTGTCCAGGGCGATCCGGAGGACGTTCGGGATCGGCACGTCGACCGTTTAGTCGACGGCCGCCGCCACCCCGAACAAGTCATGCTCGTCGGCGTCCTCGATCGTGACGCGGACGATGTCGCCCTCGGCCAGATGGCCTGCGTCGCGCAAATGGACCTCGCCGTCGATCTCGGGCGCGTCCGCGGTCGAGCGGCCGGTGGCGCCGCCGCTCTCCCCGTCCACCGCGTCGATGATGACGTCGAGCGTGCGGCCGACCTTCGCGGCGAGCTTCGCCGCGGAGATGGCCGCGGTCTTTTCCATGATGCGCGCGTAGCGTTCTTCCTTCACCTCCTCGGGCACCGGATCGGGGAGGGCGTTGGCCGATGCGCCCTCGACCGGCTCGAACCGGAACGCGCCGACGCGGTCGAGCTGCGCCTCGTCCAGCCAGTCGAGCAGGTACTGGAAATCCTCCTCGGTCTCGCCGGGGAAGCCGACGACGAAGGTGGAGCGGATCGCGATGTCGGGGCAGACCTCGCGCCAGCCGTGGATGCGGCCGAGCACCTTGGCATCGTTGGCGGGGCGCTTCATCCGGCGCAGCACCGCGGGCGCGGCATGCTGGAACGGGATATCGAGGTACGGGAGCACCAGCCCCTCCGCCATCAGCGGAATGACCTGATCGACGTGCGGATAGGGGTAGACGTAATGGAGGCGCACCCAGGGTGCGATCTTCCCCAGCTCGCGCGCCAGATCGGTCATGTGGGGGCGCACCTCCGCGCCCTTCCACATCCGCGGCTGATCGCGGATGTCGATGCCATAGGCCGAGGTATCCTGGCTGATGACCAGCAGTTCCTTCGTCCCCGCCGCGACCAGCTTTTCCGCCTCGCGCAGGATCGCGTCGGGGCGGCGGCTGACGAGGTCGCCGCGCAGCGACGGGATGATGCAGAAGGAGCAGCGGTGGTTGCAGCCTTCCGAGATCTTCAGATAGCTGTAGTGGCGCGGTGTCAGCTTGAGGCCGGCATCGGGGATCAGGTCGACATAGGGGCTGATCGCGGCGGGGGCGGCGGCGTGGACCGCCTCCACCACCTGCTCGTATTCGTGCGCGCCGGTGATCGCGAGGACCTGTGGGAAGCGGGTGCGGATCGCCTCCGCCTCCTTGCCCATGCAGCCGGTGACGATGACGCGGCCGTTCTCCGCGATCGCCTCGCCGATCGCCTCCAGCGATTCCTCCTTGGCGGAATCGAGGAAGCCGCAGGTGTTGACCAGCACGACGTCGGCGCCGGCGTAATCGGCGGACATCTGATAGCCGTCGGCGCGCAGCTGCGTCAGGATCCGTTCGCTGTCGACCAGGTTCTTGGGACAGCCGAGCGACACCATGCCGACGCGGGGCGGAAGGGGGAGTTGGGTGGCCATGAGATGTCGCGCACATAATGCGGGACGGGCCGATTTGCCAGCATCGCGCATCGAACGATAGGGAACCGCTTTCGATAGAGGGGTGCGGTACATGCTGGCGATCGGATTGATGTCGGGCACCTCGCTGGACGGGATCGATGCCGCGCTGATCGAAACGGACGGGCGCACGGCGGTGCGCCCGCTGGCGTTTCGCGGCGAGCCGTATTCGGACGCGGCGCGCGCGCAGCTGGCGGAGGCGACGCAGCTGGCGCTGACGTTCGAGCGGCCGCGCGCCAGCCCGCCGCTGGTCGCGGCGGCCGAGCTCATCACGCGCACGCACGCGCTGGCGGTGCAGAAGCTGTTGCGCGATGCGGGCGTGACCGCCGGCGAGGTGGGGGTGATCGGCTTCCACGGGCAGACAGTGGCACATCGCCCCGACCGCGGCTGGACGTGGCAGATCGGCGACGCGCAGGCGCTGGCGGACGTGACGGGCGTGGTCACGGTGGCCGATTTCCGCAGCGCGGACGTGGCGGCGGGCGGGGAGGGTGCGCCGCTGCTGCCGGTCTATCACGCCGCGCGCGCCGCCGCGCTGGAGAAGCCGGTGGCGGTGCTGAACCTGGGGGGCGTGGCGAACGTGACGCTGATCGCGCGCGACGGGACGCTGGCGGCGTTCGATACCGGACCGGCCAACGGGCTGATCGACACGTGGATGGAGCAGGAGACGGGCGCGCGGTTCGATCGCGACGGCGCGCTGGCGGCAAGCGGGCAGGTGGACGAGATCGTGCTGACCGCGATGCTGGACCATCCGTATTTCGCGGCGCCGTATCCGAAGTCGCTCGACCGCAACGACTTCACGGTGCAACCCGCGCGCGGGCTCTCGCCGGCGGACGGGGCGGCGACGCTGACCGCGTTCACCGCCGCCACGGTGGCGGACGCGCTGCGACTGTTGCCGGAGGCGCCGGCGCGGTTGCTGGTCGCGGGGGGCGGGCGGCTGAACCCGACGCTGATGGCGATGATCGCGACGTGGACCGGGGTGAGGCCGGAGCCGGTCGATACGCTGGGGTGGAACGGCGACGCGCTGGAGGCGGAGGGGTTCGCCTATATGGCGGTGCGGACGCTGGAGGGGCTGCCGATCAGCTTTCCCGGCACGACCGGCGTGCCGGCGGCGCTGTCGGGGGGTGAGGTGTTTCGGCCGAGATAGGCAGCCGTCATCCGGGACCCTGCTTCATCCACGCACGACGACGGCGAGCCAGCGGGCCCCGGCTGAAGCCCGGGGTGACGGAGGATCAGCGCGTTACCGTCACCGTGCCCGGATGGTGCTTGTCGAGGTAGCGCTTGATCCGCTTCACGTTGCGGGTGTTGGAACGGTACATCAGGTCGGCGGCGTCGCCGATCAGCGGCACCATGCCGAGCATCGCGTCGAACCCGACCCGCGCCGTCATGCGCGCGAGCGCCAGCCTGCCCATGCCCAGGTTGCGCGCCTCCCACACGATCCACATGCCCATCGCCGCGGCGGCCAGGTCGCCGACGACCGGCACCAGTCCGATGATCGCGTCCAGCCCGACGCGCCGGTTGATGCCGGGGATGACGAACAGCCCCTCGAGCAGCCGCTCCATCGCCTCGACACGCTGGCGGACCGCGGCGGGATCGCGCCCGATCGGCAGGGAAGCGGCGGACAGGCCCGCGGGAAAGGGAGTGGGACGTGCGTTCATGACGCCTAGTTGGTATCGCTGCGCAGCCGGTTCAACGGGTGCCACGCGCGCGTATTGGGCTGCCACTGGCGCAGGCGCAGCGCGACCAGCGACCAGCGGAACGGCCGGCCCAGCGGGATGAAGGCGACGTCGTTCGCCAGCGCGGCATCGGCCGTGGCGAGGGTCTGCGCGCGCAGCGGCAGCGTATCCGCCAGCCGTGCCGCCTCGATCGCCGCGGCGGCGGTGGCGTCGCACGCGACGCAGGCCTCGGCCAGATACCAGCGCGCGCTGTCATACGGGGCGACGCGGTCGATCAGCCGCAGGTCGGCTGCGGGGTCGTCCGCCGCCAGGCGCACCGGGCGGATGCCGATGGCGTAGAGATCGCGCGCGATCCGCGCCCAGAGCAGCGTCCCCCCCGGCCCACCGGGCAAGGCGATGCCGAGGCGCGGTACGCCGTTCGACGCCCGCCACCGTGCGACGACCGAACGCGCCGCGGCGACGCGCTGCTCCACCGGGATCGTCGCCCATAGCGGAACGGCGGGGGCGAGGGCGGAATCGAGCTGCTCTGGCAGCACGGTGTCGCGGGCGACCCACTCCGGCGAGATGGCCGTGGCCAGGTCGGTGCGGTCGATCGCCTGTGCCACGGCGGCGCGGTGCGCCGCGTCCGCGAGGAAGCCGTCGCGGCGCGCCACCGCCAGCCCGAACAGCCCCGCGGCGGGATCGATGCGGATATTGGCGGGAGCGGGATTGGCGGCCTGTAGCATCGGCCAGTCGGCGATCGTGCCGCCGACGACGAGATCCGAATCGCGCTCGACGAAGCGGACGATCGCGCTGGCGGCGCGCTCGCCGCGCAGCAGCACCTCGTCCTCGGGAGCGGGGCGCGCTTCGTCGGGATCGCGATCGGGGTCGACGGCGGGGACCAGCAGCAGCGCGGCGCCGCGCTCCTCCTTGCGGCGGAACGGCCCCGCACCGCCGGCCGGGCGGGCGCGGATCAGCGCCAGCTCGGGCTGGGCGAACAGCTTGAGCAGGTCGGGGCGCGGGCGCGACAGCTCGATCTCGATCACCTCCGGCGTCATCTCGACGATCGACGACACCGCGCTGAGATAGGGCGCGAGATCGTTGTTCGATGCGGCGGCGATCTGGCGGCGCAGCAGCGCCACGACCTCGCCCGCGCGGACGGCGGCGCCATCGGGCCAGCGCGCGTTGCGCAGGCGGAAGATGTAGCTCATGCCCTCGTCGGTGACGATCCAGCGCTCCGCGACGCCGGGCTCGATCTGACCGGCGGCGTCGAACCGCACCAGTCCCTCCGCCAGCGCGTCGGTCAGCACGCGGTCGCCCGTGGGCAGCGCGGAGCGCGATCGGTCCGCCAGCGCGGGCGCGCCGCCGATGACGCTGGCGACCACCGGGCCGACATCGGGCCGCCGGCCGCACGACGCCACCGCCAGCAGCGTCGCGAGGGCGGCGATCGGGGCGACGGCGCGCCGGCGGGATCGGGTGAGGGACATGGAGTGACGCTCTACCATGGCTGTTCGCACACGCCCTCGCTACACGTTCCGCCACGCGGTGCCCGCGGGGTTGGCCCGCCCGGCGGGCCGCTGGTGCGGGCGGCGGGACTCGAACCCGCACGCCAGGGGCAGAAGATTTTAAGTCTCCAGCGTCTACCGATTCCGCCACGCCCGCACGCGGTCGTTCGAAGCGCTTGTGGGCCGCCGCGTCAAGGCGGTGGTGTGCGACTCATACCGGCTGCAGCGCGCGGTGCGGGGGTGGCGGCGGGATGATGGCGATCGCATCCTGCGGGGCGACGGTGCCGCTGGTGACGACCACCGCCATCACGCCGGCCTTGCGGATCAGGGTGCCGTCCGTCGCGCGGTCGAGGACGGCGGCGAGCAGGCCCGGCTGGAAACGCTCGATCTGCGCGCAGGGATTGCGCAGCCCGGTGACGCTCACCGCAGCGCCTGAGGCGAAGCGCAGGATCGTGCCGGTGGGCAGGGCGAGCAGATCGACCCCGCGCGTCAGGATATTCTCTCCCAGGTCGCCGGACCGCACGACGAAGCCGTCATCCGCCAGTTCGTCGAGCAGTTCGGCGTGGATCAGATGGACCTGGCGCAGGTTCGGCTGCGTCGGATCGATCGCGACGCGCGAGCGGTGCCGGACGGTGGGCCCGGCATGCGCGTCGCCATCGACGCCGATACCCTTCAGCAGGAGAAGTCGATCCGCTGTCGGCTTCGAGAAGCGGTGCGTCGCGTCGCGCGCGACCGCGACGACGCTGGTCCCGCTTTCCGTCATGCGCCGATCAGACGTTCAGCCGCTGACGCATTTCCTTGCCCGGCTTGAAGAAGGGAACGCGCTTCGCGTCGACGTCGACGGTTTCGCCGGTGCGGGGGTTGCGCCCGATGCGCGCATCGCGCTCGCGCGTCGAAAAGGCACCGAAGCCGCGCAGTTCGACGCGACCGTTCTCGGCCAGACGGCGGACGATCTCGTCGAAGAAGGTGGCGACGATCGCCTCCACATCCCGTTGCGAAAGACCGGGATTTTCCTGCGCCAGCGCCTGCACCAGTTCCGAGCGAATCATGTCGCGTGTCTTACCCTCAAGGATGCGTCAGCCTGATGTGACGCAATACTAATACAGGTAAGTTTACGGTGGGGAAAGTACCGAATACGCTGGATATTACGCATTCTGGCGGGCGGGCGTGCCGGATTGATACCGCGAGAAGGAGTAAAAAAAAGAGGCCGACGTCGCCGCCGGCCTCCCGTGACGTGGTGAGACGTCGATTACTTCTTGTCGCGGGCCTTCAGCGCCTCGCCCAGGATGTCGCCCAGCGACGCACCCGAATCGGACGAGCCGTACTGCGCCACGGCCTGCTTCTCCTCGGCGATCTGCATCGCCTTGACCGAGAAGGTCGGCTTCTTCGAGCGGTCGAAGCCGGTGACCATCGCGTCGAACTTCTGGCCGACCTGGAAGCGTTCCGGGCGCTGCTCGTCGCGGTCGCGGCCGAGATCGGTGCGCTTGATGAAGCCGGTCGCGCCATCGTCGCCCGCCTGAACCTCGAGGCCCGCGTCGCGGACTTCGAGCACGGTGACGGTGATGACCTGGTTCTTGCCCAGGCGATCGCCCGCGCCCGCCGCGACCGGACCGCCGCGCTCCAGCTGCTTCATGCCGAGCGAGATGCGCTCCTTCTCCGGATCGATGTCGAGCACCACGGCCTGCACCGTCTCACCCTTGCGGTGGAGGTTCAGCGCGTCCTCACCCGACACGCCCCAGGCGATGTCGGACATGTGGACCATGCCGTCGACGTCGTTGTCCAGGCCGATGAACAGGCCGAACTCGGTCGCGTTCTTGACCTCGCCCTCGACGGTCGAGCCGATCGGGTGCGCGGCGGCGAACGCCTCCCACGGATTGGCCTGCGCCTGCTTCAGGCCCAGCGAGATGCGGCGCTTGTCCTCGTCGACCTCGAGCACGACGACGTCGACTTCCTGCGAGGTCGAGACGATCTTGCCGGGGTGGACGTTCTTCTTGGTCCAGGACATTTCGGACACGTGGACCAGGCCCTCGATGCCCGGCTCCAGTTCGACGAACGCACCGTATTCGGTGATGTTCGTGACGCGGCCCGACAGCTTCGCGCCGACCGGATACTTGGCCGCCGCGCCGTCCCACGGATCGCTCTCGAGCTGCTTCATGCCCAGCGAGATGCGCTGCGTGTCCTTGTTGATGCGGATGATCTGCACCTTCACGGTGTCGCCGATGTTGATCATCTCGCTCGGGTGGCCGACGCGCTTGTAGCTGAGGTCGGTGACGTGCAGCAGGCCGTCGATGCCGCCCAGGTCGACGAAGGCGCCATAGTCGGTGATGTTCTTCACCACGCCCTCGATGATCTGACCCTCGTGCAGCGACTGGATCAGGCCCGAACGCTGCTCGGCGCGGGTCTCTTCCAGCACGGCGCGGCGGCTGACGACGATGTTGCCGCGCTTGCGGTCCATCTTCAGGATCTGGAACGGCTGCGGGATGTCCATCAGCGGGGTGACGTCGCGCACGGGGCGGATGTCGACCTGCGAGCCCGGCAGGAACGCCACCGCGCCGTTCAGGTCGACGGTGAAGCCGCCCTTCACGCGGCCGAAGATCACGCCCTCGACGCGGGCGGTCTTGCTGAATTCCAGCTCCAGCTTGTCCCACGCGGCCTCGCGGCGGGCGCGGTCGCGGCTCAGCATCGCCTCGCCGTGCATGTTCTCGACGCGGTCGACGTACACCTCGACCTCGTCGCCGACCTTCAGGTCGGCCTTCTGCCCGGGCGCTGGCGCAAATTCGCGCAGCGGCACGCGGCCCTCGCTCTTCAGACCGACGTCGATGACGGCCAGGTCGTTTTCGATGCCGGTGACGGTGCCGAGCACCACGCGGCCCTCGAAGCTGTCGGCGCCGCCGAACATGTCATCGAGCATCGCCGCAAATTCGTCGCGCGAGGGAGTTGCCACTGAGGCCATAAGAGGGTTCGTCCTAAAGTGTTCGTTTCCGGCCAAGCGGTTGGGTCCGCTGGTCTTGGCCAAAACGCCACGCACGCCCCATGCGATACGCGGCATCCGTTGGATCGGGGTGCGCAGGCGAGTCGCCGATAAAGCGAAAAGGCGCGAGAGGACGTACCTGTCGCGCCGCGCCTCCGCGAGCCCCAGCCCGCCGGACCTGCGCGCCCTAGCCGAACGGGGTGCGGAAAGCAAGGTTGACAAGCTTTGCCAATGGCGAGACCATCGGTCCATGGCTACGATGAACATCTCGCTCCCCGAGGCGATGAAGGAATGGGTCGAGCAGCAGGCCGCGACCGGGCGCTACAGCAATTCCAGCGACGTGGTGCGCGACCTGATCCGGCGCGAACAGGTGCGCGCGGAGAAGATCGCCAACATGCAGCGGCTGGTGGATGAGGGCAGGGCGAGCGGTGTCGACCCCCGGTCGCCGGATGAGATCATGGCGGACATCCGCGCACGAGTATTGAGGGAGGCGAGCACTGGGACCCTTCAGGCTCAGGCGTAGGGCGACGCTCGATCTCGAGGCGATCTACCGCGACGGTCTCGAACGGCACGGCGTCGACCAGGCGGAGGCCTATGCCGCTGGCTTTTGGGAGACGGTCGCCTTCCTGGCGGACTTTCCCCGCGCGGCACGGCTGCGACAGGAGGTCGATCCGCCCGTGCGGGCGCATCCCTATCGGTCGCACCTCATCGTCTCCGAGATCGAGGAGGATGGGATCGCGATCCTGCGGATTCCCCACGCGCGCGAGGACTGGGCCGCCGATTAGCGCTGCCTCCGCGCCTCCACCAGCGCGATCGCCTTGGATACCGCGGCCTCGATCGACAGGAAGCTCGTGTCCAGCACGGCCGCGTCGGGCGCGGTGAGCAGCGGCGCGGTGGAGCGCGAGCTGTCGCGTTCGTCGCGCGCGCGTATGTCGGCGAGGACCTGGTCGAAGCTGGTCGACTTGCCGCGGTTCTTCAGTTCCGCGTGGCGGCGCTGGGCGCGGATCGTGGGGGTCGCGCGCACGAAGAGCTTGGCATGCGCGTCGGGCGCGATGACGGTGCCGATGTCGCGCCCATCGAGGATCGCGCCGCCCTCCTGGTGCGCGAACCTCTTCTGCCGTTGCATCAGCGCGGCGCGGACGAGGGGATGCGCGGAGACGATCGAGGCGACCTGCCCGACATCGTCGTCGCGCAGGACGGGATCGGCCAGCGTCAGCTCGTCGAAGTCGCAGGCGGCAACCGCGTCGGCCTCCTTCTCCGGGTCCAGTTCGAGCCGCATCACCGTCGCCGCGACCGCGCGGTAGAGCAGCCCGGTGTCGAGGTGCGGCAGGTGATAATGTTTCGCCAGCGCCTTGGCGATCGTGCCCTTGCCCGAGGCGGCGGGGCCATCGACGGCGATAATCATGCGGCGATCCACTGCGGTTGGGCGCCGAGCGAGCGCGCGGTGTCGAGGAAGGCGGGGTAGCTGGTCGCGATCGGCGCGGCGTCGTCGATCGTCACCGCGTCGCGCGCATGCATCCCCGCGACCGCCATGCTCATCGCGATACGATGGTCGAGCAGCGAGGCGACGCGCGCGGTGCCGGTCCCCGCGAGCGGATCGCCGTCGCGGCCATCGATCGACAGGCCGTCCTCATGCTCGGTCGTGCGCACCCCGGCGAGCGCGAGCGCGGCGGCCATGGCGGCGATGCGATCCGATTCCTTGACGCGCAGCTCGTGCGCGCCGCGCGCGATCGTGGTCCCGCGCGCGAAGGCGGCGGCGACGAACAGGACCGGATATTCGTCGATCATGCTGGGGGCGAGATCGGCGGGGACCTCGATCGCGTTCAGCGGGGCGTGACGCACGCGCAGGTCCGCGACCGCCTCGCCGCCGACGTCGCGCCGGCCGACCTCCTCGATCGACGCGCCCATCAGGCGCAGCGCGGTGACGAGGCCGGTGCGCGTGGGGTTCATCAGCACGTTGCGGATCGTCACGTCCGATCCCGGCACGATCGACGCGGCGACCATCCAGAAGCCCGCGGACGAGGGGTCACCCGGAACGTCAATGTCCTGCGGCGACAGTTCCGCCTCGCCATGGATCGAAATCACGCGGCCGTGCGGCGTTTCGTCGACATCGACGCGCGCGCCGAAGCCGCGCAGCATCCGCTCGCTGTGGTCGCGCGTCGGCACCGGCTCGATCACGCGGGTGATGCCCGGCGTGTTGAGCCCGGCGAGCAGGATCGCCGACTTCACCTGCGCGGAGGCCACGGGGAGCGCATATTCGATCGGCACCGCAGGCGTCAGCCCGCGCATCGTCAGCGGCAGGCGATCGCCGGGGCTGGTCGTGAAGGTCGCGCCCATCAGCGACAGCGGCCCGGTGACGCGCGCCATCGGGCGCTTCGACAGGCTGGCGTCCCCGACGAAGGTGGCGGTGATGGCGTGGCTCGCGATCAGCCCCATCAGCAGCCGGGTGGAGGTGCCGGAATTGCCCATCTCCAGCGCGACCTGCGGTTGGAGCAGCCCTCCCACCCCGACGCCGTGGACGCGCCAGGTGCCGTCCGCCTCCCGTACGACCTGCGCACCCATCGCGCGCATCGCCGCGGCGGTGGCGAGCACGTCCTCCCCCTCCAGCAGCCCGCGGATGCGGCTTTCGCCCACCGCGAGCCCGGCGAACATCAGCGAGCGGTGGCTGATCGACTTGTCGCCGGGGACGGTCAGCGTACCCCTCAGCGGCCCCGCGGCGGCGACGGACAGCGGGCGGGGAGGGGAGGCATGGGACATCGGTCGAGCGGCACCGGCAGAGAACGGGAACGCCGCGGCCTTGCCAGCCGGCTTGCGCTATGGCAAGGCGCGCCCCACTTCGACGGACGCATCCGACGAACCACCCATCCGAAAGGCTTTTCACGGCATGATCCAGCCGGAATGGGGCACGAAGCGTACGTGCCCGAAATGCGCGACGCGTTTCTACGACCTCCAGAAGGACGATCCCGTCACCTGCATCAACTGCGGTTATGCATGGGAGCCGGAGCCGATCCTGAAGTCCAAGCAGCCGCTGCCGTTCGAGCAGGCGAAGCCCGACAAGCAGGAGGCGGATTCCGATCTGGCCGGCGACGACGAGGATATCGACACGGGTGAGGACGAGGAGCCCTCGGCCGACGACGAGGTCGACCTGGGCGGCGACGACGATCTGGGCGTCGAGGCCCCGACGGACGACGACGACAACAACTGACGTGAAAAATTTTGGCAGGCGGCGATCCCGCCGCTTGCCATTCCAGCGGCAGCCCGCTAGTGGGCTGCCTCCCGGACGGAAGTGGGGCCGTAGCTCAGCTGGGAGAGCGTCGCAATGGCATTGCGAAGGTCAGGGGTTCGATCCCCCTCGGCTCCACCATTTCAAGTGTCCAACTTATCTGGATACGTGTCCAGATCACCTGCCGGGGTGTGGTACGATGTTCCGCCTGGCGAGTCGGGCGCGGATCGCAGCGGCGATATATTCTCGTAACGTTCAGCTCTACGCAATGTGGTGTCGCCCCGGCGTGGGCGCGCGGCCGGCGGATTGGCTCTTGTAAGCGCAGCCTCTACATTGCGGTCGCTTTGTCAGCGCTCGTTGACTTCATCCGGCTGCTTACGGCTGCGCAGATCGGTAGCTATGGCCTGCGCCCCATTTTCAGGCCGCGGATAGGTAAGTCAGCTTCGGTGTTTTCATGCCCATGGCGGGGCGCTTGGCCAGCCCGGCGGGTGCCATGCCGTCGCCGATGCGAACGGCCGCCCCTCGGGCTTCTTCAAGGCGGCCCGGGCAGGGCGGCGATGACACCGGAGCGGCCGCGCTGCCGGACGACCTGCCCATGGACGCTCCCCGGTCAAAGGGCATCCAGCCATGCATCCCGGGCCGGCGATCACGCAACGAGCCGATCACGTATGACAAGCCCCGCTACCGACGTCGCAGCCGCATCGAGATCATGTTCGGCCGCCGCAAGGTTTGGCGGCGCGTCGCCACCCGCTGCGATCGCTGCCCCACGGCCTTCTCCTCTGCCGTTACCCTCGCGGCCATCGTCGGTGATCGACGGGTCCCGACCCTGATCGCCGGGATAAGGTCGCTTCTGCTGAGACGTACCGCAAGCGTGGCCCGAATGGTACGCGCTCATCGACGATGTCGTGGTGACGGCGATTGGGGCCAGCGCTTCGGCTTTCTCCGTTGATGACATCTCCTGATCTTTACCTGATGGATCAGGGCGTCCGACTATTGGTATAGTCCGGGCCGCTCGCGCAGGCGGACCGGCTCGATCTCGCCCGAGGCCGCGGCACGCACGCCGGCATCGCAGACCGCCTGCGCCGCATAGCCGTCCCACGCGCTCGGACCCGTGGCGGTCCCCTGCGCCGCCGCGGCGAGCCAGGCGCGGAACTCCTCGTCATAGGCGGTGATGAACCGCTCGCGCCAGTCGGCGGGCACGCGGCCGGCGGCGACGCCCTTGCTCTTGACGACGACCGCGTTGCTCTCGGCCAGTTCCACCGTGCCGCTCTCGCCCGACATCTCGCCGCGGATGTCATAGGCATAGTCGATGTTGACCGACACCTCGACGGTCACCAGCGCGCCGCCGGCCATGTCCATCAGCGCGAAGATCGGATCGCGCAGGATACCGCCCTTGCTGTTGGCGCGCGGCGCGCGGATGGCGATGCCGGTCACCTCCTCGTCGAACAGCCAGCGGGCAACGTCGATGTCGTGGACCAGCGTGTCGATGATCGCCATGTCGCTGGTGTAGGTGTCGGGAACCGAGGGGTTGCGGTGCGCGGCGTGGTAGAGGAGCGGGGCACCGATCGCGCCGCTCGTCACCGTGTCCTTGAGCACGCGATAGGCATGATCGAAGCGGCGCATGAAGCCGACCTGCACCAGCCGCTTGCCGTGCGCGACCTCGGCGTCGATCACGCGCAGGCATGCCTCCTGCGTCGTCGCCAGCGGCTTTTCGCAGAACACCGGCTTCCCCGCCTTGATCGCGTGGAGCAGGTACGCCTCGTGCGTCGGGCCCCAGGAGGCGATCAGGATGGCGTCGACGTCCGCCGCGTCGATCAACGCCTCGCCGGTCGGATAGGCACGCGCGCCCGGGATGCGCTCGACCACCGCCGCCACGCGCTCGGGGTTGATGTCGCTCACCGCCACGACGCGCGCGCCGGCCAGCACCTCGGTCAGCCGGCGGATATGGTCGAGGCCGATCATGCCGGTGCCGATGACACCCACTTTGACGGTCATATCGAAAGGTCCTGTCTGTAAAGAGAAGGGGAGGGGAGTCAGGCCGCGGGGGCGGTGCGGAATCGGTCGACGTAGCGCTGCATCTCGCGGCGCATGAAGCGGCCGCTGTCGTCCGCGCGCTCTTCCCAGGCGAAGACGCAGGCGGTCATGATGCCGTCGAAACCGACGTCGGCGAGCGTGCCGAAGAAGGCGTCCCAGGGCACCTCGCCCTGGCCGATGTCCAGGTGCTGGTGGACGCGCGCGGTCGATCCGGGCGGATTGACGATGTAGCGCAGCCCCGACGACGCCTTGTGGTTGAACGTGTCGGCGACATGCACGTGCGCCAGCACCGGCGCGGCGTAGCGGATCATGTCCGCGACATCGTCGCCGAAATAGAAGGTGTGCGGCGCGCAGTAGAGGAAGCGCACGTTGTCGGAGCCGACCGCACGGATCATGTCGACCGCGGGATAGAGCGTCTCGACGAAGTCGTCTGGGTGCGGCTCGACGTTGAGCTGGATCCCCTCGCGTTCCAGGATCGGGACCAGCTCCTCGATCGACCGCCACCAGGCGGTCTCGCTCGATTCGGTCGTCGCGCCGCCCATGCAGCAGCTCGAGCAGCTTCCGCGCTCGGGATGCGGGCCGCGGCCGAACTCGGAGTTCATCGTGTCGACGCCCATCTCGACCGCGACCTGGATCGCGCGCTTCCAGTTCTCGACCGCCGCGAGGCGCTCCTCCTCGTGCGGGCTCGCCCAGCGATACATCGGCAGCAGCGAGGCGATCTTGACGCCGTGATCGGCGAGCGCGCGCTTGAACCCGGCGATCCGCTCCGGGAAGACGCGCGGGCGCACCCACCAGTCGAGGAAATCGGCGCGCGGCGACAGTTCGAGATATTCGTAGCCGAGATCGGCCGCCAGCCGGGGCAATTGCTCCAGCGGCAGGTGGCGGTGCATGTAGGGATCGAGTGCGATCTTCATGGGACGGAATGCCTTGCCGGTCAGTTCATGGTCGGGATGACGAAGGCGTCGGCGAGGCGCGACGGGCCGCCGTCCTCGCTGCCGCGCGGTAGGTCGGCGGCGCCGTCGGGCCAGCGCTGCGTCACCGTCTTGACGCGGGTCCAGAAACGGACGCCCTCGACGCCGTGCTGGTTGTGGTCGCCGAAGCCGGAGCGCTTCCACCCGCCGAAGCTGTGGTAGGCGACCGGCACCGGGATCGGCACGTTGATGCCCACCATGCCGACGTTGACGCGCTGCGCGAACTCGCGCGCGGCATGGCCGTTGCGCGTGAACAGCGCGACGCCGTTGCCGTACTGGTGCTCGCTGGGCAGCCGCAGCGCCGTCTCGAAATCGGGCGCGCGCACGATCTGGAGGACGGGGCCGAAGATCTCCTCGCGATACGACGTCATGTCGGTAGTGACGCGGTCGAGCAGGGTCGGGCCGACGAAGAAGCCGTCCTCATGCCCCTGCAGCGTCAGCCCGCGACCGTCGACGACCAGCTCCGCGCCTTCGTCGACGGCGGTCTGGATCCAGTTCTCGACGCGGCTCTTGTGCGCGGCGTTGACCACCGGGCCGTAATGCGCATCGGGATCGGTCGAGACGCCGACGCGCAGCGCCCGGATCGCGGGGATCAGCGCCTCGCGCAGCCGCTCGGCGGTCTCCTCGCCGACCGGCACCGCGACCGGCAGCGCCATGCACCGCTCGCCCGCCGAACCGAACGCGCCGCCGCACAGGTCGCGGACGACCTGGTCCATGTCGGCGTCGGGCATGACGATGCCGTGGTTCTTCGCGCCCCCCATCGCCTGGACGCGCTTGCCGGCCGCGACACCGCGGGAATAGACATATTGCGCGATGTCGGACGAGCCGACGAAGCTGACCGCGTTGATCGCGGGATGGTCGAGGATCGCGTCGACCATCTCCTTGTCGCCATGCACCACCTGGAACACGCCCTCGGGCAGGCCCGCCTCCAGGAACAGCTCGGCGAGGCGCACGGGGACGCTGGGGTCGCGCTCCGAGGGCTTGAGGATGAAGGCGTTGCCGGTCGCAAGCGCGGGGCCGCACATCCACATCGGGATCATCGCGGGGAAGTTGAACGGGGTGATGCCTGCCCCGATCCCGATCGGCTGGCGCATGGAATAGACGTCGATGCCCGGCCCCGCACCCTCGGTGTACTCGCCCTTCAGGACATGGGGGATGCCGCAGCAGAACTCGATCACCTCCAGCCCGCGCTGGATGTCGCCCTTCGCATCGGCGACGACCTTGCCGTGCTCGGACGCGATCAGCCGGGCGAGCGGCTCCATCTCGCGCTCGATCAGCTCCTTGAAGCGGAACAGCACGCGCGCGCGGCGCTGCGGATTGGTGGCCGCCCAGCGCGGCTGCGCGGCGCGGGCGGCGGCGACCGCTTGCTCCAGCACCGCGGCGGTGCCGAGCACGACCTGCGCCTGGATGCGTCCGCTGGAGGGATCGTAGACGTCGCCGCGGCGTTCGCCGCCGCCGGCGCTGCCCGATCCGATGAAATGCTCGACAAGGCGCATGAGGGTCCTTTCGTAATATCTCTGAGGTCAGCCGTGGGCGCGTTCGAGCTCACGCTCGATGTCCTCGAGCGTGCGTCCGCTCGTCTCGGGCACGCAGCGTGCGACGAAGACGATCGCGGCGATGCCCAGCACGACGAAGCCCAGGAACGTGCCCGACACGCCCAGCCGCGCGATCGCGGTGGGGAAGACGAGCGCGATGAGGAAGTTGACGATCCACAGCACGAACACCGTCGCGCCCATCGCGAACCCTCGGATGCGCAGGGGAAACAGCTCCGCCAGCAGCACCCAGGTGACGGGCGAGATCATCCCCTGCTGAAAGGTGAGGAAGATCACCATCCCCGCGAGCACCAGCAGCGCGAGCGGCACCGAGGCGCCCACGAGCATCGCGACGACGCCGATGAACAGGAGCGAGCAGGTCGTGCCGACGAGGCCGGTGACGAGCATCCGGCGACGCCCGATCCGGCCGAGCAGCCAGATGCCCAGTACGGTGGCGGCGACCGAGATCGCGCCGTTCAGGATGTTGGCGACCAGCGCCGCGCGATCGTCCAGCCCCGACTGCGCGAGGATGTGGGTGCTGTAGTACATGATCGAATTGACGCCGGTGATCTGCTGCACCACCGCGATCCCGATCCCGACCAGGAAGGTGCGTCGCACCCAGGGGGTCGCGAGATGGTGCCGGCCGCTGCCGCCCGCCTCGCCGTGGTGAGCGAGCGCGGCGATCTCCTGAAGCTCGGCCTGCGCCTCGTGCGGTTCGCGCACGCTCGCCAGCACCTCCAGCGCCTCGTCGCGCCGCCCGCGCATCATCAGCCAGCGCGGCGAATCGGGCATCCGCAGCATCCCGAAACCCAGTACCACTGCGGGCAGCACGGCGATGCCCAACATCCAGCGCCAGATGCCGTCGACATGGCCCCAGACGCTCCCGATCACCGCGTTGACGACGAAGGCGAGCAACTGGCCGCCGACGATCATCAGCTCGTTGCGGGTCACGATGGCGCCGCGCGCGTCGGCCGGGGCGATCTCCGCCAGATAGGTGGGCACGACCACCGATGCGCCACCTACCGCAATGCCGAGGAGGAAGCGGAACACGGTCAGCGTCGTCGCCCCGCCCGCGAGGGCGCAGGACAGGGAGCCGAGGAAGAACAGGCCGGCGAGGAGGATGATCGTCGCCCGCCGGCCGTAGCGGTCGGACAACCGGCCGATGGCGAGCGCGCCGAGCGCGGCGCCGAACAGCAGCGAGCTGGTCACCACCCCCTCCATGCCCGGCCCGAGACCGAGGTCGTGGCTGAGGAAGATCAGCGCGCCGTTGATGACCCCGGTGTCGTAGCCGAACAGCAGCCCGCCAAAAGTGGCGATCAGCGCGATGTTGCCGAGCCGTCGGTGGGGAACGGCGAGGCCGGCGTGACCGGCGGCGGACGGTGGCTGCGAATTGCCGATGGCACTCAACACGCGCTTCTCCTCTCCAGGCGGGCCGTCCGCTCTGTCGGCGGATCGGGCGGCGGCGGACGGGCGGGGGTACCGATTCGCGGTCCCGCGCCCGTCTTGTTCTACGTTCTTACATTATGGAACGTACGTTTCAAGACGCCGTACCGACCGAGTTGACGATGAAGGCGGCGGACCGGGCGATGGCGTCGGCGACCGCCGGATCGTCGTGGACGCTGGTGGCGAAGCATTCGAACGAGATCGCGCCGGAATAGCCGCCGTCGATCAGCGCGGCGATCTGGCCGACGCTGTCCAGCGCATCGTCCTCGTCGACCAGGATGCGGTGCGCGTCGAGCATATCGTCGAACGCCAGGTTCTCGCCCGACGAGACGCCGGATACGTGTATCAGCCCGGTGCGATCGGGAAAGAGGTCGGGGTCCTGCGCGATCGCGTGGTGGAAGGTGTCGTGCAGGATCAGGAACGTGTCCGCCCCGCCCACCGCGTCGATCGCCTCGACCGCGTCGCGCTTGTAGCGCAGCGAGGAGATCGGGAAGCCGAGCGGCTCGACGAAGCCCTGGAGGCCGTGCCGGTCGAGGATCGGCTTCAGCCCCGTCAGCGCCTCGCGCAGGCTGGACGCCCGCTCGCCGTCGCCGCTGCGCCAGCCGTCCTCGTTGACCGGGCACAGCACCAGTGCCGGCGCGCCGCTCGCGGCGGTCTCGGCGGCGATCGCCTCAGCCTGCGCGGCGCGCTCGTCGTTCCACTCGTTGAAGCGCTGGAGTGCGTTGACCGTCAGCGCGGCGACCCCGCCTGCGTCGAGCGTCACGCGCGCGTCGATGCCGGGCGTGCCGTCGGCCAGCGGCTGGCCGGCGACGTCGTTGCGGATCTCCACGTCCTCGAAGCCCAGGTCGCGGGTCAGTGCGGCCAGCCCGGCGAGATCCTCCTTGGGGACGGTGATGTGGTTGACGGAAAAACGTAGCTGTGGACGCGATGCCATGAAGACCCTCTCCTGTGGGATCGACCGCCTGCGCCGTTCGCGGCACCGATCCGATCCGGTCCCGATGCTCGGGCGGGAGGGCGGGGGGCGTCAACGGGCCGCCCCTGCGCTTCGCATCGCGCATGATGCAAAACGCGCACGCACGATGATGCAATCGCATCAGAGGTGTTCGGCGATGACGATCTCGACCGGGAGGAGCACGTCGGCGGTCGCGGAGGCGGGCGGGAGCGCACCGTCGGTGGTGGCGGCGACCATCGCCGCGACCGCGGCCTGCGCCAGCCGCTCGACCGGGGTGGCGATCACCGCGGTCAGCACGCCCTCGGCCAGCGCGGCGCGGCTGTCCGGGGTCGCCTCGTTGCAGACGACGGCGAGGCGGCCGGGCGCGGTCTCGTCGCGCAGGGCAGCGACGACGCCCTCCATCCCGCCCCCCGCGACCGTGATCCCGACCAGATCGGGATGCTGCTTCAGCAGGTCGAGGGTCGCTTCGTGCGCCAGCGCGGGGTCGTCCAGGTTGGCGACCGTGTCGAGCAGGGTGAAGCCGTGCCCGTGCTCGCCGAACCAGGCGCGGAAGCCGGCCTCGCGCTGCTCGTGCCCGCGATAGCGGTGGCTGCCCACGAACAGCGCGACCTTGCCCGCACGCGGCGCGGTGCGCCCGACGAGCCATGCGGCGACCCGCCCGGCGCGGTGATTGTCGACGCCCAGATAGCCCGCCCGGGCGCCGTCCGCGGCCTCGGACAGAAGGGTGAACACCGGCACCGGCGCGGCGTGGATCGCGGCGGCGACCGTGGGATGGTCGATCGCGACGACGGCGAGCGCGTCGACCTCCGAAGCAAGCTGCGCGATCGCCGCCGCGGTCTCCGCCGGGGTGGCGCGATCGAGGTAGCGCAGGCGCGCGACGCCGCGCACCGCCTCGCTCGCGCACGCCGCGCGCTCCAGCGCCTGGCCGAGGCCGATGTAGAAGGACTGCGCCGGCTTCTGCAGCAGGAAGCCCAGCCGGCGGCGCGGCAGCTCGGGCGCGACGCGCAGCCCGATCAGGTGGCTGGCGTGATAGCCGATCTCGCGCGCGGCGCGCAGGACCCGGTCCGCGGTCTCGCTACGCACCGGCACGCGGGCGTTGAGCACCCGGTCGACGGTGGCCCGGCCGACCCCGGCGCGCCGCGCGACGTCGGCGATCGTCGGCCGCGTCCGGGTCACCCGGGGCGCTCGGTCGCATAGAGGTAGCCGACGACGATCGTCTGGGCGAGGCAGAGCGTCGCGGGCAGCGAGCGGAATCCGCGCACCTCCGATTCGGTCACTACCGCCGCGTGCCGCGCCACGCGCGCCACCGGGCTCAGCGCGCTGTCGGTGATGACGTGGAGCGCCGCGCCCGCCTCCGCCGCCAGGGTGCACAATTCCACCGTCTCGTCGGCATAGGGCGTGAAGCTCGTGGCGATGACGAGGTCGCGCGGCCCCGCGCCCGCGAGTTGCTCGCGCTGCATTCCGCCCAGACCATCGATCATCGCAACACGCTTTCCGGCCTTGCTGAGTGCGTAGCCGAAATAGGATGCGATCGGGAAGGAGCGGCGAAAGCCCAAGACGTAGACCGTGTCGACCTCGCGCAGTGCCGCGATCGTCGCGTCGATGAAGGCGATCGAGCCCTCGTCCGCCAGCGCCTGAAGGGAGGCGACGGAATTGTCGATGAACTCGCCCAGGAGCTGCGGCGTCAGGATCGGCCGCATCCCGTCCCATGCCGGCTCCCCGCGCTGGATCCGCTGGCGATAGCCGAGCGCGGGGCGCGAATCGACGAGCTGGTCGCGGAACAGCCGCTGCATCGTGCTCGCGCCGTCGAACCCGAAGGTCTTGGCGAAGCGCACGATCGTCGACGGCTGCACGCCGCTGCGCTCCGCGATGGTGGCGAGCGTCTCAACCGCGAAGTCGCCGGGATGGTCGATCGCATGGCTGGCGACTTGCTGCAGCCTTTTGCTCAACGTCGGAAAGCGCCGGATGATCTCCTGTTTCAGGGATTCGGCGTCGGATGCGGGCATACACTCTCCCTCGGAACGGGAGGATAGCAGGTCGCCATCGGCGGGCAAGATCGCCGTGCCACCCCGTTCCATTTTGCGGTGTAATGGAATTTCTGTTGCAAACGCCTCCGGTCCTGGCCTAACCATGGCGCAACCACAGCGAGCCGGATCGAACCGGCGTATCGCACCAGGATGAGGATCGTTCGTCGTGTCCAGCCCCTCCCATACGCTCGACCTCATCACGCTCGGCCGATCCTCGGTGGACCTCTACGGCGAACAGGTGGGCGGGCGGCTGGAGGATATGCTCAGCTTCCGCAAGTATGTCGGGGGCTGTCCCACCAACATCGCCGTCGGTACGGCGCGGCTCGGCCTGCGCAGCGGTATCGTGACGCGCGTCGGCGAGGACCATATGGGCCGCTTCATCGTCGAGCAGCTCGAGCGCGAAGGGGTGGCGACGCAGGGGATCGTGCGGGATCCGACGCGGCTCACGTCGCTGGTGGTGCTGGGCATCCGCGACCGCGAACGCTTCCCGCTGATCTTCTACCGCGAGAATTGCGCCGACGCGGCGCTGACTGCCGACGAGATCGATCCCGCCTTCATCGGCAGCGCGCGCGCACTGCTCGTCACCGGCACGCATTTGTCGCGCCCGGCGCTGTTCGACGCCAGTCGCAAGGCGGTCGACATCGTGCGCGCGAACGGCGGGCGGGTGATCCTCGACATCGACTATCGCCCGGTCCTGTGGGGGCTGACCCGGCCCGACCTGGGCGAGAACCGCTTCGTCGCCGATGCCGCGGTCACCGCCTCGCTCCAGCGGATCGTGCCTGATTGCGACCTGATCGTCGGCACGGAGGAGGAATTCCACATCCTGGGCGGCAGCGAGGATACCGTCGCCGCGCTGCGCGCGGTCCGCGCGCTCGGGGCGGCGCAACTGGTGCTGAAGCGCGGCGAGCGCGGCTGCGTCGTCTTCGCCGGCGACATCCCCGACGACCTCGACCGCGGTGTCGGCGGCGAAGGCTTCCCGATCGAGGTGTTCAACGTCCTGGGCGCGGGCGACGCCTTCATGAGCGGGTTCCTGGCCGGCTGGCTCGCCGACGCGCCGCTGGAGCAATGCTGCCGGATGGGCAATGCCGCGGGGGCGATTGTCGTGTCGCGGCACGGCTGCGCGCCGGCCAGCCCCACGCGCGACGAGCTCGACTGGCTGATGGCGGGCAAGGCGGGCGGCCGCGTGCTGCGCAAGGAGGCGGAACTGGAGCACCTGCACTGGGCCGAGACGCGGCGACCGCGCACCGGCGACGTCATGGTGCTGGCGATCGACCACCGTTCGCAGATCGAACAGATCGCGGACGAGGCAGGCGCCGACCGCGCGCGCATCCCCGCGATCAAGTCGCTGGCGCTCGCCGCGGTGGAGCGGCTGGCGGCGAGCGAGCCCGGCCTCGGCATCCTGGCGGACGGGCGCTACGGCGCCGACGCGCTGGCGGCGGCGGCGGGAAGGGGGCTGTGGATCGGCCGCCCGATCGAGCTGCCCGGGTCGCGCCCGCTCGACTTCGACACCGATATCGACGTCGCCAGCGAGTTGCGGCAATGGCCGGTCGATCACGTCGTGAAGTGCCTGTGCTTCTACCACCCCGACGACCCGCCCGAACTGCGCGAGCGGCAGGAGCGCCAGTTGCTGCGCCTCGCCAGCGCCTGCCGCGAGACGGGGCACGAGTTCCTGCTGGAGATCATCGCGGGCAAGAACGGGCCCGTAGGCAGCGACACGGTGGCGAGCGTGATCCGCCGCATCTACGCGATCGGCATCAAGCCCGACTGGTGGAAGCTGGAGCCGAGCGCCGACCCCGCCGCCTGGGAAGCGATCGAGCGCGCGGTGACCGATAACGACCCCCTGTGCCACGGCATCGTCCTCCTCGGCCTGTCGGCGCCCGAGGCGGAACTGATCGAAAGCTTCGGCGTCGCCGCGTCGGTGCCCACCATCCGCGGCTTCGCGGTCGGGCGCACCATCTTCGCCGAGCCGACGCGCGCCTGGATGGCGGGCGAGATCGACGACGAGGGCGCGATCCGCCTGCTCCACGACAATTTCGCGCGGCTGGTCGCGGCGTGGAAGGAAGCCCGCGGCAAGGTCGCGGCGCCGGCGGTGGCGGCATGAGCGGCGGCGGAACCGTGCGGCTGACGATGTCGCAGGCGCTGCTGCGCTATCTGATGGCGCAGCATATCGAGGTCGACGGCGAGGAGCGGCCCTATTTCGCGGGCGTCTGGGCGATCTTCGGCCACGGCAACGTCGCCGGGATGGGCGAAGCGCTGCACGCGGTGAAGGACCGGCTGCCGACGTGGCGCGCGCACAACGAACAGGGGATGGCGCACGCCGCGATCGCCTATGCCAAGGCGCGGTTCCGCACCGGCGCGATGGTGTGCAGCACGTCGATCGGCCCGGGCGCGACCAACCTCGTGACCGCCGCGGCGCTGGCGCACGTCAACCGGCTGCCGGTGCTGCTGCTGCCGAGCGACGTGTTCGCCAATCGCCGGCCCGACCCGGTGCTCCAGCAGATCGAGGATTTCGGCGACGGCACGACCAGCGTCACCGACTGCTTCCGCCCGGTGTCGCGCTACTTCGACCGCATCACTCGTCCCGAACAGATCATCAGCGCGCTGCCGCGGACCATGGCGACCTTCACCGATCCCGCGGGATGCGGCCCGGTGACGCTGGCGCTGTGCCAGGACGTGCAGGCCGAATCCTACGACTATCCGCTCGCCTTCTTCGAGAAGCGGGTGTGGCGAATCCGCCGCCCCGAGCCCGACGCGGCGGAGTTCGCAGGGCTGGCGGACGCGATCCGGGGCGCGCGGCGCCCGCTGATCGTCTCGGGCGGGGGCGTGCTCTACGCCCGTGCCGCCGAGGCGCTGCGCGCGCTGGTCGCCGAAACCGGCATCCCGGTCGTGGAGACGCACGGCGGCAAGGGCGCGCTGTCGTGGCGCGATCCGCTCAACGCCGGGTCGATCGGGGTCACCGGCTCGACCGCGGCGAACGCGCTGGCGGCCGAGGCGGACGTGGTGATCGGCCTGGGCACCCGGCTGCAGGATTTCACGACGGGCTCGCGCACCGTCTTCGCGGCCCCGGACCGACGTCTGGTGCAGGTCAACGTGCAGCCCTTCGACGCGCACAAGCATGGCGCCGTCCCGGTCGTCGGCGATGCCGGGATCGTCATCGACCGCCTCGCCGACGCGCTAGCCGGACACCGTGCGCCGGGCGACTGGACGACCCGCGCGCGCGACCTCGCCGACGACTGGCGCGCCAAGGTTCAGGCGGTGATGAACGCCACCCCCACCGCGCCCTTCCAATATGCCGACGTGGTCGGCGCGGTCGACCGTGCCGCCGACGCCGACAGCATCGCGGTCTGCGCCGCCGGCACGCTGCCCGCCGAGCTCCACAAATTGTGGCGAAGCGAGCGGCCGGGCGGCTATCACATGGAATATGGCTATAGCTGCATGGGCTACGAGGTCGCGGGCGGCTTCGGCGCCAAGATGGCGGACCCCTCGCGCGAGGTGTTCGTGATGGTCGGCGACGGCAGCTACCTGATGCTCAACTCCGAACTCGCGACCTCGGTGATGATGGGATATCGCATCATCGTCGTCCTGTTCGACAGCGAGGGCTATAGCTGCATCAACCGCCTGCAACGCAGCGCGGGCGGCGCCGATTTCAACAATATGTTCCGCGACAGCGTGCAGGTCGTCGCGCCGCAGTTCGACTATGTCGCGCACGCCCGCAGCCTGGGGGCGCTCGCGGAGAAGGCAGACGACATGGCGGCGCTGGAGGATGCGCTTGCGCGCGCGCGCCGCGCCGACCGATCGACCGTGATCGTCGTCGACGTCGACCCGTACGAGGAGACGAACCTCGGCGGTCACTGGTGGGACGTCGTCGTGCCCGAAGTCTCGGATCGCGAGGCGGTTCGCGCCGCCCGCGCCGCCTACGAACAGCAAGTCGCAAAGCAGAGGATCGACGGATGAGCGTGAGGTTCGGGGTCAGCCCCATCGCCTGGATCAACGACGACATGCCGCATCTGGGCGGCGACACCCCGCTGGAGAAACTGCTGGGCGACGCGTCGGAGATCGGTTTTTCCGGCGTCGAGCTCGGCGGCAAGTTCCCGCGCGATCCCGCGATCCTGTCGCCCCTGTTGCGCTCCTACGGGCTCGATCTCGTCGGCGGCTGGTTCTCGGGCGAGCTGCTCACCTTGTCGCCGGACGCGCAGATCGAGGCGATGCAGGAGCATCTCGCGCTGCTGGAGGCGATGGGCTGCGGCGTGTTCGTCTTCGCCGAATGCAGCAACACCATCCATTCGACGCGCGGCGTGCCGCTCAGCACCCGGCCGGTGCTCGACGATGCGGGCTGGGCGCGGTTCGGGCGCGGCATTACCGCCGTCGCCGATTACGTCGCGGCGCGCGGCCTGCGCTTCGCCTACCACCATCACATCGGCACGGTGGTCGAGACGCAGGCGGACGTCGACCGCTTCATCGCCGAAACCGGCGCGAACGCGGGCCTGACGGTCGATACCGGACACGGTTATTACGGCGGGCTCGACGTGCCCGCGCTGATCCGCGATCATCCGGGACGCGTCTCCCACGTCCATTGCAAGGACGTGCGCGCGGACGTGATGGCGACGACGCGTCAGCGCGACCGCAGCTTCCTGGACGGCGTCCTCGACGGGATGTTCACGGTGCCCGGCGACGGCGCGATCGACTTCGCGCCCGTGTTCGCGGCGCTGACCGACATCGGTTACGCGGGCTGGGTGATCGTCGAGGCGGAACAGGATCCCGCCCGCGCCGACCCGCGGCGCTACGGCCAGATCGGGCTCGACCACCTCCGCGCGACCGCCGACGCCGCGACGCTGGAGGTCGCGCGATGAGCGACCTGCTGGTCCGCCCGCACGCGCCCGACGAGGCCGGCCGGTTGCTGGAGGTGACGCCGCAGTCGGCGGGGTGGACCTATATCGGTTTCGCGGTCCATCGCCTCGCCGCGGGAGCGACCCTGTCGGGCGGCGGCGACGGGCGCGAGCATTGTCTCGTCCTCCTCACCGGCCGCGCTACCGTCACGGCGGGCGACCATCGCTTCGCCGCGATCGGGGGCCGATCGTCGGTGTTCGAGGGCGCGGGCCATTCGGTCTACGTGCCCGGCGGCACGGGCTGGACGATCGTGGCGGAGACGCCGCTGGAGCTTGCGGTGTGCTCCGCCCCCGGCGGTGGCGACCTGCCGCCGCGGCTGATCGCGCCGGAGGACGTCGGCCAGGAGACGCGCGGGCAGGGGACCAACACCCGCTACGTGCGCAACATCCTGCCCGACGACGCGCCCGCGCACAGCCTGCTGGTGGTGGAGGTCGTCACGCCGGGCGGCAATTGGTCGAGCTATCCGCCGCACAAGCACGACCGCGACGCGCCGCCGCAGGAGACGCTACTGGAGGAAACCTATTACCACCGGCTCGACCCGCCGCAGGGCTATGCGGTGCAGCGGGTCTATACCGACGACCTCGATCTCGACGAGACCATCACGGTGCGCGACGGCGACTGCGTGCTGGTGCCGCGCGGCTACCACCCGGTCGGCGCGGCGCATGGCTACGAGCTGTTCTACCTCAACGTGATGGCCGGCCCGCGCCGCAAGTGGATCTTCGCCAACGATCCGGCGCACGCCTGGATCGTGGAGGCGCAGAAATAGAACTGCGCCTCTGACGGAATATATCTTCTATAAAGCTTGACTCGTAGAATGAAGGTTTCATAATCCCCCTGTCCGGTGCATCGAGAATCCGATCGGCCGGCAGGGAAGAACGCACAGGAGGGACCGGGGAAGGAACCCCGGCCTTCCGAACAACGGTTCAGGAGAGGGATCAATGCGAACCACCACCCGCGCGCGCCTGTATGCCGGCGCTGCGATGCTGCTTGCCACCACCGCGGCGGCCACGCCCGCAAGCGGTCAGGTCGCGACCGATCCCGCCCCGGCGGCGCAGACCGTGCCGGCGCAGGGCGCGCCGGTCACCCCCGAGCCCACCCCCCCGGTCGATCCGGTCCAGTCCGGTCCCAAGCCCGCGGGCACCAGCACCCCGCCGATCGCCAGCCCCGACGACGGGCAGGGCGCCGACATCGTCGTCACCGGCACCCGCGCCAGCCTTCAGCGTGCGGTCGAGATCAAGCGCGAGGCGCCGGGCGTCGTCGACGCGATCTCGTCCGAAGACCTGGGCAAGTTTCCCGACACGAATATCGCCGAATCGTTGCAGCGCATTCCCGGCATCGCGATCGACCGCAACGGCGGCGAGGGACAGTTCGTCACCGTCCGCGGTTTCGGCCCCACCTTCAACCAGGTGCTCGTCAACGGGCGCCAGGTGGCGTCGGAAACCGACGGTCGCGCCTTCAGCTTCGATCTCTATCCAGCGGATCTGATCGCGGGGGCGGAGGTCTACAAGTCGGGCGTATCGCACCTGCCCGCGGGCGGCATCGGCGCCACCGTCAACCTCAAGACCGCGCGGCCGCTGGACCTCAAGGGTTTCCGCCTGATCGCGAACGCGCAGGGACTGTACGACGTCAATTCGGGCAAGGTGACGCCCGAGCTGTTCGGCCTCGTCTCCGACACCACCGACGACGACCGCTTCGGCGCGCTGCTCTCGGTCAGCTACCAGAAGCGGCGCTCGCGCGAGGAATTCCTCGACCAGAACGGCTGGCTGCCGACGATCATCGGACAGGGCGTGAACGCCAGCGCGATCGTCGCCAATCCGGGCAACGTCTCGACGATCTTCCGCCCGCGCGAGACCGCCAACGGCATCCGCGAGCAGGAGCGCGAGCGCCTCAACATCCAGGGCGTGCTGCAATGGCAGGCGACCGACACGCTGCGGCTGACCGCGGACGGCTTCTACAACAAGTTCAGCGTGGATTCGAAGGCGACGCTGCTCAACACCTATATCGGCGTCGGCGCCAACGACATCACCGACATCACGCTGGACCGGAACGGCACCGTGCTGCGCGAGACGGTGAACAGCGAGATCGGCGCGCTGGTCCGGCTGGAAGGGCGGCCGACCGAGACCAAGCTGATCGGCCTGAACGCCGACTGGCAGGTGACACCGGAATTCCGCAGCACGCTCGACTTCGCCTATTCCAACTCGCGCGCCGATCCCGCCAGCCGCCGCAATACCGGGCAGGCGGTGCTGGGCTTCCTCAGCAGCCAGATCGCCGGGGGGCAGCGCTACACCTTCGACATGACGAGCGGCTTCCCCGTCACGACCTTCACCCCGGCGCTGACCTCGGCGATCACCAACGTCGACGCCTATCGTCTCCACGTCGCGCAATACGGCAACCAGACGGGTGACGGGACCGGCGGCGCCAATACCGACAACGGCGTCTATTCGGCGAGCTTCGACAACAGCTACAGCCCGTCGGACGGCGGCTTCTTCAAGACCTTCAGCTTCGGGGTCAACTATACCCGCGATCGCAAGCGGGTCGACTTCATCCAGCCCAACTTCGCCGCCTTCTGCCAGTTCTGCGGCTTCTTCCAGGATGCGCCGAACGCGCTGCTGACGCCGATCGACCTGTCGGACACGCTGTCCGGGCTGCCCTCGGGGATCCAGCGCCGCTTCTTCACCTTCGACCTCGATCAACTGATCGCCTATCAGTCGAGCCCGGAGGCGCTGGCGGCGCGCGACGTCGCCAAGGGGCTGCCGCCCGGCACGTCGGCGGCGCAGTGGGAGCGGCTGCGCACGACCGAGGGTGGCTATGTCGGTGTCCGCCAGCCGGCCAGCTTCGGCGTCACCGAAACCTCGTTCTCGGGTTACGCCAACGTCAGCATCGCCGGCACGATCGGGGCGGTCGACTGGGGCATCGACACCGGCGCCCGGCTGGTGCGGACGCGGACCGAGGCGACGGGCAGCTCGTCGACCCTGCTGGCACTCAACCAGACGACGCCCAGCCAGTACGACCCGACGCTGGGCGCCGCGGCGCTCGTCACCCGGTCGAACACCTATTACAAGCTGCTGCCCAACTTCAATCTGAAGATCCTGCCGAGCAAGGAGATCATCGTCCGGCTCGCCGCGTCGCAGACCTTCGCACGGCCGCAGCTCAGCGACCTCGCGCCGCGCTTCGCGTTCAACGACCTGCGGCCCGGCTCGCTCACCGCCTCGGGCGGCAATACGGCGCTGCGCCCCTTCACCTCGACCAACCTCGACGCTTCGTTCGAATATTATTTCAACACCCTCAGCTTCCTGACCGTCGCGGCCTATTGGAAGAACGTCGAGGACTTCATCGTCACCACCAACAGCGTGGAGACGATCACCGTCCCGAACGGCATCCGCGTGACGACAGGCGATCCCGCGATCAACGCGGCGGCGGGCACGGTCAACTTCCTCGTCTCGCGCCCCGTCAATGCCGAGCAGGCGACCGTGAAGGGCGTGGAGGTCGGCGGGCAGCTTACCTTCGACTTCCTGCCCGGTCCGCTGCGCTTCTTCGGCGTCAGCGGCAACGCGAACTTCGTCAGCTCGAACGCGGGCATCTCGACGGGGGACAACATCAACACGATTTTCGCGCTGCCGGGCCTCGGCAACACGCAGAATGCGGCGGTGTTCTTCGACAACGGCACGCTCGATGCGCGCGTGTCGTACAGCCGGCGCGGCAGCTTCCTCGAGACGCTGGTCAACCCCAAGGCGGCGGTGGAGCCGATCTTCGTCGCGCCGTTCCAGCAGGTCGACTTCCGCATCAACTACAACACCGAGATCGGCGGCGCGGCGATGACCTTCTTCGTCGGCGGGGTGAACGTCTTTAACGAGAAGATCCGCAAGTACGGGCGGTACGAGAACCAGTTCATCACCTACCGCAATACCGGCCCGCGCTATCAGTTCGGCGTCCGCGCGCGATTCTGAGGAGATTGTCTCGCGAAACGGCGCAGCTCGCCAACGTCGAGCTCGCCGTTCACCTTCTTCCAACGATGGAAAGACCCTACGCCGCCGTTCCGGCGATGCTTCGCATCGCTGGAACCCTGGGCCGCTCCGCCCGTCCGGCGGATCACCTTCGCCATTCACCAGGCGGCGTGTCCGATCATCGCAGGGGGCGCTCCACGAGCGCGCCGCCGCCCGGCTCGAAGGCGCGGTCGGGTAGCGAGAGGACGCGGTCGAGCGTCCTTCGGACGTGCGCGCGACCGGCGCTCTCGGCGCGGGACGGATCGTCGGACAGGATCGCCGCGAAGAGGTCGACATAGTCGGACAGGTCGGTCGAGTCGGCGGCACGATCGAACGCGCGAAGCTGCACGCGCATGATCTGGACCTGGATCGCGGGAAAGACACGCTGCAATTCGGCATTGCCGGGTGACGCGACGAGGTAGCGATAGAAATCCTCGCGCGCTTCGACGAACCGATGGAACTCGGTCGCCGGCGCACAGCAGGACATGACCGAATAGCGTCGTTCCAGACCCTCCCGCACATCGGCGTCCCGCATCGCCCCGCAGGCCCCCCGCGCGGCGAGGCCCAGCAGGACCTCCACCACGTCGAGGATGCCGCTGACCTCGTCGCGCGTGAGCCGGCGAACCTGCGCGCCGCGGTTCGCCGCGATGGTGACGACGCCGGTCGAGGCGAGGCGCTGCAACACCTCGCGGACGGTGCCGCGTCCGACGTCGAAGTCGCGCATCAGGTCGGGCGCGGCCAGCCGCTGCCCGGGTACGTAGCGTCCCTCGTAGAGCGCGCGAAGGATGCCGCGACGGACCTGCTCGAACGGTGTCCTCTCGGCCGTTCCCCTGTTTTCGTTCTTCGTCATGGTCGGCAGGACAAGTTCCCGATGCTGCTGCCTTTTGGCGGATCGCACACCGGCGGACGCCGAGAAAGCCCCATCGCGTCACATCGCCGAAATGCCGCCGTCGAGCTTCAGCTCGGCGCCCGTCATGAAGCGGCTTTCGTCCGAGGCCAGATACACCGCGGCGTGCGCCACATCGGCGGGATCGCCGAGGCGACCGAGCGGTACCTGCCGCGCCAGCTTCGCCAGCACGGTCTCCTCGTCGCGGTCGCCGACCAGATCCTGAAGGATGGGGGTGCGGATGAACGTCGGGTGGATCGAATTGCAGCGGATGTCCCAGCCCTGCCGTGCGCAGTGGAGCGCGACCGACTTGGTGAGCATCCACACCGCCGCCTTCGTCGCGTTGTAGTTCGCGAAATTGTGCGCCGCGATCAGCCCCGCGATCGACGACAGATTGACGATCGATGCCGGCTGGCTGTCGCGCAGGAGCGGAAGCGCCAGCTTCGTGCCGAGGAAGACGCTGTCGACGTTGACTGCCGTACCGCGCCGCCATGCCGCCAGCGAGAGATCCTCGACCGATCCGGTCAGGACGATCCCGGCATTGTTGACGAGCACCGAAAGGCCGCCGAGCGCGGCGTGCGCGCGATCGATCGCCGCCGCCCAGTCGTGCTCGTCGGTGACGTCGTGGCGCGCCGCATAGGCGATGCCCGGGCCGAATTCGGCGTCGATCGCCTCTGCGGCGGCGACGGCGCCGTCCTCGTTGATGTCGGTCAGCAACACCCGCGCGCCCTCGCGTGCGAAGGCGTGCGCGATCGCGGCGCCCAGTCCCTGCGCGGCGCCGGTCACGAGCGCCCTCTTCCCGGCCAGGCGGCGGCTCATGCGTCGCCGTCCATGGCGATCATCGACGCCGCACCAGCGGCTTCCCGACCGCTGCGCGCCAGCCGGGCGGCCCGGAGCGGCGTTCCCCTCACAAATCCCATCATCACACCCTCCTCGATTGTAAATCGTCCTACACGATAGTAAGACTTGATCAAGCAGCAGAGGGGACGGGGATGACGCTGGCCGGACGAACGCTTTTCATCACCGGCGGCAGCCGGGGTATCGGACTTGCGATCGCCGAGCGTGCGGCGCGCGACGGCGCCAATGTCGTGATCGCCGCCAAGACGGCGGAGCCGCATCCGAAGCTGCCCGGCACCATCCACACGGCGGCGGCGGCGATCGAGGCGGCCGGCGGCAGGGCGCTGCCGCTGCTCCTGGACGTCCGCGATGCCGACGCGGTCGCGGCGGCCGTCGATCAGGCGGCGCAGCATTTCGGCGGCATCGACATCTGCGTCAACAACGCCTCCGCGATCAACCTGTCGCGATCGGAAGAGATCGAGGTGAAACGCTTCGACCTGATCCAGCAGATCAATATGCGCGGCACGTTTTTGGTGTCGCGGGCCTGCGTGCCGCACCTGCGCCGGAGCCCGAACGCGCACGTGCTCACGCTCTCGCCGCCGCTCACCCTGCGGGCCGACTGGTTCGCGCAGCATCTGCCGTACACGCTCAGCAAATACGGGATGTCGATGGTGACCTTCGGCATGGCCGAGGAATTTCGCGCCGACGGCATCGCGTTCAACGCGCTGTGGCCGCGGACCACGATCGCCACCGCGGCAGTCGAGTTCGCGCTGGGGGGCGAGGACCTGATGCGCCGGTCGCGAAAGCCGGAGATCATGGCCGACGCCGCCTATGCCATCTTCCGGCGCGACGCGCGATACTATTCGGGCCATTTCGTGCTCGACGAGGACGTGCTGCGCGAGGAGGGGCGGACCGACTTTTCGGCATATCGTCACGATCCGGCCGCGACGCTGGAGATCGACATCTTCGTCGCGCCCGGCGCCGACCCGATCGAGTAGCGCGGGGCGATCCGGCGCCGGTTGCCCAGCCTCGATCCCGTCTAGGTCAGGCTGGCGCGCAGCCGCTGCGCGGTCGCGGCATCGGCCCGCTCGGCGGCTACCGCGTCATAGGTCGGTCCGCGCCGCGCGAAGCCGTGGCCGACGCCGTCGTGCGTGATGATTTCCACCTTCGGATTTTCCGCAGCGGCGGCGGCGATCGCCGCCTGGGCATCGGGCGGACACAGATGGTCGTCGGCCGCGATATGCAGCAGCAGCGGCGCCGTCACCTTCCCCATGTCGGCCAGCGACGCCTGGATCGCCACGCCGTAATAAGCGACGCCGGCGTCGATCCCGGGTTCCATCGCCATGAGATAGGCGAGCTTGCCGCCGAGGCAGAAGCCGACCGCCGCCACCTTGCCGTTCGCACCCGGCTGCTCCCTTGCCACCGCCGCCGCGGCGAGGGCGTCCGCCACCGCCTGACCGTGATCCAGCGACTGCGACAGGGCGAGCGCACGCTGCATCTGATCGGGCACCGCCGGATCGAGCGCGACCAGTCGCTCCTGACGCCAGAACAGGTCCGGCGCGATCGCGAAATAGCCTTCCGCGGCGAAGGCGTCGCAGACCGACCGGATGTAACCGTTCACGCCGAATATCTCCTGCAGCACCACGATGCTGCCGCCGTTCGGCGAGTCCGGCGTCGCCAGATACGCGTCGAAGCGCTCGTCGCGGCCGGCGGGAACGGGGATGAACGATGAGGGCATGGCAGGGTCTCCGCGGGCGGATCGATCGCCCTTCTTGACGGACCTCATGAAGCAACCGTAAAAACTGTTCAAGAGGACAATCTAATGTCGGATCGGCCGGTTTCGGGTGCACGATGCCGGATAGAGGCAGGGGAGGATCAAGATGGCAAGGATCGCCGAATTCCGGGAGCTGCTGTTCCCGCTCGAGTCGGATCGGCTCGCGCCGTGGCGCGGTGTGGATGCGCTCACCTTCGGGCGGGAGATGCGCCAGCATCCGTTCGCGGGGCGGATGATTTCCGGCTGGGAAGCGATCGCGGATGCGCCGTTCCACGGCCTGACCTGCGACGGCCATTGCGAGAGCGGGCTGTTTGCGCTGGCGGACGAGGGCGCCCCCACGGCGGGGATGGTGCGCGCCGCAGCCGACCTGCTTTCGATCCTTTCGCCGGACCAGAACCGGCAATTGCGCTATCCGATCGATGCGAAGGAATGGCGACGCTGGAGCAATCCGGAGTTCCTGTTCAATCCCAACGGGCTGCGACTGGAAGATTGCGCCGAGCCGATACGCGCGGCGATCCTGCGGCTGATCGAGGCGTCGCTCAGCGCGGACGGCTTCGCCAAGGCGCGCGGCTGCATGAAGACGAACGCCTTCCTGGGCGAATTGTGCGCGCTGCCCAACATCATGAACGAGTGGAGCTACAATTTCCTGCTGTTCGGGGAGCCCTCGCCGGACGCGCCATGGGGCTGGAGTCTCTATGGCCATCATCTGGTGCTCAACTGCTTCGTGCTGGGCGGTCAGATGGTGATCTCCCCCACCTTCATGGGCGCCGAGCCGAACTTCATCGATGCCGGGCCGGACAAGGGACTCCGCCTGTTCGACGCGGAAGAGGAGGGCGGCCTGTCGCTGATGCGCTCGCTCGACGCCGACAAGCGGCGCCGCGCGACGACCTATGCGGCGATGAACGATCCGGCGATGCCCGAGGGGCGGCTGCACATCGGCGATCAGCGGCACCTGGGCGGCGCGTTCCAGGACAATCGCATCGTCCCCTACGAAGGCGTCTGCGCCGCCGAGTTCGACGCGCGCCAGCGTCGCGCGCTGCTCGATATCGTGTCGGCGTTCGTCACCTATCTGCCCGAGGGACCGCTCGTGGCGAAGATGGCGCAGGTCGAGGCGCATCTCGACCGCACCTGGTGGAGCTGGATCGGCGGCCACGGAGACGACGACCCCTTCTACTATCGGGTGCAGAGCCCGGTCGTGATGGTGGAATTCGATCACCACAGCGGCGTGTGGCTGAACAACACCGAACCGGCGAAATGCCATATCCACACTGTCGTGCGTACGCCCAACGGCAACGATTACGGCCGCGACCTGCTGCGACAGCATTACGCGCAGGTGCATCCCGGCAAGACCCCCGGTCGTGATTGACGCCGGGCTGGTGACGCTCGTCACCGCCGGTGCGCTGGGGCTGCGCCACGCGCTCGATCCCGATCACCTCGTCGCGGTGACCGGCCTTGCCGCCGGCGAACCGACCGTGCGGCCGCGCCGACTCGCGCTGATCGGGGCGTCCTGGGGCGCGGGCCATGCGGCCAGCCTCGCGCTCGCCGGGCTGGTCGCGCTATGGGCCGGATGGCAGCCGGGCGAGGCCGGTCAGCAGAATTGGGAGCGGATCGTCGGCCTGCTGATCGCGGTGATCGGTCTGCGGCTGATCGCGATGCGGGTCGTCCTGGTCAGGCCGGCCAGCCTCCCGCCGACGCGCCGCGGCTTTCCGGCGGCGTTCCTCGTCGGCGTCGTCCACGGTCTGGCGGGATCGGCGGGGGTGACGCTGTTGCTTCTGCCGCTCGCCGCGCCGGGGCTGCGGGTGCCGGCCTTGCTGCTGTTCGCGGCGATGACGGCCGTGTCGATGGTCGGATGCATCCTGGCGGTCGGCGGCGTGGTGCGGCGCGTCCATCCGTCGACCGCCATCCCGCAACGGCTGCGGGTCGCCGTCGGCTGCGTCAGCGTGCTGTTCGGCGTGGGCTATGCCATCGCCGCCGCCTGAACGGCAGGGTGAAGGCGGGGGGCGAGAGCGGGGGAGGGGGCGAGGGAGGGGGCCGCGGCGCGGGACCGGCGCCGCCCGGCCCGGCTCAGATCAGCGAATGGAAGACGTTGGCCCCCAGCAGCTCGAACGAGACGTCGCTGCGGTCGCGCCGTCCCGCGAGCGGGATCTTCTCGAACAAGGGGTCGCTGCCCTCCATGATGCGGATCCAGTCGGCGACCTTGTCGCGGCGGACGATCCGCCATTCGCCGCCCCGCTGCTCGAACGTGTCGATGTAGCGCGCGGCGATGACGAGGTCCTTCATGTCCTCGCCCATCGGCGTCAGGTGCCGGCCGATCTCGTAGGATTCGACCCGCGCCCGGTCGCCGTCGCGCTCGATCAGGACGTTGCCGATCAGGTGCTGCACCCGCTGCGTCTTCTGCTGCACGGCGAGGGCGGTTTCGAGCCATTGCGCGAAGTCGACGGCATCCGGCGTCGCCCAGCGGACCTTCGCGTCGGGAAAGAAGCCCGAGGCGAGCAGATCGCGGTCGATCCGGTCCATCCCGCGGTTGATGCGGTACAGGCAGGTGCGGATGGCCTCGTTGGCGGCCAGTGCCTCGACCTGCTTTTCCAGCGCCTCGATCCGCGCCTGTGCTTCCTGTCCGTCCGCCATCATGATCCTCTCCTGTGTACGTGGAGGACACGTCGCATATATAATCCAAACGTTCAACTTAGACTTGGCTTCTCTCGCTTTCGCGCAGCACGTGGCGCTGGATCTTGCCGGTCACCGTCTTGGGCAGCTCGTCCATGATCTCGACGACGCGGGGAACCTTGTACGCGGCGAGCAGGGTGCGGCTGTGCGCGATCAGATCGTCGGGCGTCGCCGCGGCGCCCGGCCGAAGCGAGATGAAGGCCTTGACGGTCTCGCCGCGGTACGGGTCGGGCACGCCGACGACCGCCGCCTCGCGCACCGCGCCATGCGTGTAGAGCGCATCCTCCACCTCGCGCGGCCACACCTTGAACCCGCTGGCGATGATGCAATCCTTGATACGATCGACGAGATAATACCAGCCATCGGCATCCCGCACCGCGACGTCTCCGGTGTGCATCCATCCATCCGCCAGCGCGGCGGCGGTCTGGGCGGGCTTGTTCCAATAGCCCGCCATGATCTGCGGGCCACGGATCAGCAGCTCGCCCTGCTCGCCATCGGCCACGTCGCGGCCCTCACCGTCGACGATGCGCGCGGCGGTGAGCGGCGTGAGCTTGCCGATCGACAGCGATCCGGACTGCGGATCGACCGGGATCGTCGCACCGAACGGCGCGATATGGGTCTGCGCGGTCGTCTCCGTCATCCCATAGGCGGTGTGTATCCGCACCCCGAGCCGGCGCGCGAGCTCCTCCAGCAGGGCGGGGGGGACGGGGGCGCCGCCCGAATAGATCCGGTCGAAGCCGCGCATGTCCTCGGCGCCGATCCCCGGCACGTTCATCAGCGCGTTGAACGCGGTGATCGCCCCGATCGTGAAGGTCGGGCGATGTTCCCGGATGACGTCGAGCAGCAGCGTGGGCTCGACCCGATAATGCAGCACCAGGGTCGCGCGCGCGCTGAGCGCCGCCGCGACGTGACAGCTCATCCCGGTGATGTGGAAGAGCGGCGCGATCCCCAGGATGCGCGAGCTGCCCGACAGGCCGCACAGGTCGCGCATGGACTGGCCGTTGAAGGCGAGGCTGCGATGGCGGATCATCGCCCCCTTGGGCTCTCCCGTCGTGCCGGAGGTATAGAGGATGAGGCCGATCTCGTCGCCGTCGAGCGTCACGTCGGGGACGGCCGGCGACGCGGGTGCGGCGACGATCCGTTCGAGCAGCGGCAGGTCCGGCGTCGGCTCGGCGTCGGGAATGACACGCGCGTCGTGGCGCTGCTGGAGGCCGCGCGCCGATGCGACCAGGATCGCCGGCGCGATCCCGGCCATGCCGCCGGCGATGCGCACCGTCTCCACGTTCTCGGCGAGACAGACGATCGCGCGCGGGGCGCAGTCGGCGAAGACGCGCGACAGTTCGGCGGCGCGATAGGCCGGATTGCCGGGCACGGGGATCGCACCGATCTTCCACGCGGCGACCAGCGCCATCAGGCTCTGCGGCATGTTCTGAAGGATCATCGCCACCCGGTCGCCGCGAACCACGCCATGATCGATCAGCCAGACGGCCGCCCGGTCGCTCGCGCGATCGATCTGCGCGTAGGTGAGCGCGGTGTCGAAATAGGCGACGGCGGTCCGCGACGGTGCCTCGTCCACGCACGCCCGGAACATCGCGAGCATGTCGCGGAACTCGGCCGGCGCCTCCGGACAGGCTCGTGCCATCACCGCTTCGCCCGCGTCGCAGGCATCGAGAGTGCAGTCCCCGGTTCGCATCCACGTCTCCTCTCAGACCACCCACGCCCGGCCGCGTCGCGACCGGCCCGGCCGTTCTCCCTCAACCGGCCAGCCCGGACGGGCGGGGCCACGCCCCCGCCGCCGTCCGCCGCTCGACTTCCGCCACCGAAAGGACCTCGGCGGCCCCGCCGGTCGCGGCGGGATCGGTGCCGCGATGGCGGCGGATCTCCAGCCGCGCGATCTGGTTGCGATGCACCTCGTCCGGACCGTCGGCGAGCCGCAGCAGGCGGGCGGTCGCGAAGGCGGCGGTCAGCAGGTGATCGTTGCTGGTACCGCCGCCGCCGAACATCTGGATCGCCCAGTCGATCACCTGTTGCGCCATCGCGGGCGCGGCGACCTTTATCATCGCGATCTCGCGGCGCGCCTCCTTGTTGCCGACGGTGTCCATCCGCCACGCGGCGTTCATCGTCAGCAATCGTGCCTGATCGATCATCACGCGCGCCTGCGCGATGCGTTCGAGCGTGACCGTCTGCTCGGCGAGCTGGCGACCGAACGCGTTGCGCCGATCGGCGCGGCGGCACATCCGCTCCAGGATGCGCTCCGACAGTCCGATCAGCCGCATACAATGATGGATGCGCCCGGGCCCCAGCCGGCCCTGCGCGATCTCGAACCCGCGTCCCTCGCCCAGCAGCATGTTCCCGGCGGGCACGCGCACGTTCTCGAACACCACTTCGGACGCGCGGTCGGGGACGCCGTAGAAGCCGAACACCGGGAGCGCGCGCAGGACGCGTACGCCCGGCGTGTCGCGCGGAATCAGGATCATCGATTGCGAGCGGTAGGGATCGTCGCCCGCCGGCTGGTTGCGGCCCATGAAGATGATGATCTCGCAGGCCGGGCTGGTCGCGTTGGTGGTGTACCATTTGCGCCCGTTGACGACGTAATGATCGCCGTCGCGCACGATCGAGCTGTCGATGTTGGTGGCGTCCGACGACGCGACCTCGGGCTCGGTCATCGCGAAGGCGGAGCGGATGTCGCCCGCGAGCAGCGGTCGCAGCCAGCGTTCCTGCTGCGCCGGCGTTCCGTAGCGCAGGATCGTTTCCATGTTGCCGGTGTCGGGGGCGGAGCAGTTGAAGATCTCCGGCGCGAACAGGCTGCGCCCCATGATCTCGCACAGCGGCGCATAATCGACGTTGCTGAGCCCGGTCTCGACCTCCGCGATCGGGAGGAACAGGTTCCACAACCCCGCGGCGCGGGCGAGCGGCTTCAGCTCCTCGACTACCGGATAGATCGCCCACGGGCCCAGCCGCTCGGCCTCCTCGTGATAGCGCTGCTCGTTGGGGTAGACGTGCTGCGCCATGAACGCGCGCAGCCGATCCGCCAGCTCGTTGCTCTTCCCGCTCGGCTCGACCATCCTCACCCCCGCCGACACCCGTCGCGGGGGCGTCCTCTCGTCAGGTCACGCTTTACCTTGACTCGATGGACAAGTTAGACCGTTGCGCCATGCTGCGCAATGGCGATCATGCCGTCGCGGCGGTTCGCCGCCGGGGGTGGTGCAGCGGGTCCGTCACGACGTGCCGTGCGACTGGAAGAACAGGCGCAGGCAGAGGTCGATGTGCGCCTCGATGAACGCCGGGTCGAACGGCGACGTGCCGACGTGGTGCTCGATTTCCGACGCGAGTCCGAACACGCGGGTCGCGGCGCCGATGAACAGGAAGTGCAGGTGCGCCGGGTCGCCCTTGATGAACCGGCCGGCGGCCTGCAGCCCGCGGATGAGATCGAGCGTCAGCGTCAGGTCGTGGCCCCGGACCTGATCGAGAATCCACGCGGCACGCTCGGACTGATCCGCGAATTCGTGCGAGAACAGCCAGCCGAGTTCGGGGCGGCTACCCGACGTGCGGATGAAGTCGCCATAGACCGTGCGCAGGATCGTCTCCGGATCGCTGCCCCTCAGCTTCTCGATCGTCTCGACGAACTGAACGTGCAGATCGGCGACCGCCTTCTCCACGACGGCCTGCCAGACGCCCAGCTTGGTTTCGAAATGGTAGATGACGAGTCCGTGCGGAACGTCGGCCCGCTTGGCGATCGAACGCGTCGTCGCCCCCCCGAACCCCACTTGTGAAAATTCCTCCAGGCCGCTGGCCAGGATCTTCTGTCGGGTCGCGATCGAGCGATCCTGCCGGCGGCGGATATTGACCAGTTCCTCCGGCGCGTCCTTCGGGGAAGCATCATCGGCGTGGCGGATCGGCTTCTTGCGGGCGATCGGCCGTTTCGGAGCCGCACCCTCCGTTGCAGGCATCTCGCTCGCTGGTTTTGCCCTGTCGCCCATCACTTCTCGATCCTCGCGCCCGTGCTCACGGGATGCTGTCGTCCGCGGATACGCGACGCGGTCGAGATGTCAAAATCTGTGCCGACGCCTCACCCGTCGCCACGATCTTCGCCATCCGGAAAGAATAGCACGCGCGGCGGACGGATCTGCCCTCGCGGCGCAGGGCTACCACCTGACCCAAGCAAAGATAAACTGACCAAATGTACTGAATCACTTGACGTGCCGCCCCGGGTGGGAGCATCATCGTGGCAACGAGGCGCGTCGTGGCCGGAGCGGACGCCGGTTCGCCGCGCAGAAAAAGGGAGTGGATGGATGACGGACGTACGGGAAGCCGAGATCGACACCGGAACCGCCTATGGCATGAAGCCGGCGACCTACCGCCAGGAACTGGTCGAGGTCGGCCCCGGCACGCCGATGGGCGAGCTGATGCGGCGCTATTGGCAGCCGTGCGCCCTGTCGGAGGATCTGGGCAGCGACAAGCCGCAAAAGGTGCGGCTGCTGGGTGAGAACCTGATCCTCTTCCGCGACAAGAGCGGCCGGCCCGGCCTGGTCCACGAGAATTGCTGCCACCGCGGCACCAGCCTGTATTTCGGCCGGATCGAGGAGGACGGGATCCGCTGCTGCTATCACGGGTGGAAGTTCGACGTGAAGGGCAATTGCCTGGAGCAGCCCGCCGAGATCGATGGCGGCCGCAACCGCGCGAAGGTGCGCCAGCCGTGGTACCCGGTCGAGGAGCGCTACGGCCTGGTCTATGCCTATATGGGCCCGCCGGACAAGAAGCCCGTCCTGCCGCGCTGGGAGCATCTCGAAAATCTGGGCGACGACGAATATATCGAGACGCGCTGGAAGCCGGGCTACGGCCCGCTCAACGACGATCCGTACAATCCGCTCAAGTTCAATTTCCTGGCGGCCTACGAGAACACGATGGACTCGCCGCACCTGCCGTGGCTGCATTATTACCACTCGTGCGACCAGTTCACGGGTGCGCCGCTGCTGCGGCACGACGCGGAGGACGCGAACCTTCCGCCCTATGCCCATATCAAGGACCTGGCCGGACAGATCGTCGCCGAGCGCAGCGAGCTGGGCGTCAAGCAGGGCGTGCCGATGCCGATTCCCGGTCACGGGCTGTTCCTCGCGTCGAACGAGGCCATCGTTCCGAACATGGCGGTGGTCGCGACGCTGATCGACATGCTCTATTTCGTGCCGGTCGACGACACGAGCTTCATCTCCTTCATGCTGTTCCGCACCAAGAAGGGCGAGCAGCGCAGTAACCTCAACGAGCTGCATTTCGGCAAGACCTGGTGGGAGATGTCGGAGGACGAGCATCAGCGCTCGCCGGGCGACTATGAGGCGCAGTTCAGCATCGGCGTGCTTCCGGCGCACAGCCGCGAGCATCTGTCGCAGGGTGACGTCGCGCTGGGCATGCTGCGCCGGCGCCTCGCCGAGGCGGTGCGCGACGTGCAGGAGGGGCGCGATCCCCCCGGGGTGCGGCGCGGCCCGGATGCCGACGACGTGCTGCGGATCGGCGCGCACGGCATGATCCCCTATACCGCTGCCGCCTGACGCGGCGCATCGACAAGGGGGAGGGCGGCGCGGCCCCGGTCGCGCCGTCCGATCGTCGGATACTGGACGCTGGAGACTGACGTGAGCGACGATCGCCTCACCGTGCGCGACGCGACCTTCGCGCTGCTGCGCGAACTTGGGATTACCACGATCTTCGGCAACCCGGGTTCGACCGAACTGCCGCTGTTCCGCGCCTTTCCCGACGATTTCCGCTATATCGTCGGGCTGCAGGAGTCCGTCGTGGTCGGCATGGCGGACGGCTTCGCGCAGGCGACGCGCAACGCCGCATTCGTCAACGTCCATGCCTCCGCCGGGCTCGGCCATGCGCTCGGCAACGTCTTCACCGCCTTCCGCAACCAGACGCCCCTCGTCATCACCGCGGGGCAGCAGGCGCGCTCGATCCTGCCGTACGAGCCGTTCCTCTATGCGCAGCAGGCGACCGAATTTCCCCGGCCGTTCGTCAAATGGGCGATCGAGCCGGCCCGCGCGGAGGACGTGCCCGCGGCGCTGGCGCGGGCCTATTACGTCGCGATGCAGCCGCCGTGCGGGCCGGTGTTCGTGTCGGTGCCGGTCGACGATTGGGACCGGCCCGCGGAGCCGATCGCCGCACGCCGGATCGGCACGGTCGTCCGCGGTGACGTGGAGGTGCTGTCGGCGGCGGCGCAGGCGCTGACGCAGGCGCGCCATCCGGCGCTGGTCGTCGGGGCCGGCGTGGCACGCGACCAGGCATGGGACGAGGCGATCCGCCTCGCCGAACATCACCGGGCGCGCGTGTTCGTGTCGCCCATGTCGGGGCGCAACAGCTTTCCCGAGGATCACCCGCTGTTCGCCGGCTTCCTGACCGCGGGACGCGGGCCGATCGTGCGCGATCTCGCCGGCCACGACGTGATCGTCGCGCTCGGAGGGCCGCTGTCGCTCTATCATACCGAGGCGGCGGGACCGCACACGCCCGCCGGCAGTGCCGTGTTCCTGCTGGTGGACGACCCCGCGCTGGCGCATTGGGCGCCCGCCGGAACGGCGACGGTGACCAACCTCAAGAGCGGTATCGCCGATCTGCTGGCCTTCTCGGGCGAGGTGTCGCGCCATGCCCCGACGCCCAAGGCGCCGCCACCTGTGCTGGACGGCACGGAGTTCACCGATTCCTACCTGCTCCAGCAGATCGCCAGGCTGCGCCCCGCCGGCGCCGTCATCGTCGAGGAAGCGCCGTCAAGCCGGCCGACGATGCACGACTATCTGCCGATCACGATCCCGGACGGCTTCTACACCTGCGCGTCCGGCGGCCTCGGTCACGGCCTGCCCGCGGCGATCGGCGTGGCGCTCGGGCGGCCGGATGCGCGCGTCATCGCCTATATCGGCGACGGTTCGGCGATGTACGCGATCCAGGGGCTGTGGACCGCGGCGCAGCTCGGCCTGCCGATGACCTTCGTCATCGCCAACAACCGGCGCTACGAGGCGATGTACCATTTCGCCGGCGTGTTCGAGATGGAGGCTCCGATCGGCTGCACGCTGCCCGGCATCGATTTCTGCGCGATCGCGCAGGGGCACGGCGTGCCGGCGACGCGCGTGACGGCAGCGTCCGAGCTCGATGCGGCGCTGATGTCCGCCTTCGCCAGTACCGGCCCCTCGCTCGTCGAGGTCGTCATCGCATGATCGCCGGTCGGTCCGATCCGCCCATCCGAAAAGGTGAACAATGAAGATCGTTGCGTTCGAACATGATGATGCGGTGCAGGTCGGCACCGTGGACGAGGACGGCCAGGTCAGCGCACGCGGGGAGATCGCGGCCTTCTGGCGCAATCCGCACGCGGCGCTCGCCGGTACGGGCACGTCCGTGGGTCCGCTGGCGGCATTGCGCCAGCGCCCCGCCGCGCCGCCCACCGCGCGGGTGATCTGCGTCGGGCTCAACTACCGCCGCCACGCCGAGGAGACCAATCTGCCGATCCCCACCGTGCCCGTCATCTTCGCGCGTTGGGCGAACACGCTGGCGGTGGACGGCGACGGCGCGCCGGCGATCGGCGACAAGTTCGATTGGGAAGCCGAACTGGGCGCGGTCGTGGGCAGGCGGCTGTTCCGGGCGACGGCGGATCAGGCGAAGGCGGCGGTGCTCGGCTATTTCGCCTTCAACGATCTCAGCGCGCGCGATTACCAGATGCAGACGGCGCAATGGATCCTGGGCAAGAACTCGGACGCGAGCGGCCCGATGAGCGCGATCGTGACCGCCGATGCGGTCGGCGATCCTGCCGCGGGCCTGCGCATCTCGACCCGGGTGAACGGTACGGTCAGGCAGGACAGCAGCACCGCCGACATGATCTTCACGGTCCCGGAGCTGCTGGCGCACGTCAGCCAGGCGATGACGCTGTATCCGGGCGACGTGATCGTGACGGGAACGCCGGAGGGGGTCGGCATGGCGACGTCCGAATTCCTCCATCCCGGCGACGAGGTCGAGGTGGAGATCGAGCGGATCGGGCGCGTGCGCACCACGATCGTCGCCGCGCCGGCGGCATCGGCCTGACGGGCATCGAAGCGCGACGGTCGCCAGGCGGCGAAAAGACGGGAGAGACGATGATGGCGAGCACGATCGACGAGAGCCGGCCGCAAACCGATACCACCGACCGGCGCGACCCCGTGGCCGAGGCCGACGCGGCCTGCGCCGCGGCAGCCGCGGCCTTTCCCGGCTGGTCGGCGCTGGGGCCCAATGCGCGGCGCGCCGCCCTGATGAAGGCTGCCGACGCGCTCGCCGCGCGCGGCGACGAACTGGTCGCGGCGATGAAGAGCGAGATCGGCGCGACCGAGGGCTGGTCGCGCTTCAACCTCATGCTCGGCCTCAACACGCTGCGCGAGGCGGCGGCGATGACCACGCAGATCGCAGGCGAGGTTATCCCGTCCGACAAACCGGGGTGCATCGCGATGACGATGCGCGAGCCGGTCGGCGTATTGCTCGGCATCGCGCCGTGGAACGCGCCGATCATTCTGGGGGTGCGCGCGGTGGCGATGCCGCTCGCCTGCGGCAACACCGTCGTGCTCAAGGCGAGCGAGCAATGCCCCCGCACGCACACGATCATCGCCGAGGCGCTGGGCAGCGCGCTGCCCGCGGGCGCGGTATCGATCGTGACCAACGCGCCGGCGGATGCGCCCGCAGTGGTCGGCGCGCTGATCGACAATCCGCACGTCCGCCGCATCAACTTCACCGGCTCCACGCATGTCGGCAAGATCATCGCGACGCGTGCGGCCGCGCATCTGAAGCCCTGCCTGCTGGAGTTGGGCGGCAAGGCGCCGCTGATCGTGCTGGAGGATGCCGACCTGGACGAGGCGGTAAAGGCGGCGGCGTTCGGCGCGTTCATGAACCAGGGCCAGATCTGCATGTCGACCGAGCGCATCATCGTCGTCGATGCGGTGGCCGACGACTTCGTCCGCCGCTTCGGCGCCAAGGCCGCGACGCTGACCGCCGGCGATCCCGCCGAGGGGAAGACGCCGCTGGGCGCGGTGGTCGACTTGAAGACGGTGGCGACCGTCCGCGCGCTGATCGACGGTGCGCTCGCCGGCGGCGCGAAGCAGGTGACCGGGGGCGACGCCGACGGCGTGCTGATGCCCGCGCACGTCATCGATCACGTCACCCCCGCGATGAAGCTGTTCCGCGACGAGAGCTTCGGCCCCGTCGTCGGCATCGTCCGCGCGCGTGACGAGGCCCATGCGATCGAGATGGCCAACGATACCGAATACGGCCTGTCCGCCGCCGTCTTCACCCGCGACGCCGCGCGCGGCCTGCGGGTCGCGCGGCAGATCAAGTCGGGCATCTGCCATATCAACGGCCCGACGGTGCATGACGAGGCGCAGATGCCCTTCGGCGGCGTGAAGGCGTCCGGCTACGGCCGGTTCGGCGGCAGGGCCGGGATCGACGCCTTCACCGAACAGCGCTGGATCACGATCGAAACCCAGCCCGGCCACTATCCGATCTGACACCACGTCACCGGCGCCCGTTTGCGGGAGATAGCGCGATGAGCCTGCTGGACTATTCTCCCTACGTCGACCCGACCGTCGTGCCGCGGCTGACCAAGAATCAGGCGCGCATGAGCCTCACCGCCTATCCGCCGTTTCTGGAACGGCTGGTCGGGATGTGGAGCCGGCTCGCGGACAAGCCGTTCCGCGGCATCACCGCCGACGGGCACGTCGAGCCGGGCCTGGTCCGCGAGCGCGGCAACCACCCCGCACCGGGGCGCGTCGCCGAGCGCGCGACCGCCTGGCTCGATATGCTGGCGCCGGAGGAGCGTGCGCGGGTGCACTTTCCGGTCGATTCAGGCCTGTGGCGGCAATGGCACAACACGCCGCTGCTGCTGCGCGAGAACCAGCTGGAGCTGCTGGCGCTGACGCCCGCGCAGCGCGAGGGCGCGCTGGCACTGGTCCGCGAATCGCTGTCGGCCGAGGGTTATCGGCGCACCCGGACGGTGATGGACAACAACCTGTTGCTCGGCCGGATCGACGATCTCACCGACCTGCTGAACGACTGGTCGTTCACGCTGTCGATTTTCGGCCGGCCCTCCAGCGCGTCGCCGTGGGGGTGGCAGCTGTTCGGGCATCACTTGTCGCTCAACTGCCTGTTCTGCGACGGTCATATGGTGCTGTCGCCGATCTTCATGGGGGTCGAGCCCGATGTGGGGGACGGGGCGTCCAACCGGCGGCTGTTCGAACCGCACGAACAGGCCGCGCTCGCCTTCGCGCGCACGCTCGGCGAACGCGACCGGACACGCGCCGTGCTCCACGGGTCGATGCTGACCGCCGAGCAGCCCGACGGCCGCTATCACCCCGACGACGGGCGGCAGGTCGGCGGCGCGTTCCAGGACAATCGCATCGTCCCGTATGAAGGCGTGCCGGTCGCGGACCTGTCGCGCGCACAGCGACACCGGCTGCTCGGTCTCGCTGAGATCTTCCTGGCGACGATGCCCGACGATCCCGCGGCGGCGCGGCTGCGCGAGATCGAGCGTCAGCTCGATCGGACCCGCTTCGCCTGGATCGGCCCGATCAACGATGTCGATCCCTTCTATTTCCGCATCCACAGCCCCGTCGCGCTGATCGAGTTCGATCATCACAGCGGCATCTTCCTCGCCAACACCGACCCGGCCCGCTTCCACGTCCACACCATCGTGCGGACGCCCAACGGCGGCGATTACGGGCACGACCTGCTGGCGCATCACTATGCCGCCGGCGGTCACCACGGCCACGCGTCCCATCACCATGGCCATGCGCACAGCCATGACGGGGGCCAGACCTTCCATTCGCACGACTGACCGCGACCGCTCCGAAAGTCCCGCCATGACCACGTCCGACGATCTGATCCGTCACCTCGAGCAGCCCGGTGTCGACGGCGATCCCGATCGCGAGATCCTGCGCCTGCAACCCGACCTGACGCAGGACGGCGCGCTGGCGCTCCAGCTCGCGGTCAAGCGGCGGCGGGTCGTCGAAGGGGATCGGATCGTCGGCCACCAGGCATCGTTCACCTCGGCCGCGATCCGCACGATGTTCCCCGATGCCCCGCGCCCGATGATCGGCACGCTGCTGGCATCGCTGGTGCGCGGCGACGGCGAGGCGGTGTCGCTCGACAGCGACCGCGCCTTCATCGAAAGCGAGATGGCACTGATCCTCGATCGCGACCTGGAGGGGCCGGACCTGACCGCCGCGGAGGTGCTTCGTGCGGTCGACGGCTTCTTTCCGGCGATCGAGGTCGCGCCGTTGCGCCGCGGCGCGCTGGAGGGGGCATACAGCAACCAGCACATGATCGCGGTGCAGAAGGCGGCGGGCGGGTTCGTGGTGTTCGGGGACCGGATCACGCCCGCGGCCGGGTTCGACTGCCGCGCCGAGGGGTGCCTGGTCGCGATCGACGGCGAGGTGCGCGCCGGCGCCACCGGGTTCGAGGCGATGGGCAGTCCGCTGACCGTCGTCGCGGCGATGGCGGCCGGGCTGGCGCGCATCGGCGAGAAGCTGCACGCCGGGCAGGTCGTCATGACCGGAAGCCTGGCGCCGCCGCAGGTCGTCACCGCCGCTCATCGCTCGGCCCATCTGCAATTCCAGACGTTGGGCGGCGTTTCGGTCCGCTTCGCCGATCCGTCGGCCGCCTGACGTCGCGCTCAGGGAGTTTTCGTCATGCGCTATATCCGACCGTTCGATCGCAGCGTCGCCGGCCCCCCCGTCGAGACGCTGGTCGCCGCCGAGGAGGGCGTCGGCTGCACGATGCGACTGCGTCGCGGGGCGGGGTCGGTCGACGGCGCCGATGCCGGGAACGACCGCTTCGTCCTGCCGCTGATCGGCGAGGCGACGCTGCGCGGGGCAGGAGGCGAGACGGTCGCGCGGGCGAGCGAGCTGATCGTCATCCCGGCGGGCGCCCCGGCCGACGTCCGGGTCGCGGGCGAGACCCTGTGGCTGGAGGTGATCGCCCCCTTGCCCGACGGTGCGCGCGCACAGGCGGATCATCCCGCGCAGGTGGTGGCGATCGACCCGTCCAAATGGACCGAGGGCGGCTTCGCCTATCAGAGCCTGACCGACCGTTCGCGCGGCTCTCAGGCGCTGCGCATGAACATCCTCCAGGTGCAGCCGGGATCGGGCAGCCCGGACTGGCATATCCACGCCTTCGCGCAGATGTACGTCATCCTGGAGGGGGAGATGACGATCGACATCGGCCGGGCGCGGGTCACGGCGGGCGAGGGGACGCTGGTGATCTTCCCGCCGGGCGTCGTGCACCGCAACTTCAACGCGTCCGGCGCGGTCGAGCGCCACGTCACCTTCCTCGTCCCGGAGCCGGCGGCGGACGACATCTTCGACTATGCGGTGACGATCCACGAGCATGAGGCGGCGTTGCTGACATCCATCCCGGCCTGAGCCGGGAAGCACAGCACGGACGAAAGGGGCCGCTCCGGAATTTGCCGGAGCGGCCCCTTTGCTGCGCGGTGTCCGCCCCCCGCGGCGGACGGTCTCCTTCGTCAGTAACGGAACGATAAGCGCGCGCCGTACGTGCGCGGGGGGGAATAATTCCCCTGCGTGATGCCGTTGAGCGAACTGTAATAGGTGGTGGTGAAGAACCGCTCGTCGCCGACGTTGTTGACGAAGCCGGCAAGGCTCCACTGGTCGTCCGCGGCCGACAGGGTGACGGCCAGATCCGTCACCCAATAGGCGGGCTGGACGGAGAAGTCGCGCCGTTCGAACATGACGATGTTGCTGGTCTGATAGTGCGTGTTGCCTTCGAGCGTCAGTCGAAGATCGTCGCTGACCTCGAACGTCTGTTGTGCGCCGAGGTTGATCGTCCATTCCGGCGACCGCAGCGCGCGCGTGCCCGAACAGTCGATCCGATAGCGATTGCCCGAGACGATCTGATAGGGGCATCGGGTCGCCGGCGGGACGGTCCCGGCGGGCAATCCGCCGAGCGAACTGGTGTCCACTTCGGTATAGACGAAGCTGTCGTTGCGCGCGTCGAGATACTGGACGTTGGCGCTCAGCAGCGTGTTGCGGAACGGCTTGGCGGTCAGATCGACCTCGACCCCCTTGTTGGTGGACGAGCCGATGTTCTCGGTCACGAACTCCAGTCCGCCGTTCGTGCCGATGCCGTTGTGGGTGACCTGCTGGTCCTTATACTTCCAGTAGAAGCCTTCGATGTTCAACTGGAGCCGGTTGTTGAGGAATCGGTTCTTCGCGCCGATCGTGTACGCGGTGATCGTTTCCGGACCGAAGACCGGCTGGACCGTCGAGAACGAGAAGCCGCCGCTGCGATATCCGGTCTCCACGCTCGCATAGAGGAGCGAGCCCGAGCGGGGTTCGAATTCGACCGCGCCGCGATAGGTCACCTTGTCGGGTGCCGTCCGCGCGTCGAGCGGGATGACGGATGGCGAGTAGATCGCGTTCGACTGCCCGGTCACGTCGACATAGACCGGGACGCCGGGCGGCTGGACATAGCCGATGCTCAGCAGCGCGGCGGGCAGATCGTCGATGGTCGCGGGCAGGCGCCGGAAATCGGGGCAGACGTGGGAGGGCGCGGTGCAGATTCCCGTCGCCGTCGTGGTGGTGCCGGCGATCGTCTTCACGTCCTTGGTATAGCGGGCGGCGCCCGAGGCGCGGAAGGTGTCGGTGATGTTCCAGACGATCCTGCCGAACGCCGCGGTGGATTCGTTCTTCGCCTTGAACGCGCCCGAACTGCCGAGCACGTTGAAGTTGACGCGGAGCAGGTCGTCGATGTCCTCGGTGAAATACAGCCCGCCGAGCAGCCAGTCGAAGGCCCCGACCGTCCCGTTCAGCCGCGCCTCGATGCTGTATTGCTCGTCCTTCTCGGAGTTCTGGAGGAAGAAGGCGCCCGGTGTCTGCACCACCTCCTGCTCGGCGCCCCGCCAGCCGCCGACGACGGCCAGCTGGGCGAAGCCGAGGTCCGCATCGACGTGTGCGCTGGCGCCGTAGAAGATGTTGTCGAGGGAGGGGCGGCGGGTGACGGGACCCGCGACCGTGCCCGCGGTCGGGACGAATGCGGAATTGAGGAACGCGACCGAGCGCGGGTCGAACAGACCGACGTCGGGCGAGAAGCCGGTCGGGATCAGTGCGCCCGTCTGCGGATTGGTGGCGGAGAGCAGCGTGCCGGTGGGGCCCGTCCCGCCCAGATGGAAAAAGTCGCCGGCCAGACGGATCGTGACCCGGTCATCCGGCTGGAACAGCAACTGGACGCGTCCGCCGGTACCCTTTTCGGTGTAGGTGTCGTCGGAATTATAGCCGTCGTGGCTGTAGGAGATGCCGGAAACGCGCAGCGCCGCCTTGTCCGAGAGCGGAAGATTGACGTACGCCTGAGCGTTCACCGCCTGGTAGTTTCCGGTGCTGATCGTCGCCGATCCCTCATGAAGGCCGAGCTTGGGGGTCGCGGGGATGATGTTGAGCGCGCCGCCGGTCGCGTTGCGGCCGTAGAGCGTGCCCTGCGGCCCCTTCAGCAGCTCGATGCGCGCCAGGTCGTAATAGAGGCCGAACGAGGATGTCGGCCGGCCGAGGTAGATCTCGTCGTAATTCACCGCCACCGCCGAATCGGTGATGGCGTTGCTGGAGAAGGTGCCGACGCCGCGCACGTACAGCAGCGGCGATGCGCCGCCCGCATTGCCGATCTGGGCCGCCGGGGCGAGCTTCGTGAGGTCCTGCGGCTGGGTGACCTGCGTCAGCGCCTCGGGCTGGATGACGTCGAGCGCGAGCGCGGTACGCTGGGACGTGTCGCTGATGCGCGAGGCCGTGACGACGATGTCCTGAATGCCGTCGGCCTGGCTCGTGCTCTGGGGCGGTGCGGTCGTCTGCGGGGCAGGTGCCTCCGCGCTCGGCACCACGGGCGCCGGGGTCACCTGCGCATGCGCCGGGGTGGTGCCGAGCATCGTACCGGCCAGCAACATGGCGGGGATCTTGAAGCGATTCATCCTGTCCTCTCCCTTTCAACGACCGGGTCATTGCGCCCTGGTCCTGGTCCTGAACGATCGTGTGTTGTTCGCTTGGCCAGTTCCTTCCTGCACCCCGATTCGAAGTCCGAAAGCGTGGTAGCGGGTGCGGCAGATCGATCTGCCGTCGTGACCCTTGGAACAGATTTCTGCTAAATTGTCAAAATGGATAATATAGCGTCGGTGCCGGCTGCTCGCGCCTGAAAATGGAGCGATCGGCGTCCGGGCCGGCCGATCCGCCGCCCGGACGCCGACTCGGGCCGTCACGCGCGCTTGCTGTACCTGTCGAGCAAGGCGCCCCGCCCGGCGCGCAGCGCGACGGTCACCTTGAACAATTCCTCCGCCAGATCGACGAGTTGGTCGTAGAACGGCGAGGCCTTCAGGCGGCCGCCCTCGAACTGTGTCTGCACCTGGGGCACGCAGACCAGCGAGGGCGTCACGAACATCCCGAGCCAGCGGCCGATCGCCGCCAGCGCCATCGTGGTGTTGAAGCTGGGGCCCGCGCCACACACCTGCGCGGTGGCGAGCGGCTTTCCGCCGAACAGCGGGCGGCCCTCGACCACGGGCGGGCAGCTGTCGAGCTGATGCTTGAGCACCGCCGACACGGTGCCGTAATTCTCCGGGCTGCACCAGAATTGCGCATCGGACCAGAGCGCCGCGGCGTGGAGTTCGGCGGTCGCCGCGTCGCCGGGGGGGCTGCCCGGGGGCGGCAGCGTGGCGGGGTCGAAAAGGCGGGTCTCGCCGCCCAGATGCCGCAACAGGCGCGCGACCTCCTCGGCCAGCAGATGGCTGAACGAGCCCGGACGCGCGGAGCCGTACAGCAGCAGGAAACGTGGCGGCGGTCCGTCCGCGGCATGGGCGGGCAGGCGGTCGACGGCAAGGGCGGGAAGATCGGTCATCGGTTTTCTCCTGATGCGATGAAGGGGCAGCGACGGGCGATCCCCGGATCAGAGGTCGAGCGTGAGCGAAGGCGATTTCGCGCCGGAGCAGCAGATCATCATCACCGCGTTCGACCGGCGTTCGGCGTCGCTGAGAATCAGGTCGCGATGGTCGGGTTCGCCCGCGAGCACGCGCGTCTCGCAGGCCCCGCACACGCCCTCCTCGCAGGAGAACGGGACGTCGAGACCGGCGGCGAGCAGCGTCTCCAGGATCGTCGCGCCCTCCGCAACCCTGACCGTCCGACCTGTTTTGGAAAGAACCAGATCGTATCCGCCGCCCGCCGCCACCTCGACGTTGCTCTTGAAATATTCGAAGTGGACGCGCGCCTCCTCGACACCCTCCTGCGCGGTGGTGGTGCGGAACGCGTCCAGCATCCCCGCCGGCCCGCAACAATAGACATGGTCCTGCGGCCCGAGCGCGGCGACGATGCCGCGGATGTCGAGCAGCGCGCCGCCGGGCTCGTGATCGACGTTGAGTACGATCTCGCCCGCGCCCTGCGATGCCAGCGCCTCCAGTTCGCCGAGCAGCGCGGCGCGGTCGCGGGTCCGCACGCAATAATGCAGGCGCCACCGGCGTCCGAGCGCGTTGAGGCGCGCCGCCATCGGAACGAAGGGCGTCACCCCGATCCCGCCGGCGATGAAGACCGACAGCGCCGCCCCTTCCGCGAGCGGAAAATTGTTGCGCCAGTCGCTGATACGGACGGTCTGACCCGGGCGGAGCTGCTCCGCGACATAGGCCGAGCCCCCAGTGCTGGCCGCGTCGCGGGCGATCGTGAGCCGATATGGCCCGCGACCATCGGGGTTCGACAGCGAATAGCTGCGCATCAGGCCGTTGGGCAGTTCGATGTCGATGTGCGCGCCGGGGTCGAACGGCGCGAGCGTGTCGCCGTCGAGACCCGCCAGCGTCACGGAGAAGACGTCCGTGGCTTCCCAGGCAATGCCGCTGACGCGGGCGGTGCGGACGATGTCGCTCATCGTGCCGTCCGGTCCGTACGTCGCGCGCGGATTGCCGTCGATCCGGGACGATGTCCGCGCGGTTCGAACGGCCGCGTCTTCCCGTGCACGGGTGGGCATGATCTTCCGCCGCCCGCGGTGGTCGCGTGTCGCATCCCTCTCTCCCAGCGGGTCCGTGTCCATCCGGCCCGCGCAAAGGGCTATGGCATAATACTGGACATTTGGGCAAGATACCTGCACAACAGGTGCACAAGGACAGGGCGCCGCCACCGGGCGAGCGCGTAGCGAGGGAGAGGTGGCTTGGCTCTACTGGACGGCAAGGTCGCGATCGTGACGGGTGGTGGTCGCGGGATCGGACGCGCGCATTCGCTCGCGCTCGCCCGGGCGGGTGCGGCGGTGGTCGTGAACGACCTCGGCGCGGGGTTCGACGGGGAGGGTGCTGCCGACGGTGGCCCGGCCCAGCAGGTGGTCGCCGAGATCGTCGCGGCGGGCGGGCGCGCCGTCGCCGATACGACCGACATTTCCGACTGGGACGCGGCGGCCGCCATCGTCGAGGCCGCGGTTCGCGCGTTCGGCCGGCTCGACATCGTGGTCAACAACGCGGGCATCGCGCGCTTCGGCTCGATCGACCAGGTGTCGCGCCGCGACTGGGAGCAGACGATCGCGGTCAACCTCACCGGCACGGCCGCGCTCAGTCACTGGGCGGCGAAGCACTGGCGCGAACGGGGGCCGGAGGCGGGGCGCCGCATCGTCAATACGTCGTCCGGCGTCGGCCTGACCCCGATCCCCGGCAATCCGATGTACGTGGCGGCAAAGGCGGGAGTCGCGGGCTTCACCATCTCCTGCGCGATCGAGCTCGCCGAGCTGGGCGTGCGGGTCAACGGCATCGCCCCGGTCGCGCGCTCGCGGATCAGCGAGCACGTCGCGGGGGAGATGATGAGCCAGGTGCCCGAGGGGTTCGATCGCGTGTCGCCCGAGCACGCGGCGACGCTGGCCACGTATCTCGCCTCGCCCGCCTGCCGCTTCACCGGGCGCGTCATCGGCGTGGTCGGGGACGATATCACGCTGTTCGACGGCTGGACGGTCTCGCGGCACGTCGACAACGGCGAGCGACCGTGGACGCCCGAGGGGCTCGCGGCCGCGCTGGCCGATTTCCCCGAGCAGCAGGACGGCCGGACGCAGGGCATCAAGGGCCTCCAGCCCAATCCGACCCCCGCGCCGGCGTTGATCGAGGCGCTCGCCGCGATCGAGCGCGCCTGACCGCGGCATCGCGCACGAAGGAGGCATCATGTCCGATTTTTCTGCGATGTCGGTGGCAGGCGACGGTCGTCGCGACCTGGCGCTCGACGTCTTCGCGCCCGACCGCCCCAACGGGGTGGCGGCGATCCTGTTGCACGGCGGCGGCTGGGCGATGGGCCATCGCGCGACGATGCACGGCTACGCCCGTCTGCTCGCCGCGGCGGGCGTCACCGCCGTTGCCGCCGAATATCGCCTGCTGGGCGAGGCGCCGTTTCCGGCACAGCTGGACGACGTCCGCGACGCGGTGCGGTGGGTGAAGGCGAATGCGGGCGAGCTCGGCGTCGATCCGGCGAAGGTCGCGCTGATCGGCTTTTCCGCCGGCGCGCATCTCGCCCTGCTTGCCGCCGGCACGCAGGACGGGTCGGGTCATGAGCGCGCGCTGGGCGATTCGGGCGGCGCCGAGGTCGCGGCGGTGGTGTCGTTCTTCGCTCCTGCCCGCCTGGATGCCGCGCCCGCCGCGCTCGAACGCCCGCCGCTCAGCGCGCTGGTCGCCGGCGGCGGCGTCGCCCGGGCGCGCGAGATCAGCCCGATCCGTTACGTCAATCCGAACTTTCCCACGACGTTCATCGTCGGCGGCATGGCGGACTATATGCAGCCGCTCGCCGCCGGGCTGGACCTCCTGAACGCGTTCGTCGCCGCGGGCGCGGAGGTCGAATTTCACTACCTCCATTCCCAGGTGCACGAATTCCCGAGCACGCCGGGGATGAGTCCCGGTGTCATGGACTCCGTCGCCTTCTTCCTGCGCCGCACCCTGCTCGACCGCGAGACGCTGGCCGTCGAGGCGCGCGAGCAGAATCCCTTCGCTCGCGCTTCCAGCCCCGAGGAGTTCGGCCGGATGATGGCGGGAGCCCCCCGATGAGCGGCGCCGACGCACGCGGGACGCCGGATGTGCACGACGAGGAGACGGCGGCGATCCTGGCGGCGGAGGATCGGCGCCGCGCGGCCACGGTCGCGGGCGACATCGCGACGCTCGACGCGCTGTTCGCCGACGATCTGGTCCATATCCATTCGAACGCACTGGTCCACGACAAGGCTGGGATCCTCGCCCATATCGGGGCGCGCCGCGCCTTCGTGGCGATCGAGCGGGGGCCGTTGCGGGTGCGCCGCTACGGCGATGTCGCGGTCCTGACCGGCCGGCTCACCAACCACCTGACCACGCCCGATGGACCGCGCGTGCTCGACGGGATGGCGACGCAGGTGCTGCGGCGCGAGGACGGCGCGTGGCGCTTCGTCAACTTTCAACTCACTTTGGGGAACGGCTGAAGATGGATCTGGGAATCGCCGGACGGCGGGCGTTGGTGTGCGGATCGTCGCAGGGGCTGGGCTACGCCTGTGCCCGGCAACTCGCGAGCGAGGGCGTCGAGGTGCTGCTGAACGGCCGCGACGAGGCCAAGCTGGAAAAGGCCGCCGCCGCATTGACCGGGGAGGGCGGCACCGTCCGCTTCGTCGCCGCCGACCAGACCAGCAAGGAAGGGCGTGCGGCGATCATCGCCGCGGCGGGCGACATCGACATCCTCGTCAACAACAATGCCGGACCCCCGCCGGGCATCCTGCCCGACTGGGACGAGGAGGCGCTGATCGGCGCGGTGAACGCCAACATGATCCCCGCGATCCAGTTCCTCCGCCACTTCATCCCCGGAATGCGTGAGCGCCGCTTCGGCCGGATCGTCAACATCACCTCGGCGATGGTGAAGTCGCCGCGCTATTTCATGGGACTGTCGACGTCCGCGCGCGCCGGGCTGACCGCGATCTCCAAGGCGATCTCGATCGAGGTGGCGCGGGAGAACGTGACGATCAACAACCTCCTGCCCGAGCGGATCGACACCCCGCGACAGGTGTTCATGGCCAACCGCATCGTCGCCGAGCAGGGCGTCAGCTACGATGAGGCGCGCCGGCAGATCGCCGACACGATCGCGGCGAAGCGGTTCGGCAGGCCGGAGGAATTCGCCGGTGCCTGCGCCTTCCTGTGCAGCGTGCAGGCGGGCTTCATCTCGGGACAGAATATCCAGGTCGATGGCGGCTCGTACGAGGGGCTCTGCTGAGCCGGATGGCCGGGCGTCCGTCGCGCGAGATGACGATTTTGGTGGAGGGCAGGCGATGACGACGGGCGGGGCGAGCGTCGATGTGTTGATCGCGGGCGGCGGACCGTTCGGTCTGACGCTGGCGATCGAATTGGGACGGCGCGGCGTCGACGCCGCGGTGATCGATGCGCGGCCGGGAACAGCGGTCAACCCGCAGGCGAACGCCACCCAGGCGCGCACGATGGAGCATTTCCGTCGCCTCGGCTTCGCCGACGAGGTGCGGGCGCTCGGTCTGCCTGCCGATTATCCGACCGACATCGCCTATTTCACCCGATACACCGCGCGCGAGCTGGCGCGTTTCCGCCGGCCGCCATCGCGCGACGCAGCGCAACTGGCGAGGGAAGGGGCCGCGGCGATCGGCATGAACAACGCCGCCGAGCTGCCGCACCGCGTCTCGCAGAAGTTCGTCGAGCCGGTGCTGCGCCGTCATGCCGAACGCGTCGCTTCGGTCGAGTACGGTGTCGGGCTGCAATCCTTTTCGCAGGACGCGACGGGCGTGGATGCCGTGGCGGTGGACAGCGGCACCGGCGCCACCCGCTGCATCCGTGCGCGCTACCTCGTCGGCGGCGACGGCGCGCGCAGCCTGGTCCGGCGCGAGCTCGGCATCCGCCTTGCCGGCGAGACCGGGGTGACGCGCGACTTCATGGGCGGTCGGATGGTCGCGGTCCATCTGCGCGCGCCGGGCTTTTACGACGCCGTGCCGCACGATCGCGCCTGGATGTACTGGGCGTTCAACACGGAGCGGCGATCGTGGGTCGCGGCGGTCAACGGCGTCGACGAATTCGCCTTCCACACGCAGCTCAAGCCGGACGAGGAAGCGCAGGACGTCGGCCCGGATCTGGCGCGGCGGCTGTTCGACCAGGTGATGGGGCGATCGATCGCGATCGAGCTGCTGTCGGTCGACACGTGGATCGCGGGTCATGCGCTCGTTGCCGATCGCTTCGGCGACGGGCGTGTGCTGATCGGGGGCGACGCCGCGCACCTGTTCACGCCCGCCGGCGGCCTCGGCTACAACACCGCGGTGGAGGATGCGGTGAACCTGGGGTGGAAGCTCGCGGCGCTGGTGCGCGGCGTCGGTGGCCCGGCGCTGCTCGACAGCTACGAGGCGGAGCGCCGGCCGCTGGCGTTGCGCAACACCGGCTTCGCAAGGCAGCTTGCGCGATCGATCGGCGAGTTCGTGCCCGATCCCGCGCTCGAGCGCGACGATGCGGAGGGCGAGGCGGCGCGGGCGGCGGCGGCCGACTATCTCGAGGCGCATGCGCGTCGCGAGTTCAACATCCCCGGCATCACCTTCGGCGGCCGCTACGACGCGTCGCCCGTCATCCTGTCCGACGGGCTCGCGCCTACCGCGGACCGGATGGACGTCTACGAGCCCAGCGCGTCCCCCGGCGGGCGGCTGCCGCACCTGTGGCTCGACGATGGAGCGAGTATCTACGACCGGCTCGGTCCGGACTGGGCGCTGATCGCCACGCAGGACGCGAGCGATGAGGAGCGCGCGATCGCCGACGCGGCGGGTGCCGCGGGCGTCGCGCTGACGATCGTGCGCGTGACGACGCCGGAGGCGCGCTTGCTCTACGCTGCTCCGTTCGTCCTCGTGCGCCCGGACCAGATCGTCGCCTGGCGCGGCGATGGACGCGGGATCGGCGCGACCGGAATGTTCGATACGGTGCTCGGGCGTGCGGCGGCCGTCGCGCGCCCCGCTGCCGCGCGGGCATGACGATGCGCGCGTTCGTCTATCAGCCGCTCCAGACGCGCGTCGTCTTCGGCGACGGCACGCTCGCCCGATTGCCCGAGGAGGTCGAGCGGCTCGGCCTGCACCGTGTGCTCGTCCTTTCCACCGCGGCGCAGGCAGGCGAGGCGGAGCGCGTCCGCGCCATGATGGCCGACGCCTGCGCCGGCACCTTCACCGACGCGGCGATGCACACGCCGGTCACGGTCACCGACGAGGCGATGGCCCTCGTCCGCTCCGCCGGCGTCGACGGCGTGGTGGCGATTGGCGGCGGATCGACGACCGGCCTGGGCAAGGCGATCGCCTGGCGCACCGACCTGCCGCAGATCGTCATTCCCACGACCTATGCCGGATCGGAGATGACGCCGATCCTGGGCGAGACGGAGAACGGCGTGAAGACGACGCGGTCCTCGCCGCGGATCCTGCCCGAAACGGTGATCTACGACGTGGCGCTCAGCCGAGGCCTGCCGCCGGGGCTGTCGGCGACGAGCGGCCTCAATGCGATCGCCCATGCGGTCGAGGCGCTCTACGCGCGCGACCGCAACCCGATCATCGACCTGATGGCGGAGGAGGGGGTGCGCGCGCTCGCCGCCGCGCTCCCCGACATCGCCGCCGACCCGGACGACGGCGAGGCGCGGGCGCAGGCGCTGTACGGAGCGTGGCTGTGCGGCTGCTGCCTGGGCGCGGTCGGCATGGCGCTGCATCACAAGCTGTGCCACACATTGGGTGGCAGCTTCGATCTGCCCCACGCCGAGACGCACGCCGTCGTCCTGCCGCACGCGCTCGCCTACAACGGTCCCGCGGTAGCGCCGGCGATGGCGGCGCTTCGCCGCGCGCTCGGCACCGACGATCCCGCCCGCGCCTTGTTCGACCTCGCCGGGACGCTCGGCGCGCCGCAATCGCTGCGGGGGCTGGGGATGCCGGACGACGGTATCGACCGGGCGGTCGACCTGGCGATGGCCAACCCCTATTGGAATCCCCGGCCGCTCGATCGCGCCGCGCTTCAGGCGACGCTGCGCCGGGCCTGGCAAGGTGCCCCGCCGGCCGCCGCATGACACAGGAGCCCACGAGCATGACGGAGCACCCCACACGGTCCGACCAGGACCTCGCCTATTTCGACGAGCGGCGATCGGCCGAGGTGGTCGCCGCCCGCAACGGCGCGGCGGCGGACGCGCGCACCGCCGAGGTGCTGGGGACCCTGGTCCGCCATCTCCACGCCGGCATCCGCGAGGCGGCGGTCACGCCCGAGGAATGGCTCGCGGCGATCCAGTTCCTGACGCGGACGGGGCAGATCTGTACCGACTGGCGACAGGAGTTCATCCTGCTGTCGGACATCCTCGGCGTGTCGATGCTGGTCGACGCGATCAACCACCACCGGCCGGACGGCGCGACCGAGAATACCGTCCTCGGCCCCTTCTACGTGCCCGACGCGCCGCGCTATGCCAGCGGCGAGAACATCTGCCTCGACGGCAAGGGCGAGCCCATGCTCGTGCGCGGCCGTGTGATCGACGGTGAGGGACGCCCCGTTCCCGGCGCCACGCTCGACGTGTGGGCGACCAACGACGACGGCTTCTACGACGTGCAGCAGCAAGACGTGCAACCCGCCAACAACCTGCGCGGCGTCTTCACCGCGGAGGCGGACGGCCGCTACTGGTTCCGCACCGTCAAGCCGCGCTTCTACCCGATCCCCGACGACGGGCCGGTGGGCGAGCTGCTGCGCGCGCTAGACCGCAGCGTCAACCGGCCGGCGCACCTGCATTTCATCGTCACGGCGCCCGGCTACGACCGGGTGGTGACGCACATCTTCATGCCGGACTGCGACTATCTGCCGACCGATGCGGTGTTCGGGGTCAAATCGTCGCTGATCGCGCAGACCGAGCATGTCGACGACGCGGCCGAGGCCAAGCGTGTCGGCCTGCCCAATCCCTTCTGGCGGGTCGACTGGGATTTCGTCCTCGTCCCCACCGCCTGATCGCCCGAGGTTCCGCGCTGCGGCCGACCGTTACGGCCTGCGCAGCGCGGTGACGATCGCATAGTCCATGTCGGCCAGGAACGTGCCGTCGGTCGCGCGGTTGTGCGGTTCCATGATCGCTTGCGCGCGCGCGCGCCATTGGGCGGCGAATTCCGCCGGCCTCGTCGCGAGCATTTTGCGCATGTTGGGATTCCACTGCGCGACGTGATCGGTCCACGCCGCGGCCGAGGCGAAACAGGTCTCGAAGCGGTCGTGCCGCACGCGCACGTCGCGAAAATAGGGATGGAGCAGCGCGGCGGCGCGGGGGCCGTTGGACCAGGCGTAATGCGGATGGGCCGGGATCGGCGCACCTTGCAGTTCGTGGCCGAGATCGAACATCTGCGCCGGGATGCTCCGCGTCGTATAGGCGGTCAGCGCGATCTTCCCGCCGGGCCGGGTGACGCGCGCCAGTTCCTTTGCCGCGGCTTCCTGATCGGGAAAGAACACGAGGCCCAGCGTCGAGAGCACGACGTCGAAGCTCGCGTCCGGATAGGGCAAGGTGCGCGCATCGCCGACCTGGAAGTCGATCCCCGACAGACCCTCGGCTTCGGCGCGGAACCGCGCCCGCGCGATCGACGGCTTGTCGATGTCGATCCCCACCACCTCGGCATTGCGCCGCGCCGCCGCCAGCGCGGCGTGGCCGGTGCCGCAGGCGATGTCGAGCACGCGGGCGCCGGCGGGGATGCCGATGTCCGCGGCGAGCCGTTCGACGACGATCGCCTGCTCGGCGGCCAGACGTTGATAATCGTCGGCCGCCGCCGTGGCGGTGGGCTGTGCCATGATGGTCCTCTCCAGTCTGTCGTCGCGGCGGCGGCGCCGGTCGTGCGACGCCGCTCCCCTTACCGCCGGGCAGCGATCGCGTCAGGCGTTGACCGCCGCGGGCATCGCGCGGGGTGCCGCGGCCGCGGTGCCGCGCAGCAGCGGGATGACCTCCTGTCCGAACAGGTCGAACGCGACCTTGTTCTCGGGAACGTTGCCGTGATTGTCGAGCATCGCCATGAAGTGGCCGGCGCCGATCGCCTCGCACTGCGCCTCGATCTGCTCGGCGACCTCGGCCGGGTTGCCCGCGATGAACTCCTCCGTCGACAATTGCATCCCGCCGGACGCCTTTTGCGGCGCGTCCGGCACCGGCCCGTGATTGACGCGGTCGTCGTGCTTCAGGAACATGGTGATGACCTGCTCGTGCACCTTCGCCGCGACCGCACGCGCCTTGTCGCCGTCGCTGTCGACGATGACGATCCGGCGCAGGCCGAACGAATCGGGCGACGTCGCCAGCCCGGTCTTGGCCGCTTCCTCGCGATAGCCGTCGAACACCGTCCTGATCTGCGCCAGCGAGTTGAAGCCGGTGCAGATCTTCGTGCCGCGATGCGCCGCCCGCCGCGCCGATCCCTCGCTGACGACGGTGGTCCAGCGGTTGGGCGTGGGGCGCTGCAACGGCATCGGGACCAGCGTCAGATCGTTGAACGTCCAGTGCTTGCCCGCGTGGTTGATCGGTTCACCGGGATGCGTCATCACCCAGTCGAGCAGGTCCTGCGCCTCGGTGTTGCGCTCGTTCGCCTGCTGCACCCCGAGGCCGACCTTTGCCATTTCCGGGGGGATGCCGCTTGCGGTGCCGACCTCGAGCCGGCCGTTGGTCAGATGGTCCAGCATCCCGATCTCTTCGATGACGCGCCACGGCTCGTAATAGGGCAGGACCACGCCCATGACGCCCAAGCGCAACGTCCTGGTGACGGGCGCCAGCGCCGCGATCAGCAGATTGGGCGACGGGCTGTAGCCGGGCCCGAAATGATGCTCGCTGAAGAAGATGCCTTCGAACCCATGGTCCTCGGCCTTGGTCCACATGTCCCAATAGGCCGTGAACTGGTCCTGCACGTCCTGCGGACCAAGCCCCTGGCGCGGCTGCTGGATCAGCACGCCCTTCTCGGTGGGGGCGCGGAAAAATTCGAACAACCAAGGCTTGATCATGCATCATCTCCCTCGTGCCGTGAATCAGCGTTCCTGATGGTCTCCCTGCGGGGCAGGGGATCAGGCGATGGATGATGTCATACACCTTTATATTGTCCGTTTGAACTAAAAAAATGCGACCGTTCGCCCCGGGTGCGATCAGTCCGGTGTCGTCATAAATTTCCCCGCGACGTTCATCAGCGTCTTCGATCCGAGCGCCTTCAACGCGATCTCCTCGATCGGCGCCTTGAGGATGCGGTCGATCGGCGGGATCGCGCCGGGCTTCCGGCTCTCCCGGCCCATGCGGTCGTTCCTGGTGCACCGGATCGGCATCCCCGTCGCCAGCCGCTTGATGCACGTCCCGTTGCGGTCGCAGCGCACGATATCCTCGATCCGGCGGCCGGTGACCTTGCCGGCGTAACCGGGATCGGCCAGCAACGGACGGGCCAGCATGACGAGGTCGGTGTGCCCCTCCTCGACCGCCGCCGCCGCAAGCGTCGGATCATGCAGTCCCCCCATCATGACGGGAACCGACAGCCGCTCGCGAAAATAGCGCGCCTCGCCGTTCTCGATCAGATTGGCGCCGTCCGCGTCGGGCGTGACGTCGAGCGCCTCGTAACAGCCATAGACGAGCGCGACATAGTCGATGCCCGCCTTCTCGATCTCCAGCGCGATGTCCAGAAAGCCTTCGGGGCCCTGTCCGTCGGGCATATAATCGTTCGCCGCGATCCGCAGGCCGATCACGAAGTCGGGACCCACCTGCTCGCGGATGGCGCGCACCATGTCGACGACGATCCGTGCGCGGTTTTCCACCGACCCTCCGTAGTCGTCCGTCCGCCAGTTCGTCCGCGGCGACAGGAAGGAGGCGAGGAAATAGCTCATCATGGCGGCGATCTCGATCCCGTCGAACCCGGCCGTCTTCAGCCTGACGGCGGACGCCACCATCTCCGTCTCGTATCCCTTGATCTCCGCCACCGTCGCTTCCCTCGGCATCGGCGTCGTCATCTCGCCGCCGGGCACGAGCATCATCGGCGAGCTCTTCATCACGAGGTTGAGCGGGCTTGCCGAGATGATCGGGCGATCGGCCGAGGGAACGCCCATCCGACCAAACCCGGGGGCGATCTCCGCGATGATCGGCACGCCCAGCGCGTGGACCGCCGTCACGGCCTTCGCCAGCGCGGGTATGAACTCGTCCCTGTCGGTGCGCAGGACGGGGCGGAAGCGGGATTCATCCCAGCCGCGCTGCGTCGAGACCATCCCGCCGAGGATGATGAGGCCGACACCGCCGCGCGCGCGCTCCTCGAGAAAGGCGATCGTCTGGTCGCTGGCATGACCGTCCGCGGTCGGGCCGTTCGCGGCCATCGGCCCCAGCACCATGCGGTTCCTGATCGTCAGCCCGTTGATCCGGATCGGCCGGGACAGGATGTCCGACGCCTGTTCCGCTGAAACCTTGTGCATCGCCGCGTAACCCCCTCCAGCTTGCGGGCACCGTCTGCGGGCGGCCTTGCCGTACCGTCGGTGTCTCGATCGAATGAATCTAATCTGACCATATGTCCAGTACAATTGGCGATCCGTCAGCTTGGGTCGGGAATGCGGACCAGAAGGCGGAGTTGGGATCGCGGGCGGGGAACAGGTCCGCGCTCGGTCTGCGCGGCCAGACGGTGGGGGCTGCCATGGCTGCCCGGTCGGGCTCCACGATGTCCGCTACTTGTGGGAGCCATGTTCGCGGTAAATGATGCCACTGATCGGAAAGTGCGGCATACGCAACGAACGACCCGGCGAATGGGGCCGGGACCGGACGGGAGAGCAGCGGTGGTACGAGATCGTCGACGGACTGTCGGGCAATCGCCGATGCGGCGAGCGGGCGCATGACTGCTGCCCCCGCAACCGTCGAGCGCGTGCCCGCACCGCACCTCGGCTCCGAAACCGCGACGTGGCCCGTCAACGCGTGGTACGTCGCCGCCACCCCCGACGAGGTCGCCGACAAGCCGCTGGGGCGGCAGATCTGCGGCCAGCGCATGGTGTTCTTCCGGCGGGGGGATGGCGTGGTATCCGCGCTGGAGGACTTCTGCCCGCACCGCGGCGCGCCGCTCTCCCTCGGCTTCGTGCGGGGGGATACTCTGGTCTGCGGCTATCACGGGCTGGCGCTCGCGTGCAGCGGGCGCGCGGACAATATGCCGGGGCAGCGGGTCGGCAATTTCCCCGCCATCCGCGCCTTTCCGGTGATCGAGCGGTACGGCTTCGTCTGGGTATGGCCGGGCGATCCCGAACGGGCCGATCCGGCTCACCTTCATCACCTTCCCTGGGCGGAGAGCGACGATTGGGCCTATGGCGGCGGCATGTACCACATCGCCTGCGACTATCGCCTGATGGTCGACAACCTGATGGACCTGACGCACGAAACCTATGTCCATGCGTCCAGCATCGGACAGAAGGAGATCGACGAGGCGCCGGTCCGCACGCGGGTGGAGGGTGAGGAGATCGTCACCAGCCGGACGATGGAGGGGGTGAGCGCGCCTCCGTTCTGGCGCATGGCGCTGCGCGGCGCCGGGCTGCCGGAGGACGCGATCGTCGACCGCTGGCAGGTCTGCCGCTTCACCCTGCCCAGCCACGTGATGATCGAGGTGGGCGTCGCGCTGACCGGAAACGGCGGCCAGGATGCACCGCGCGAGCGCAAGGCGGCGAGCATCGTGGTCGACTTCATCACGCCGGAGTCCGAGACGTCGCACTGGTATTTCTGGGGCATGGCGCGGCAGTTCGCGGTCGAGAACGCGGCGCTGACCGCGACGATCCGCGAGGGGCAGGGGAAGATCTTCTCCGAGGATCTGGAGATGCTGGAGAAGCAGCAGCGCAATCTGCTCGACCATCCCGGTCGCCGGCTGCTCAAGCTCAACATCGACGCCGGGGGCGCACGGTCCCGGCTGCTGATCGATCGCGTCATCGCCGGGGAGCGGGCGCGGGACGCCGGCTCGCCGGGCGAGCCGATCGCCCGCGGGAAAGGATGATGCAGCCGATCGACGAGGCGACGCTGGCGGACTGGCGCGGGGCGGTGGGGCGGCGCGTGACGCAGCGGGAGCGACTGTGCGCGGGCGATCTCAGCCGCTTCGCGCTGGCGGTCGGCGTGGCGGCGGGGGATGCGGCCGTTCCCTTGCCGCACTGGGCGTTTTTCCTGCCGATGCCGCAGGATAGCGAGATCGGGGAGGACGGGCATCCGCGGCGGGGCGACTTCCTGCCCGCGATTAGCCTGCCGCGGCGGATGTTCGCGGCGGCGGACATGACCTTCGACGCGCCGCTGTCGCTCGACGCGGAGGCGGCGCTGGAGAGCGAGGTGGTCGACGTACGCCACAAGCAGGGGCGCTCCGGCGATCTGGTGTTCGTCGAGGTCGCGCGGACGCTGATCCAGGCGGGCGTGGTGCGCGTGCGCGAGAGGCAGACGTACGTCTATCGCGATCAGGGCGCGCCCGTCGCGATGCCGGTGGCGGCGGCGTCGCTGCCCGACGGCGAGCGGTGGCAGCCGGACGAAGTGAACCTGTTCCGCTTCTCCGCGGCGACGTTCAACGGGCACCGCATCCACTACGACCATCCGTACGCGACCGCGGTCGAGGGCTATCCCGCGCTCGTCGTCCATGGGCCGCTGACCGCGGCGAAGCTGGCGCGGCTGGCGGCGCGGGACGGCGAACTGGCGGGTTTCTCGTTCCGTGCCGAAGCGCCGCTGTTCCTGGGGCAGCCGGTGGTGCTGGAGCGGTGCGGCGAGGGCGCGGTGCGCGCGGTCCGGTGCGACGGCGCGATCGCGATGACCGCGCAGGCGCGCTACCGTCAGTAGCCGCGATCGCGCGCCACCAGTCCCAGCATCGGCTGCCCGGCGCGATGCCGGCGGATGTTGTCGAGCACCGCGTGCGCCCCGCTTTGCGCGCTGGTCGCGCTGGCGATGTGGGGCGTGACGACGATGCGGGGGTGACGCAGCAGCGGATGCTCGGGCGGCAGCGGCTCGGGCTCGGCGACGTCGAGCACCGCGCCGCTCAGATGCCCCTCGTCGAGCAGCGCGACGAGATCCTGCGCCACCAGATGCCCGCCCCGCGCGATGTTCACGATGGCGGCACCGCGCGGCAGCTGCGACAGCGTGGCGTGGTTCAGGATGCCCCGCGTCTCCTGCGTCAGCGGGAGCAGGCAGATCAGGATGTCGCAGGCCGCCAGGAAGCCGGGCAGCGCGTCTGCGCCGGCGTGGCACGCGACGCCGGGCAGGGTGCGGGGGGGAGCGGCTCCACCCGGACAGGGCGAAGCCGAAGGGGCGCAGGCCCGCCAGCACCGCCTGCCCCAGTTCGCCCAGACCGAGCACCCCGACGCGGCGCCGCGCGGCGGGCACCAGCGGGCGCGGTGCCCAGCGGCCGTCGCGCTGCGCCAGCCGATAGTCGATCATCTCGCGGTGGAGCATCAGCGTCGCCATGACGCCATATTCGATCATCCCCTGCGTCAGGCCCGGCTCGATCATGCGGACCAGCGCGACATGGTCGGGAAGGACGCAGGTGTCGACCTGGTCGACGCCCGCGCCGATCGAGAACAGCACCTCCAGCGCGGGGAGCTGCGCGATCAGCTCGGCGGTCGGCGCCCAGGCGGCGAGGTAGCGGGTGTCGGCGGGGGGCGGCGCGTCCTCCTTCGTGACGAAGGCGAGGTCGGGTGCCTCGGCCGCGAACAGCGCGCGCCAGACGGCGCCGCGCTCCGGCGTGGAGGTGAAGTAAAAGGTCATGCGGTCTGCCTCCGGGGGGAACGGGCCTTGGCGGCGGCTTGGCCCCACATCACCGGCCCGGAGATCGCCAGCATGGCGAGCGTGAGCGCGCCGGCCAGAAGGACCAGGCGGCCGATGTTGCCAAAGGTGCCACCGGAATGAAGCGGAAGGATCGTCGGCCACCATGCCGGGTCGTCGCCGGCGCGCCGGACCGTGGGCAAAGCCCCGCCGTGCAGCGGTACGAGGACGCGGTGCAGCGCGCGGGAGCCCTGTTCCGGGGCGTCGATGTTGACGATCAGTGCGCTATCGGTGACGCGCAGGTCGTGGATCGGTGCGCCGGGCAGCGCGGTCCGTGCCGCAAGCACCGCGCGATCGATCGTCGCGGCGTCGATCGCCCCGCGGACCGCAGGGGGCGCCGCGCCGCCGGCGAGCTCCGGCACGACGAGCAGCACGCCGGTGCTCGCGCTGAAGGCGAGGATTGCGGACATCGCGACGCCCGCGGTGCGGTGCAGCTGGCGCAGGACCAGTCGCGGGGCGACGGTCCAGCGGACCGACAGCTGGCGCAGCCGCGGCGCGCGCCGGGGCCACCAATGGACGAGGCCGGTGCCCGCGAGCGTCAGCAGCGCGAGCGCGTCGAGCAGGACGACGGCCATGCCGATGCGCCCCGACAGCAGGCGATGGTGGAGCGCCAGCGCCAGCTCGACCGGAAAGGCGGAGATCGCGCCGCGGCGCAGCACCGCGCCCCCCGCGGGGTCGATCGAGGCATAGGCCGTGCGACCGGGGGCTTCGAGCCGGGCGAGGAACGTGTCGTCGCGCGTCGCGGGCCAGTCGAGCCGGACGACGCGCGCGTGCGGTAGCGCGGCCTCGGAACGGCGCACCGCCTCGCCCGCGGTGATCGCGGTGCCGCGGTGGCGGCTGGTCATCCCGGCGGGATCGATGAGCCGCGCGGCCGGACGATGCCAGAGCAGCAGCATGCCCGTCGCCGCCTGAAGCAGCAGCAGCGGGGCGAGCGCCAGGCCGACGTAGCGATGGAGGCGGAAGAGCAACGCACGGTTCACCACCGCCTCCGGTCGTTGAAGAAGAAGAAGAAGCCGCGCGGGCGCCCCGGCGGGGATCGCTGCAAAGCCTGGCCCGTCACCCGGCACGCTCCACCACGGCAACGACCCGGACCATTGAAAAAAGACGTCCCGGTGCTCCTGCGCAGGCAGGAGCCCAGGGCCAGGCAGAACAGCGCCTGTGGGGCGTGCGACCCTGGGCTCCTGCCTGCGCAGGAGCACGGCGTAGCCTTTTGCAAGGGTCCCGGCCTGTATCCCCGGTCCGCGGCGATTCCCTGAAAGGGGCGTCCGCGAAGGCCGTCAGAAGTTGAACGTGGCGCGCACGTTGAACGCCCGCGGCGCGCCCGGCTGGACCCACAGCGCCGCATAGGAGCTGGCGTAATATTGCTCGTTGAAGAGGTTGCTGACGTCGGCGTTCAGCTTCACCCCCGGCGATACCTCGATCGACCCGGTCAGCCGCACCAGCGTATAGGCCGGCAGGAAGAACTGGGTGCCGGTCTCGCCCAGCCGCCGCCCGACGTGGTTGACGCCCGCCCCCAGCGTCACTTCGCGATCCGCGACCGGGAAGCTCTTGAACAGCAGCAGATTGCCCTGATGCTTGGGCACGTTGATGAGCGGGTCGCCGCGCTTGATCGCCAGCGAGGGGTCGAGCCCGTCGGTCCAGTTGGCGTCGATGTAGGAATAGGCGGCCAGCATCTGGATGCCCATCGGCAGCTTCACATCGGCGTCGAACTCGATGCCCTTGCTTTCCGCCGAACCGACCGCGCGCGACAGGCCGGGGTTGAAGGGGTCGTTGGTCAGGATGTTCGTCTTCTGCATCGTGAACAGCGACAGCGTGCTGGTGATGCGGCTGGTGACGACCTTTCCACCGACCTCATACGCCTTGCTCAGCTCGGGATTGAACGGCTGGTCGTTGGAGCCCAGGCCGCTGTTGGGGCGGAAGCCGCGACCGTAGCTGGCGTAGATCGACAGCGCGTCGGTCGGCTCCACGACGACGCCCGCCATCGGGCTGAACCGGGTGTAGCTCTTGCGCGGGTTGCGCCCGGTCGCGGTGGTGGCGAGGCGGTTGACGATGCTCTGGTCGAAATCGTCGTAGCGTCCGCCGAACCGCACCTTGATCGCCTGCGTCAGCTCGATCTGGTCCTGCGCATAGATGCCCCAGGCCTTTTGCGTTTCGGTATTGTCCTGCAACGCGGCGGTCGGGACGGGGGCGACGACGTTGTAATTGGGGTTGAAGATGTCGATCGCGTAGCGATTGCCCGCCAGCGTCGGGCGGAACCGCTGCTGGACCGAGTTGATGTCGAACTGATCCCAGTCCGCGCCGATGCGGATGTTGTGGATCACCGATCCCGTCGCGAGCTTGCCCGACACCTCGCCGCGCACGGTCTTGTGCGTGGTGGAATAATCGCGGAAGCGGCGCTGGCGTGACAGCGTGCGGCCGTCGACGAACAGCTGCTGGCGCGCGGCGGCCAGTTCGGGATCGCTGGAGAAGCCGCGGAAGATCGTGTCCTTGTATCCGGCACCCAGCAGCAGCGTCCAGTCGCTGCTCAGATCCTGTTGCAGCTGGAGCTGGTGGCCCAGCACCTTGACCGTGATCGGGCCGTCGGCGGGATTGCCCAGGAAGCGCGAATTGGGAATGAGGCCCAGCGTGCCGTTCACCGCGACGACGCCGCGGTCGAACGGCACCTCCTGATTGACGTATTCCATCTCGTAGGTGGCGATCGTGCCCTCGCCGAGCTTCAGCAGCATCGACGGCGTCAGGAAGTAGCGGCGGGTGTGGATCGTGTCGCGGAAGCTGTCGGCATCCTCGACCGCGCCGTTGACGCGGATCGCGAAGGCGTCGCTGACGGGGAGGTTGTAGTCGCCCTCGACACGGAAGGTGTTGAAGCTGCCGCCCTGGATCGCGAAGCTGCCGAATGTCTTGAACGTCGGCTTCTTCGTGACGATGTTGATCGTGCCGCCGGGCTCGCCGCGGCCGAACAGCGCGGAGTTCGGGCCCTTGAGCACCTCGATCCGCTCCACGTTGGAGGCGTCGCGCGGGCCGCCGTAGCCGCGGCCGCCGTTGAAGCCGTTGACCAGGAAGCCGCTGGGGAAATTCTCGTCACCCGCGAAGCCGCGGATCGCGAAACTGTCCCACAGGCCGCCGAAATTGTTTTGCTTCGACACGCCGCTCGCCAGCTCCAGCGCGGTGTCGAGCCGGGTGACGTTCAGGTCCTTCAGCAGGTCGCCGTCCAGGAACTGGACCGCCTGCGGAATCTCCTTGACCGGCGTGTCGCCGAAATACTGCCGCTTCAGCCCGGTGACGACGATGTCCTCGCCGGGCGCGTTGGTCTCGGCCTGCTGGGCCTGGGCGAGCGCAGGCACGGCGACAGCGGCGACGCCTGCGATCAGGATCGAACGAAAAGCTCGCATTGGTCTTCCCCCCTTGTGGAAATCGTTGTTCCTGTCGGTCCTGCGACGAGTTCCGGCCGGCGGTTGCTCGCCATCCGGCCGGGTATGCGCCCGACCGCCGTGGCGGTGCCGATCCGAAGGATGCCTGCGCACCTCTAGTTGAAGCGAGGCTAGGCGCACGCACAGGACATAATCGATCAAATCGGGCGCCCCTTGCGGGCGATTGTGTTGAATGGCGATGGTCCGCGGCGGGGAAAATGCCGTGGCGCAGGCTCGAACGCGGCGAACCTGCGCTCCGCACGTCCCGCCCGCGGGTGGTCAGTGCCGGGCGACGGGTGCCGGATCGATCGCGCGGGCGAGGCGGCGCTCGGCGTTCGGCAGATCCCCGCGTAGCGTCGCGACCGCGACGTCGCGGGTGATCGGGTCGATATGCTGCGGGCGCAGCGAATGTCGCGCGCGCGCGCGGTGGCACGCCGCCACGTTCGCCGTCGGATCGACGAAGCGGGACCGATCGTCATGGACGCCCGTGAAGGTCATCGTCTCGCAGTGTAATAACATAACATCGCGATAGAAGGGACAGGCGATGCTGTCGAGAGGGTTTCGGACCGGCGCGGCCGGCGAGCCGGATCGGCTCCTTCCTGGCGAAGCGCAGTCCGCGCGCCCGGCCGAGCCGTTCGCGCAGCGTGCGCCCGCCTCAGCGTCGCCGGCCGGCATTGTCCGGCAGGGACAGGCGCAAGACGGTGCCCGACGACGGTCCATCCCGGATATCGACCTGCGCCTTCATCTGCGCGGCCAGGTTGCGTACCAGCTTCAGCCCCAGACTGTCCGACCGCTGGAGATCGAAGTCGGGCGGCAGGCCCGCGCCGTCGTCGATGACGCAAAGCTCGATCGCCTCGCCCGCGCGGGTCAGCGTGACGACGACATGGCCGACGTCGCGATCGGCGAAGCCGTGCTCGATCGCGTTGGCGATGCCCTCCGCCATGATGAGGGCGAGCGGGATCGCCGCGTCGGGCGAGAGGCGGATCCCGGGCACCGCCTCGATCCGGTGGATGATGCCCGGTTTGACGTCCGCGGCGAACAGGTCCGCCATCAGGTCGCGCAGGAAGATGTCGAGCGGCACCTGCTCGCCGGTCGTCGAATAGAGCTGGCGCTGGATGCGGCCGATCAGCTGGAGCTTCGTGGAGGCATCGGTCAGGACCATGCGCGCCATCTGATCGGTCACCTGGCGCTGCTGCAGCGACAGCATCGCGCCGACCATCTGGATGTTGTTCGACACGCGGTGCTGAAGCTCGCTGAACAGCAGCTCCGTCCGCTCCGCCAGCCGGCGCTGCTCCGCGGCCAGTCGCGCCGAGCGCTCGTTGGCGCGCTGCATCGCATCGACGAGGACGATGTCGACCGCGACGACGCCCGCATAGAAGCCCAGCGCGACCAGCGTGCGTGCGTCGATGTGGAAGGTGCGGGCCGGCGGGATGAAGAAATACCAGGCGAGCAGCCCGCACACGAGCGCGGACATCGTCCCCGGCCCGCGCCCGAACAGGAACGACGAGATGATGACGGCCGGGAAGAACGTCAGAAAGGGGAAGCCGGGCGGGAAGGCGGGGTCCAGCTCCCAACGGATCCACCACGCGACCGCGGAAAGCCCCAGGGCGATCGCATAGGCCAGCACCCGGCGCCCGCGCAGCAGCGGCAGTTGCTCGAAGATCCGGCGCTTTGCCCCCATGGTTTTCGTCTAACGCCCTGCTGTGTCGCGCTTCCCTGCGCGATCACGCGGCCGGTTGCAAATTCAGGTTAGGGTTTTTGCGGTGTCCGTACGGCGATGCGGTCGTCAGGCCGCCGCGTCCCCGGCGAAGGTGGCGGCCTGTTCGCGCTTTTCGGGGCGGATGTAGATCGAGGACAGCTGCGGGAAGGAGGCACGCAGCCGGTCCTCGATCTCCTCGATGAACTGCTCCGCGTCGCCCATCCTGACGCCGTCGTCGAAGTCGGCGCTGATCGCGACGAACACCTGCCGGGGCGCGGTGTGGATCGTGCGGACGTGGTTGACGCCCGAAATGACCGGGTGCGCCGCCACGATCCGGGCGATGCCGTCGACCAGCCGGGGGTCCGCTCGCTCGCCGATCAGCAATCCCTTGGCCTCGCGCGCGAGGACGATCGCCACGAAGGCGAGGATCGCCCCGATCGTCATCGACGCCAGCCCGTCGAGCCGCGGGTCGTCGAAATGGTGGCTGGCCCATACGCCGGCCGCGGCCACGATCAGACCCGCCAGCGCCGCCGAATCCTCGAACAGGACGGTGAAGGTCGCGGGGTCCTTCGAATCCTTCACCGCCTGCCACCAGCCGGCTTCCCCCTTGGCCGCGCCGAACTCGCGCAGCGCGATCGTCCAGGAGGTGCCCTCCAGCGCGAAGGCGATCGCCAGCACGATGTAATTGACGACCGGCGAGCCGAGCGGCTCCGGCGCGGACCAGTGGAGCCAGCCCTCGTAGATCGAGACGACCGCGCCGACCGCGAAGATCAGGATCGCGACGACGAACGCCCAGAGATACAGCTCGCGCCCGTATCCGAACGGGTGGAGCGCATCGGGCGGGCGCCTGGCCCGGCGCTCGCCGTAGAGCAGGAGGACCTGGTTGCCGCTGTCGACGACCGAATGGATCCCCTCGGTCAGCATCGCGGTCGATCCGGTGATGGCGGCGGCGACGAACTTCGCGACGCCGATCGCCAGGTTCGCGGCGAGCGCCGCCCAGACGACGATGTTGCGTTGGCCGGCGCCTGCTGTACTCATTCCGCGCGCTTAACCGCACTGGCGCGCGATAGCGAACGCTATCAGGGGTTTGGCGCTATCCGGCCGGTTGCTTGATCCGCGGCATGCCCATGAAGTCGCGCTTGCCCAGCTTCATCCCCTGCGCGCGCAGGATCGCATAGGCGGCGGTGGCGTGAAAATAGAAATTGGGCTGCGCGAACGACAGCAGGAAGTTGGCGCCGGTGAACGGCAGCTGCGTCTCCCCGAACGAGAAGCGCGTATCGGCCTCGGCCAGCGCATCGATCTCGTCGCGGTCCAGCGCGGACAGCTCCGCCTGCGCGCCCTGGACGATCGCGCGCAGCCCCGCCAGGTCGGTCGGCCATGCCCCCATGTCGGGCGAGAAGGAGCCCGCGCGCGTGCCGTGGACGCCGCCGATCGAATGCGACGCGCACGACTTCACCTGATAGCCGAGCGGCAGCATGTCGGGGGCCAGCCGGGCGTCGATCAGCTCGGCCTGGGTCATCCCGCGCTCCTCGCAGAACGCCGCGGCCTTCTCCAGGATGCGATCGAGCGCCCCCAGGATCTGCAGGTTGGAGGGGATGACCGCGTCGTAGAGTGAGAAGGACATGTCGCTGCTCCGGTTGTCGGGCACACTATGCACGTGCGGCGCGCGCGTACCAGTCCGCGTAGCAGGTGTCGCGCGCCATGCGGCGGTTAACGTCCGGGGCGCCGTCGCTCCACCAGACGGGGCCGCGCTCGCCGAGACCCACCTTGGCGGCGTCGACGCGGGCCCGCGCCTGCCGCAGCGCCGCGGCGTCGTGCGCGCGCATGGCGGCGTGGACGGCGCGGCGGGCCGACATCAGCTCGTCGACCAGCGCCTGGCGGGCCTCCGGCGTCAGGGACGGGTCGCTGCGACGCCACAACCGCCCGCGCACCACGATATAGCGGCCGTCGGGGGTCGTCAGCGGCTGGGTCATCGGCCCCGCCCGCGTCCGTCAGCGCGCCGGCACCAGCCGCCGCGGCAGGCGGATCGGCATGTCGAGCAGCTGCTGCGCCTTCCCCTTGGCGAGCGGGTCGAGCCGGAGGCTGGCGAACTGCCCGCCGCCAAGCGACTGGATGCAGTGGAGGTTGATCGCGTTCATCCCCGGCAGGTCGTAGCGCCGGACCTCGGGCGCGCTCGCCCCCTCGAACTCGTGCGCGAAGAAGGCGCGGACGGCGTCCGGGGTCAGCGCGGCGCGGATCCACGGCAGCACCTCCGCGCGGCGCGCGATCACGCCGACGTTGAAGGCGTCGCCCTTGTCACCCGAACGCGCCCAGGCGACCCGGATCAGCGGCACCTCGACCATGTCCTCCTCTTCCACGGGCGCGGTATCGTCCACCGCCGGCGGCACGACCATGGCGGGGGCGAAGGGGCGCGCCGGGGCGGGGGCGGCGACCGCGTGGTCCGTGCCGCCGATCGACACCGTGGCGGTCACGGTGTCGCCGGGGACGAGGAAGGAGAAGACCTGCGCCACCGGGGAGATCGTCGGACGCGCGCCGAACCAGCCGGTCGAGCCGACGCTCATCGAGGTGGTGGGGGAGTCGAACTCGCGCATCATGAGCGCGAGCGCCGCCTCGTCGTCATGCTCGGCACCGATGCGCGCGACGACCTCGCGCGTGGCGGCGAGCGCGGGGTCGGCCTGCGCACCGTAGCTCGCCTCGGTCCCCAGCAGTTCGACGCGGGTCGCGCGCAAGGGGGGCAGGTTGCGGTCGCGCAGCATCTCGCCCACGCGCAGGATCACGGCCTCTGCCTGTCGCTGCGCCTTGCGCGCGGCATCGCGCCCGACCACCGGCATGATGCCGATGAAGCGGAACCCCTTTTCATAGGTGACGCAGGTCTTGAGCCGCCCGCTGGGGGGATAGCCCCTCGCGCCCGTCACCCGCACGCGCGCGTCGCCCGCCGGCTCGACGCGCACCTGCGAGAAGTCGCAGACGACGTCGGGCAGGGCGTAACCCTGGGGGTCGCCGACCTCGTACAGGATCTGCTCGGCCACCGCGGGGACGCAGACGAGCCCGCCGGTACCCGCGGGCTTGGTGACGACGAAGTCGCCGTTTGCGTGGCATTCGATGACGGGATAGCCGATATGCGCCCAGTCGGGGACCGCCTCCCAGTCGGTGAACAGGCCGCCGGTCGCCTGCGCGCCGCATTCGATGACGTGCCCCGCCAGCGATCCCGCGGCGAGACGGTCGTGATCCTGAGCGGTCCAGCCGAATTCGTGCATCAGCGGGCCGAGCGTCAGCGCGCTGTCGACGACGCGTCCGGTGATGACGACGTCCGCCCCCGCCGCCAGCGCCGCCGCGATCGGCGCCCCGCCGAGATAGGCGTTGGCGGTCCAGACCTTTTCGGGATCGGGGAAGGGCTGGCCGCCGAACATCTCGCGCGTGCCCGTCGCGGCGAAGTCGGGGACGCGCGCGATCAGGTCGTCGCCGGTGACGATGGCGATGCGGAACGACACGCCCGCTTCCGCGGCGATCCTCTCCATCCGCTCGCGGCAGGCCTGCGGGTTCACGCCGCCGGCATTGGTGACGATGCGGACGCCCTGCGCCTTGATCTCGCGCAGATTGTCCCTCCACACCCATTCGGTGAAGTCGCGGGCATAGCCCTGATCCGGGCGGGCGCGCTTCAGCTGGCCGAGCGGCGCCATCGTCGCCTCCGCCAGATAGTCGAGGACGATATAGTCGAGGCCGCCGGCCCGCAGCAATTGCGGCGCGGCGACCGAACTGTCGCCCAGAAAGCCGCCCGCCCCGCCGATGCGGATCACCTTCGCCATTCCCGCTCCTCTCGCTGTTGCATCACCGTAAGGCGTTGATGCGGCAGCGACAACCGGCGGGCGCTGCGCCGCCGGCCGGCAGAGGCGCGCGCGGTTGCGGTCCTCGCGCCTGGCCGGGCGTCGCCCGCGATGCTTGACTATGATAACGGCTCGCAATAGCGGCGGTCATCGTGGGGAACGGGAAGGCGCTCGTCGTGCGGCAGAACGATTCATGGCGGGCGGACAATGGCTGACGGCGGTCGCCGACCGGCCGTCGCGCCGGCTGCTCGCCGCAACGCCGCCGCGGCCGATGCCGGGTTCGCCCGATGACCCGCCGCGTCCTGTTCCAGATCCACTGGTTCCTGGGCATCACGGCCGGGTTCGTCCTGGCGGTGATGGGCGTCACCGGCGCGCTGATGAGCTTCGAGGACGAGATCATGGCGGCGCTCAGCCCCGGCGTGGTCCGGCTCGCACCGGCGGCCGGCGCGCGGCTGGAGCCGGACGCGCTGGTCGCGGCGGTGTCGCGGCAGCGGCAGGGCACGCCGGTTTCGCAACTGGTGATCCACCGCGATCCGTCGCTGGCCGCGGAGGCGACGCTGGTGCCGCCCAAGGGGCAGCGGCGCGGCGAGCATGTGTTCGTCGATCCGCGCACCGGGCGCATCCTGGGCCATGCGACCGCCAGCGGCTTCTTCCGCACGGTCATGGACCTGCACCGCTGGCTGGCGCTGCCCGGCGGGCCGAACGGCATCGGCCGCCAGATCACCGGCTTCTCGGCGCTGGCGCTGATCTTCTTCGCGCTGTCCGGCCTCTACCTGCGCTGGCCGCGGCGCGCGCTCGACTGGCGGTCGTGGTTCGTCCTCGACCTGCGCAGGAGCGGTCGCCATCTCTACCGCGCGCTGCATGCCGTCGTCGGCGGCTGGGTGGTGCTGTTCTACCTGCTCAGCGCGCTGACCGGGCTCACCTGGTCCTACGACTGGTATCGACAGGGCGCGCGCTACGTCCTGACCGGCACGCCGGGCGGTGCGCGCGAGCAGCGGGGGGAGGGGGCGGTCTCCACGCTGCCGCTCGCGCCCGCCTGGGCGGCGTTCCGGCGCAGCGATGGCCGGGGCTACGACCGGGTCACGATCAACCTGCCCCGCGGCGACGCGCCGGTCGTGATGCGGGTCCTGCCGGAGGGCGCGCGCTTCGACCGGATGACCGACGAGCTGCGGTTCGATCCCGCCAGCGGCGCCCTGACGAAGGCGGATCGCTACCGCAATCGCCGCGCGGGCGAGATCGTCGCGGGCAATTTCTACGCGCTTCACACCGGGCAGTTCTTCGGGCTGCCGGGGCGGATCGTCATGCTGATCGCCAGTCTGGCCATGCCGCTGTTCACCGTGACCGGGCTGCTCCTGTATCTCGGCCGACGCCGGACGAAGCGCGCGCTGGCCGCCATCGCGGCGCGCGCCGATCCCGTCACCGGCACGCACGGCACGGGGCTGCTGGTCGTCCACGCATCGCAGACCGGCCATGCCGAGCGGCTCGCCCGGTTGAGCGCCGCCGCCTTCCCCGGCGCGACCTTATGCCCGCTCGCCGACGTCCGGGCCGACGGTTTGCGCCAGGCCTCGCGCGCGCTGTTCGTGGTGTCGACCTATGGCGAGGGGCAGGCGCCGGACCGCGCGCGACGCTTCGAGGCGCAGGTCATGGCCGCCCCCGCCGATCTGGCGGGGCTGGATTACGCCGTCCTCGCGCTCGGCGACCGCGATTATACCGATTTCTGCGCCTTCGGTCAGCGCGTCGATGCCTGGCTCCATGCCAGCGGCGGGCGCCGGCTGTTCGACCGCGTCGAGCTGGACGGCGACGACCGCGATGCGGAACGGCACTGGCAGCAACAGCTGGCGGCGCTCGCCGGTCATGCGATCCAGCCCGACTGGACGCCCGCCGCCTATGTCCCCTGGACGCTGGCGGAGCGCACCCACGTCAATCCCGGCAGCCCGGGCGCGCCGATGTACCGCGTGGTCCTCCGCCCGCCGGCCCCGACCCGCTGGACCGCCGGCGCCATCGCCGAGGTGATGCCGCGGCACGCGCCCGCGCGGGTCGATCGCTGGGCCGCGGCGGCGGGGCTGGTGGCGGATGCGACCCGGCGCGAGGCGTGGCGCGACCAGGTGCTGCCGGAGGATGGCAGCATGCCGGCGCTGCCGCTGGCGCACCGCGACTATTCGGTCGCCTCGATCGACGCCTCCGGCGTGATCGAGCTGCTGGTGCGGCAGACGCCGGCCGCGGATGGCGATCCCGGCATCGGGTCGGGGTGGCTGACCCGGACCGCGGCCATCGGCGATCCCATCCGCCTGCGCGTGCGCGACAACCCCGGTTTCGCGCCCCCGCGCGATCCCGCCACGCCGCTGATCCTGATCGGCAACGGCACGGGGCTCGCCGGCCTCGTGGCGCAGCTGCGCGCACGGCAGGCGCAGGGCGGCGGCGCGTGCTGGCTGCTCTACGGCGAGCGCTCGCGCCGGTTCGACCGCCCGTTCGCCGACGTGCTGGCCCGCGCGCAGGAGGAGGGGCTGCTCGTCCGCACCGATCTGGCCTTCTCGCGCGACCGTGATGACGGGCGCTATGTCCAGCATCTGGTCGCCGAAGGGGCCGCCGACCTGTCGGACTGGGTCGCGCGGGGTGCGGCCGTCTATGTCTGCGGCAGCCTCGTCGGGATGGCGACGGACGTCGATGCGGTGCTGCGCGACGTGCTGGGCGACCGGCAGGTGGAGGAGCTGGCCGCCGAGGGTCGCTATCGCCGCGACATCTATTGAAGCGGGGCGTCAGTCGCTCCCAAGGTCCGCGGTCGTCGCCAGCAATGCGAAGGTCGCGAGCCAGTGGCTGCCCATGTAATCGTCGTCGAGATGGGGCAGGCTGGCGGCGAGATGGCGGTCGGCCGCCGCGGTCATCGCCGCGCCGTGGGGATATCCCGGGCCGAGCGCGACGGCGAGCGAGCGCCAGCACCATGCGCGGCTGAGGTTGAGGCCGTCGAGATGCGCGATCTTGCCGTCGCTTCGGTCTGAGACATGCGCCGGCGCGAACAGCGTCGCAGGCTCGCCGCGCGACAGGTCGGGGAGGAAGGCGTCGAACCAGGCCGCGAACGCCGGCGCCGGCAGCACGCGGCTCATCAGCAGCGCCTCGGTCAGCGCGGACGACAGGAAGTCGTCGCCCGAGGGCTCCCACGCCTGGCACCCGCGATCCGCCCCGAACCACGCGCGGGCGTGGCGATCGATCGACGTGACGAGCGACGCGTCGTGCGCCGCCGCCCAGTCCCGCGCGAGCACCAGCGCGAAGGCGGTGTTGGGATGCGTGCCGACGCGGATCGGGTAGGTCAGCCTGGGCAGATAGCCGGCGAACCGCGCGGCGAAGGCGGCGGCGAGCGGCGCCAGCGCCGCGCCCCAGCCGGTGTCGTGGCGTGCCGCCTCGCCATGCAGCGCGAGCAGCCAGGCCCAGCCGTAGGGCCGCTCGAACCCGGCGCTCATCGGACGGTCGAGATAGGCCAGCTCGCCCGCCACGTTGGACGGGGTCAGCATCGCATCGGCGCGCGCGGCGATCGTCGCGGCGGCGGGCAGGTCCGGGAACAGCCGCCGCAGCGTCAGCAGCTGCCACCAGCCGTGCACGCAGCTGTGCCAGTCGAAGCTGCCGTGGAAGATCGGATGGAGCGATGCCGGCGGTACCGCGTCGTGCGCGCCGGTCAGGACGTGATCGAGCTTGTAGGGATAGGCGCGCCCGACATGGCCGAGCGTGATCGCGGCGAAGCGGGCGGCCATGTCGGCGGTCGGGCTGGTCATCGTATCACCCACCAGAGGAGCAGGATGTTGAAGCCGAGCAGCGGCAGCGCGGTCGCCGCCTGCGCGCGGATGACGCCGTAGCGGTCCTTCAGCTCCAGCAGCGCGGCCGGCACGATGTTGAAGTTCGCCGCCATCGGCGTCAGCAGCGTGCCGCAGAACCCAGCGAGCATGCCGATCGCGGCAACCGGCGCCGGGTCGCCGCCGAACTGCCGCACCAGCAGCGGGATGCCGACCCCCGCCGCCATGACCGGGAAGGCGGCGAAGGCATTGCCCATCACGATGGTGAACAGCGCCATGCCCAGCGCATAGACGAGCACCGCGCCCAGCACGCTGCCCGCCGGGATCGCCGCGCCCGCCAGCCCCCCGACGACGTCGCCCACGCCGGCGAGCGCGAACACCGCGCCCAGGCTGGCGAGCAGTTGCGGCATCACCGCCGCCCAGCCGATCTCGTCGAGCAGCCGTCGCCCGGCGCGGATGCCCGCGAGCGGCGGCGCGCGCAGGACCCGGTGGCACAGCGCGAGCGCCAGCAGCACGCCCATCGCCAGCGCGACCAGCGTCGCCTGCTTCGGATCGATCAGCGTCGGCATTTGCTTGAACAGCAGCGTGCCCCCCAGCGCGGCGGCGGGGATGACGAGCGCCAGGATCAGGAGCGGCCCTTTCGGCGCATCGGCCGCGGCCGGCTCCCCGCGCCGCATCCGGCCCGAGGTGGCGGTCGCGACCAGCGCCAGCACGAGGACGCCGTTGCCGACATCGCCGATCCGGTCGCCGGCGAAGAAGGACAGCGCCAGCAGCGCATGGAACAGCGCATTGGCCCAGCGCCGGTCGACGATGCCGAGCACCGCGCACCCCGCGAAGAACGCCCCCGCGACCAGATACACGAAGCCGAGGCCGATCATGCCGCACCCCGCGTCAGGCGGCGGTCGAGCCACCAGAGCCGCGCACCGTGGATCAGGAAGGCGGCGACCGCGGTGGGGATCGCCCAGACCGACAGGTGGAACGGCTCGATATGGATGCCGTAGCCGTCCAGAACGCCCTTCATCAGCAGGATCGAGCCGATCGCGATGAAGATGTCCTCGCCGAAGAACAGGCCGATATTGTCCGTCGCCGCGGCGAGCGCGCGCACCTGCTCCGGCGCCGCGGCCCCCTGTCGCTCCGCCGCGGCCTCCGCCATCGGCGCGACGAGCGGGCGCACCGTCTGGGCGGGCCCGGCGATCGCGGTGAGGCCGAGCGCGGCCGCGATCTGGCGGAACAGCAGATACCCCGCCAGCAGCCGCCCGACGGTCAGTCCGCGCAGTCCGGCGACGAGCGCGCGCGCCCGCGCCTGCAACCCGCCGCGCTCCAGCAGCCCGATCACGGGCAGCACCATGTAGATGGCGGTGACGTAGCGCGTTTCGTTGAAGGCGTGGCCGAAGCGCGCCAGCACGGCGAGCGGGTCGAGCCCCGCCGCCAGCCCGGTCGCCAGCGCCGCGACGACGATCACCAGCAGCGGGTTGAACCGCAGCAGGAACCCCAGCGCGATCACCGCGACGCCCGACAGGACGAGCATCAGCGCGCCGTCCCGTAGCCGCCGCCGCCCGGCGTCTCGATCACGAAGACGTCGCCCGGCGCCATGTCCGCGGAGGCGACCGACCCCAGCGTTTCGACGCCGCCATCGGCGCGCTCGATCCTGTTCGCGCCGGGCGCGCCGTCGCCCCCGCCCGCCAGGCCGAAGGGCGCGATGCGGCGGTGGTTCGACAGGATATTGGCGCGCATCGGCGCGAGGAAGCGCAGGCGCCGCGTCGCGCCGTCGCCGCCGCGCCATTCCCCCGCGCCGCCCGAGCCGCGGCGGATCGAGAATTCCTCCAGCAGCACGGGGAAGCGCGTTTCCAGCACCTCCGGGTCGGTCAGCCGGCTGTTCGTCATGTGCGTCTGCACCGCGCTGGCCCCCGCGAACCCCGCCCCCGCCCCCGCGCCGCCCGCGATCGTCTCGTAATATTGGCGCGCCGCGTCGCCGAAGGTGAAGTTGTTCATCGTCCCCTGCGACGCCGCCATCGCGCCGAGCGCGCCCATCAGCGCATCGGTGACGACCTGGCTCGTCTCGACGTTGCCGGCGACGACCGCGGCGGGGAAGCGGGGGTTGAGCATCGAGCCCGGCGGCACGACCAGCGTCACCGGGCGCAGGAAGCCGTCGTTGAGCGGCGTGTCCGACGCGACCAGGGTGCGGAGCACGTAGAGCACCGCCGCGCGGGTCACCGCGAGCGGCGCGTTGGTATTGCCGGGGCGCTGCGCGCTGGTGCCGGTGAAGTCCACGGTCAGCGCGCCCGCCGCCGCGTCGACCCGCACCGCGACGCGCACCACCGCGCCGTCGTCGGTCGGATAGGCGAAGGTGCCGTCCGACAGATCGCGGATCGCGCGGCGCGCCAGCATCTCCGCATGCGCCTGCACATGCTCCATATAGCCGGACACGACCGCGAGGCCCTGTTCCTCCACCAGCCGCTCCAGCCCCGAAACGCCGTGGGCGCAGGCGGCGAGCTGCGCGGCGAGATCGGCCATGTTCTGGTCGATGTTGCGCGCCGGGTGCGGGCCGGCGGCGAAGAGCGCGCGCAGCTCCGCATCGCGCAGCCGCCCCTGCGCCATGACGAGGATGTCGTCCAGCACGACGCCTTCGTCGCGCAGGCTGCGGCTGTCGGCGGGCATCGAGCCGGGACTGGTGCCGCCGACATCGGCATGGTGCCCGCGCGCCGCGACGAAGAAGGCAGGCGTCGCGCCGCCGGCGAAGACGGGCTGGACGACGGTGATGTCGGGCAGATGGGTGCCGCCGCGATAGGGATCGTTGACCGCATAGGCATCGCCCGCGCGCATCCCGCGTCCGTCCGCGGCGCGGCTGGCGATCAGGTGGCGGACGCAATCGCCCATCGACCCCAGATGCACCGGGATGTGCGGCGCGTTGGCGATCAGATGGCCGTCGGCATCGAAGATCGCGCAGGAGAAATCGAGCCGTTCGCGGATGTTGACCGACGCGGCGCTGCGCTGGAGCGCGGAGCCCATCTCCTCGGCGAGCCCCATGAACAGGCCCGCGAAGATCGCGAGGCGGACGGGATCGACCTGCGTGTCGACCTGCGTGTCGGCGGTGGCGGTGCGGGGCGCGGATCGCGTCAGGCGCAGCGTGCCGTCGTCGAGCATGGTCGCGGACCAGCCCGGCTCGACCGCGACGGTGGAGGTGTCGTCGACGATCAGCGCCGGCCCCGCGACGAGAGCGCCGGGCCCCAGCGCCGGGCGGCGGTGGAGCGGCGCCCGGTGCCGCGCGCCGGCCATCGTGACCCGCGTTTCCTCCGCCGGGTGCGCCTCGGCGGCGACCGGCATCGCGGCGAGCGGCGGGGTCGGCAGGACCGCCTCGACCTGCACGCGCTCGACGATCAGGTCGTCGTCGCCCACGAAGCCGAAGCGCTCGCGGTGCGCCGCGGCGAAGGCGGACGCCATCGCCGTCGCCGCGCCGACCGCCACGTCGATCCCCTGATCGGTGCGCGCGTAGCGCAGCGTCGCCGTCCGCTCGACGACCGCGCCCACGCCGACCTCGCGGCGCGCGTCCACGGCGAGATCGTCCAGCGCCGCGCGCCAGGCGTCGTCCGCGAGCGGTGCCTCGGTCGTCCGCTGCCGCACCGCGCGCCGGTCGGCGAGCGCGATGCCCCAGGCGGACAGGACCCCGGCCAGCGGATGCGCCAGCACCTGCGCAATGCCCAGCGCATCGGCGACCAGGCAGGCGTGCTGCCCGCCCGCCCCGCCGAAGCTCATCAGCGCGTAGCTGGCGGGATCGTGACCGCGCGCGACCGACACCGCCTTGATCGCATTCGCCATGCTGGCGACCGCGATCGCGACCAGCCCCTCGGCAGCGGCCATCGGATCGGGCCGCGTGCCGCCGGCGGCGGCGACCGTATCGAGCAGCTCGTCGAGGCGCGCCTGCGCCGCGTCGCGGTCGAGCGGCTGGTCGCGTCCGGGGCCGAAGACGGCGGGAAAGTGCGCGGGCACGATCTTGCCGAGCAGCAGGTTGCAGTCGGTGACCGTCAGCGGCCCGCCGCGGCGGTAGCATGCCGGGCCGGGATCGGCGCCGGCCGACTCCGGCCCGACGACGAAGCGGCCGCCGTCGAAGCGGCAGATCGATCCGCCGCCCGCCGCGACGGTGTCGATCCGCAGCATCGGCGCGGAGACGCGGACGCCCCCGATCACCGCCTCCTGCCGCCGCTCGAACGCGCCGGCCCAGAGCGACACGTCGGTCGAGGTGCCGCCCATGTCGAAGCCGATCACCCGCGGCGCGCCGGCCGCGCCCGCCGCCGCCGCCATGCCGACGATGCCGCCGGCGGGACCGGAGAGCAGCGCGTCCTTGCCGCTGACGTCGCGCGCCATCGCGAGCCCGCCCGACGAGCGCATGAACAGCGGGGCCCCGCCGAACGCCGCCTCCAGCGCGTCGACATAGCGGCGCAGCACCGGCGAGAGATAGGCGTCCGCCGCGGTCGTGTCGCCGCGCGCGATCAACCGGACCAGCGGCGAGACGCGGTGGCTGGCGGACACCTGCGTGAAGCCGATGCGGGCGGCGAGCGCGGCCAGCGCCGCCTCGTGCGCGACATGGCGCCAGCCGTGCATCAGCACGATCGCGACGCTGCGGAAGCCCGCGTCGAAGGCGGCGCGCAAGGCGCTGTCCGCCGCTGCGATGTCGAGCGCGCGGATGGTGCGGCCGTCGACATCGACGCGCTCGTCGATCTCGATCACATGGTCGGCGAGCGGCGGCGCCTTGTGGATGGCGCGCGCGAAGATGTCGGGCCGGTCCTGATAGCCGATCGCCGGCGCATCGCCGAACCCGCGCGTGATCGCGAGCACCATGGGCTCGCCGCGCCGTTCGAGCAGCGCGTTGGTCGCGACGGTCGTGCCGATCCGGACGTCGATCGGCGGCAGCGCGCCATCGGTGACGCCCGACAGCCGCCGCACCGCCTCCACCGCGGCATCGTCGTAGCGGCCGGGATCGATCGACAGCAGCTTGACGATCGCGATCGTCCCGTCCGCGCGCTCCGCGACCACGTCGGTGAAGGTGCCGCCCCGGTCGATCGCGATGCGGCGGAGGGGGGCGGGGCGATCGTCCGGGGAGGCCATGCGGCCGTATCGCAGCTGACGCCGGCGATGTCACTCGCGCCGCTCAGCGGAAGGCGGCGGAGACGATGGCCTGATGCCCGAGGACGAACTGCCCGACATAGGTGACGAAGCTGATCGTCAGCCCGACCAGGAACACGCGGTACGCCCATCCCAGCAGGCGGTATTTCTTGTAGTGCAGCACGCGGCCGTTCTGGTGCACGTCGCGCGCCATCGTCGCGAAGATGGTGTCGTCGCTCTGCATCTGCTCGCACAGGCGGGCGACGTATTCGTCTTCGTCGAGCTGGCTGAACGAGCCGAAGAACAGCAGGTTGGGGCGCGGCGTGCGGATCGTGCGGACCTGCGGCAGGATCGCGAGCACCGCGAGCACCGCCGCGAAGAACGCGAACGCGCCCAGGATCAGCAGGGGCAGCGGCGTGCCGCCGCCGTTGCTCTGGCCGATCGCGATCGTGAAGATGACGAAGGTCGCCCCCATCAGGATGCTCGCCTTCTGGTCCGCCATCTGGCTCAGCGTCACATGCGTGCGATGCACCGCGACCAGCATGTCGATCGCGTTCGCGGTGTAGCGCGCCGGGATATGACGCCCGGGATCGCCATCGTCGTCGCGCATGTTCCGTTCCCCCCGTATCCGCCCCGGCGACGAAATGCCGTGTCGCGGCGTGTTTGCACAGCGAAAATGCGCGCGGCGACGGCGGCGCGCGGCGTGGTACCCGGATGGCCCGCGTTCGTTTGACCTGCTATCCATCCGGTTGAAGCCACGCGCGAAGGGACCTTCCATGCCGCTGATTGTGAACGGGAAGCAGGCGGACGCCCCGGCCGACCCACGCGTTTCGCTGCTCGATCACCTGCGCGAGAACCTGCACCTGACCGGCACGAAGAAGGGCTGCAACCAGGGCGCGTGCGGCGCCTGTACCGTGCTGGTGGACGGCGAGCGGATCCTGTCCTGCCTCGCGCTCGCGGTGCAGTACGACGGGCGTGCGATCACGACGATCGAGGGGCTGGCCGACGGCGATGCGCTGCACCCGTTGCAGGCCGCCTTCGTCGAGCACGACGGCTTCCAGTGCGGCTATTGCACGCCCGGGCAGATCTGCTCGGCGATCGGCATGGCCGGCGAGCTGGAGCGCGGGGTGCCGAGCCACGTCAGCGCCGATCTGTCGGGGCGGGCGTCGTGGACGCGCGAGGAGATACAGGAGCGGATGAGCGGCAATCTGTGTCGCTGCGGCGCGCACAACGGGATCGTGGACGCCATCCGGGCAACCTTCGCGGCGGAGGCATCGGCATGACGCCGTTCGATTACGCCCGCGCCGCGGATACCGCCGACGCGCTGCGGCAGGGCGCGGTCGCCGGTACCGCCTATCTGGGCGGCGGTACCAATCTGGTCGACCTGATGCGCGAGACGGTCGCGCGGCCGGCGCGGCTGGTCGACGTCAGCACGCTGCCCGCCGCGATCGGGGAGACGGCGGACGGGGGGCTGACGATCGGCGCCGCGGTCCGCAACACCGCGCTGGCCGAGCATCCCGCGGTACGCGCGCGCTACCCGCTGCTGTCGCGCGCGATCCTGGCCGGCGCGTCGGCGCAGATCCGCAACATGGCGACGGTGGGCGGCAACCTGCTGCAACGCACGCGCTGCACCTATTTCTACGACACCGACGGATCGCGCTGCAACAAGCGGGAGCCGGGCGCAGGATGCGATGCGCGCGAGGGGTTCAACCGCATCCACGCGGTCCTGGGCGCGTCGGACGCGTGCGTGGCGACCCATCCGTCGGACATGTGCGTCGCGCTGGCCGCGCTGGACGCGACGGTCCATGTCGCGGGTCCGGGCGGCGCGCGGACTATCCCCTTCGCCGATCTCCATCGCCTGCCCGGCGACCGGCCCGATCGCGACACCCACCTCGACCCCGGCGAGCTCGTGACGGCCGTCGCGCTGCCGCCGCTGCCCGACGGCGCGCGGTCGACCTATCGCAAGGTGCGCGACCGGGCGAGCTATGCCTTCGCGCTGGTGTCGGTCGCGGCGGTGCTGGAGCTGGAGGGCGATCGCATCCGGCACGTCCGCATCGCGTTCGGCGGCGTCGCGCACAAGCCGTGGCGCGCCGCGACGGCGGAGGCGGCGCTGCTCGGCGCGGCGGCGACGCGTCAGGCGTTCCTCGACGCCGCGGCGGCGGAGTTCGCGGACGCGCGCCCGCTGCGCGACAATGCGTTCAAGCCGGCGCTGGCGACGCGCACGCTGGCCGCGGTGCTGGAAGACCTGTCGACGGGAGTGGCGGCATGAGCATCATCGACAGCGCCAAACAGGCAGCGCAGGGCCTGGTACAGGAGCTGGTACAGGGCGCCATGACGAAGCTGGTGCCGCTGGCGCCCGACAGCTGGATCCCCGGCGGCGTCCCCGACCCGCTGATCGCGCGCAAGCATGGACTGATCGGGCAGCCCGTCTCGCGGCTCGACGGCGCATTGAAGGTGCGGGGCGAGGCTGCGTTCGCTGCGGAGCATCGCTTCCCCGACATGACCTATGCCGCGCTCGCCTATGCGACCATCGCGCGCGGGCGGATCGCGACGATCGATGCCGCGGCGGCGGAGGCGGCGCCCGGCGTGGTGCTGGTGATGACGCACCGGAACGCGCCGCGCATGGCGACGCCGCCGGTGTTCGGCTCGTCACCGTCCGCCGTGGGGCCGGCCGACCTGCCGATCCTGCAGGACGATCGCATCCACTGGAACGGGCAGCCGATCGCGTGCGTGCTGGCCGAGACGCAGGAACAGGCCGATCACGCCGTCTCGCTGCTGCGCGTGACCTACGCCGCGGAGGAGTCGACCACCTCGCTCGCGGGCGCCAGGGCGAACGGTATCGAGCAGGGGCTGTTCATGGGTCAGCCGCTGCTGAACGAGATCGGCGATGCCGAGGCGGCCTTCGCGGCGGCGCCGCACAAGGTCGATCACCTCTATCGCACGCCGCGGCACAACCACAATCCGATCGAGCCGCATGCGGCGACGATCGCCTGGATCGGCGACGAGCTGGTGATCCACGACGCCAGCCAGATGGTGACGCAGCAGGCGCAGACGATGGCCGATACGTTCGGGCTGGCGACCGATCGGGTGCGGCTGACCTCGCCCTATGTCGGCGGCGGGTTCGGCAGCAAGGGGCTGTGGGATCATCAGGTGATCGGCGCGGCGGCGGCGAAGCTGGCGGGCCGTCCCGTGCGCATCGCCCTGTCGCGCGAGGGCGTCTACCGCGTCGTCGGCGGGCGCACGCTCACCGAGCAGCGCGTGGCGATCGGCGCCGATGCGGACGGGCGGTTCCAGGCGCTGATCCACACCGGGCTGTCGGTCATGACGCCGCACAACAACATGCCCGAGCCGTTCATCCTGGGGACGCAGGCGGGCTATGCCGCGCCGAACATCCTGCTGAAGGTGGAGGTGACGCGGATGAACATGCTCGCCAACACCTTCATGCGCGCGCCGGGCGAGGCGGTCGGCACCTTCGCGCTCGAATCCGCGATCGACGAGCTGGCGGTGGAACTGGGGATCGACCCGGTCGAGCTGCGGCTGCGCAACGAACCGGACAAGGACCCGACCAACGGTCTGCCCTTCTCCTCGCGCCATATCGCGCAGGCGTGGCGCGAGGGGGCGGCGCGCTTCGGCTGGAACGATCGCCCGGCGCGCGGCACGCGGCGGGAGGGCGAATGGCGCATCGGCGTGGGCTGCGCGACCGGCACCTATCCCTATTACCGGATGCCCGGCGCGGAGGCGCGCATCACGCTGACCCGCGAGGGCGATGCGGTGACGGCGCTGGTCGAGGTGGCGGCGGCGGAAATGGGGATGGGCACCTCCACCACCACCGCGATCGTCGCGGCGGAGCGGCTGGGCCTGCCGCTCGACCGCGTCGCGGTGGGCTATGGCGACAGCGCCATTCCCGGCGCGATCATGGCCGGGGGATCGCAGCAGACCGCGGCGATCGGCGCCGCGGTGATCGCCGCGCACACCGCGCTGGTCGGCGACCTGCTCCAGCTCGCGGGCAACGATTCGCCGCTCGCCGGCCTGTCGCCCGAAGAGGTCGGGTGCGACGACGGTGGCCTCGCCAGCCTCGCCGACCCGGCGCGGCGCGAAAGCTATGCCTCGATCCTCGGCCGGGCGCAGCGCGACAGCGTCACCGCGACGAAGGCGGGGTCTGCACCGCTGGAGACGATGCACTGGTCGATGCATTCGCACAGCGCGCTGTTCTGCGAGGTACGGGTCAATGCGGTGACGGGCGAAACCCGCGTCAGCCGCTTCCTCGGCGCGTTCGATTGCGGCCGCATCCTCAATCCCAAGACGGCGCGCAGCCAGTTCCGCGGCGGGATCATCATGGGGCTGGGCATGGCGCTGATGGAGGAGACGCAGTTCGACGAACGCAACGGGCGGATCATGAACCCCAGCCTGGCCGAATATCACGTGCCGGTGCATCTCGACGTGCCCGAGATCGACGTGATCTGGACCGACATCCCCGATCCCCACGCCCCGATGGGCGCGCACGGGATCGGGGAGATCGGGATCACCGGCGTCGCCGCGGCGGTCGCGAATGCGATCTACGACGCGACGGGCACGCGGGTCCGCGACCTGCCGATCACGCTCGACAAGGTGGTCTGATCGCGCGGCCCCGCCGCGATCACCCCTTTACCGCGTGCGATCCGTGGCGGATGCGCGCGCTGGCGATGCTTTCGGTCATCGTCTCATATTGGGCGACGGAAAAGCCCGCCGCGAAGAAGGCGCGAACCTCGCTGGCGGGCACGGCGAAGCTCATGTGCCAGGTCAGCACCGCCATCCGCCGCAGCGCCTCCAGCCGCGGGTCGGCGAGATGCGCGGGATGACGCCGCGTGCCGAAGACCTTGCCCAGCGCGATCGACATGCGGCCGGGGCGCGACAGCGAGGACAGCCGGTCGCCGCGCGCCAGCGCGACCACCGACCATTCGAGCCCGGTCAGGCGGCCTTCGTCATCCGCGACCGCCGGCGGGGCGACCGGGAAGGTGGCGGTGTGGAGCGGGTCGCCGGAGAAATCGACATAGGCCATGGCAGGCTTCCTTGGACGGTGCGCGCGTCTCCGCCTCGCGATCCCATCCGGATCGCGACGACAGCGGCGCGGAATGACGGACGCAGCGACCCCGGGGCCGCGCGGCGCGGGCGAAGGGGTGACGGCGGTTCGGGGGGTAAGGCGGACGTGCGGGGCGCGCGGTCACCTGGTGTTGGATCGACGGACCGGATGGTGTTGCATGAACTCCCTCCCTTCGAGAGCGACGGGGCGCCGCGGCTTGGCGTCTCTTCTATACTGATCGGTATAGAAGCACCGGACGGTCGGCGTCAACGACTTTCTGTACCGCCCGGTAGATTATTTCACCGGCCCGGCCACATCGACAGGCTGGTGTCGACGATGCGCGTCAGGTCGGCCCGCGTCGCGCCCGACCCGGCCTGCACCGCCATGCCCTGGAGGATCGCGTAGAGATAGCTCGTCAGCCCGGCGACATCGACGTGCGCGGGAAGGTCGCCCTCGCGCTTGGCCTGTTCGAACCGCTCCACCAGTGCGGCCTGCGACGATGAGCGGCGCTGGATCACGTCGGCCTTGATCGACTCGGCCTCGGCGCCGCACGCGGTGGCGCTGATGACGCCCAGGCACCCCTTGGGATCGCAATTGCTCGTCTGCGCGTCGATCGCGCCGCGCATGAAATGCTCGGCGACGGCGCGTGCGGTGGGCTGCTTCAGCGCCTCGCGCGTATATTGCAGCTTCTCCGCCTCGTAGAGGTCGAGCGCCTTGTGGAACAGCGCCTCCTTGTTGCCGAAGGCGGCGTAGAGGCTGGGTTTGGTGATGCCCATCGCCTCGGTCAGATCGGCCATGGAGGCGCCGTCATACCCCTTGGCCCAGAACACCCCGAGTGCGGCGGTCAGCGCCCGATCGACACAGAATTCGCGCGGGCGGCCCTTGCTGGCGGTGGCGGTCGAGGTTTCCATAACGGTCGGTATATAATGGCGGTTCGCGTGCGGAGCAACTCGGCGTGACGCCGGCCTTAGTTCAAACGCCGGCCCTCATCCAAACGGGGTATGTTCATCTGGGGTTAACCGTTTAGTCCGGTCGACGCGGGGTTCGATGGGCGGAGCGGACCCGCGCGGAGCGTCCGCAGGTGGCATGGACGGGGACGACGACACGGCCGCATCGGGGTGGGGGCATGGTGGCGGTGCGCATTTCGCCGGGGACATGGTTGGGCGCGGCGTGCACGGCGTCGCTCGTGGCGGGGGGCACGGTGCTCCCGGTGCCGGCGTCGGCGCAACAGGTTCCCCCTGCCAATCAGGGACTGCCGACCCGCGAGGAGGTGACGCCCCCGCCCGCGGCGCCGGTCGCGCCGGAGCGTCCGCGGTTGCGCGTGGACGGCGATATCGAGCGATCCTCGTGTCCGCTGGCCGACCCGGCCTATGCCGCGGCGCGCGTGACGATCACCAACGCGACCTTCGTCAACCTCGGGCCCGTGTCGCCCGCCGATCTCGCCCCGGCCTACCGGGCGTATCTGGGCAGCGATCAGCCGGTCAGCGTGATCTGCGACATCCGCGACGCCGCGGCGACGGTGCTGCGCCGCAGGGGCTATCTGGCCGCCGTCCAGGTGCCGACGCAGACGATCCGGGACGGCACGGTCACCTTTCAGGTGCTCTATGCGAAGCTGGTGGCGGTGCGGGTGCGCGGCGATGCGGGACGGGCCGAGCGGCTGATCGCGGGATACCTCGACCGGCTGACGCGCGACCCCGTGTTCAATCGCTTCGATGCGGAGCGCTACCTCCTGCTGGCGCGCGACCTGCCCGGCTATGACGTGCGGCTGGCGCTGCGTCCGACCGGCAATGCCCCGGGCGAACTGATCGGCGACGTGACGGTGGTGCGCACGCCGTTCGAGGCCGATGTCAACCTCCAGAACTATGCCGCGCGCGATACGGGGCGCTTCGGCGGGCAGGTGCGGGGGCAATTCTACGGCCTGACCGGGATGGGCGATCGCACCACCGTGGCGTTCTACTCCACCGCCGACCTGAAGGAGCAGCAGATCCTTCAACTCGGTCATGATGTCCGGGTCGGGGGCGAGGGGCTGACGCTGAGCGGCCGGTTTACCTATGCCTGGACGCGGCCCGACATTCCCGCGGCGGCGGCGCTCACCGCGCGCACCCTGTTCGCGACAGCGGAGGCGAGCTATCCCTTCCTGCGCAGCCAGCGCGCCAACGTGCGCGGTGCGCTCGGCATCGACTACGTCAACCAGAAGGTCCGCTTCGCGGGGGCGCCGCTGAGCCGGGACCGGCTGCGCGTCGCGTATCTGCGCGTCGATGCCGATGCGGTGGACGTGCGCGACCGGCCGGCGCCGGGGTGGCGGCTGGCGGGGTCGGTGGAGGTGCGACGGGGGCTCGACATCTTCGCCGCCTCGCCGCGCGCGGTCGCCGGCGCGGTGGGGCCCAGTCGGCGCGACGGCGATCCGGAGGGGACGCTGATCCGCGCCGGCGCATTGGGAGAGGTGGCGCTGACGCCGAGGGTCACCTTCTCGCTGGCGCCGCGCGTGCAATATGCGTTCGATCCGCTCCTCAGCTTCGAGGAATATGCCGCCGGCACGTACACGATCGGGCGCGGCTACGACCCGGGCACGATCATCGGCGACAGCGGAGCGGGCGCGTCGGCGGAGCTGCGGGTGAACCGGGTCGCGCCCTTCGCGCGGACCGACCTGTCGCTGCAGCCGTTCACCTTCGTCGACAGCGCCTGGGTGTGGAACCGGAACACGCCGGGCAATCCGCAGCGCCTCACCTCGCTCGGCGGCGGCGTCAGGGCAAGCTTCGCCAGTCGCATACGGCTCGACATGACGCTGGCGGTGCCGACCAACCGCGCCGGCCTTCAGACGCAGCGGGGCGCCGCCCGCTTCCTGATGTCGCTCACCACCAAGCTCTATCCGTGGGGTTCGCGCTGATGTCCGTTCGTTCGACCATGCTGCGGCGCGGATCCGCCGGGACCCTCTGCTCCGTCGTCGCGCTGGCGACCGCGCTGGTCGCCGGGCCTGCGCAGGCGCAGCAATCGTACAATCTGGCCGGCAATCCGACCGTGACCTCGGGTACCGTCACCGTGGACCGCGGCATCACGATACCGGGGACGGAGGTCTATACGATCGGCTCCGCGACCGCGGTGATCGACATGGTGCCGGCGGATACGGCGACCGGCGGCGGCGTCATCAATTTCCAGAATGCGAACACCACCGCGCTCTACACCAGCACCCCGGGCGGGCCGGCCTTCACGGTGCTCAACCGGATCGTGCCGGCCGACCCCGCGCGGCCGATCGCGTTCAACGGCAATGTCGTCAGCCAGTTGCAGAGCGCCGCGGGGGCCGCGGCGCGGGGCGGCAGCGTCTGGTTCTACAGCCCCGGCGGCATCGTGCTGGGGGACGGCGCGGTGTTCGACGTCGGCAACCTGCTGTTGTCCACCGGCGATCCCGCGGGCGGCGGCACCACGATCGCATCGACCCGCTCGTTCAACCTGACCAGCACGGCCAACGGCGGCGGCATCGTCAACATCCTGTCGGGGGCCAGGATCAACGCGACGAACCCGGGCAGCTACGTGGCGCTGGTGGCGCCGATCGTGTTCCAGCGCGGCACGGTGAACGTGAACGGCGCCGCCGCCTATGTCGCGGCCGAGCAGGCGAGCCTGACGTTCGACCAGGGCCTGTTCGACATCAACGTGACGGTGGGGTCGAGCGCGGCGGGCGGCTTCCCGTTGCAGCATCTGGGCACCACCCGCTTCCAGAACGTGGCGACGCCCAGCCGCGCGTATCTGGTCTCCGTGCCGAAGAACGATGCGATCACCCTGGTCATCGGCGCATCGGCCGACATCGGTTTCGACGTGGCCACCACGGTGGGGGTGGAGAATGGCCTCATCGTGCTGGGGGCGGGGTTTCGTAATGTAGGGGGGACACCGGACGTCTCCGTTTCCAGCGGGTTCGCCAATCCGTCTGCGCAGGCGCCGGCGTACCTCGGGTTCGATGGAGGGGGCAGGTTCAACGCGGGCCTGGTCGCGCGCGCGCGCGACGACCTGTCCGCCGTGGTCAACGCGAGCACCTATTTCGGCAGCAATGTATCCCTGCGCGGCGGCGGCAGCGGGTCCGTGGTGCAGGCGGGCGCCAGCGGCGCCGGAACCGTCCTGACGATCCGGGGCAACCTGACGCTCGACGCGACGGCGCCCGGCATCAACTCCGCCGCGGCGCAAACGGCGGGCATCGCGTCGTTGACCGCGCTGGCCGGCGGCACGACGCAGATCGGTGGCAACGTACGCATAGATGCCGGGCAGCGCGGCAATTTCCTGATCGCCGGGGCGAACGGGGCCAGCACCGGCGGCAACGCGAGCATCGTGGCCCAGGCCGGCAACATCTCCATCGGTGGGAACGCCGATGTCCTTGCGACCGGGTTTTCGGCCAGCACCGCCACGGGCGGCGTCGCATCCGCCACCACCGGCGCCGGTTTCGCGCTGACGGTGGGGGGCAACCTGAACATCAACGCGTCGGCCACCGGGCTGGACGACACGGCGGCGATCGGAAACGCATCCGGCGGCAACGCGACCGGCGGGACGGCGAGCATCACCTCGGGCGGCAATCTGCAGGTCACGGGGCAGATCGGGGTTCTGGGCGACGCGTTCGGAGGACGCCGGCTGGGAGCGGGTGCCGGCAGCGGGGGCAGCGCGACGGGGGGCACCGCGACGATGACTGCGCTGGCCGGAGGTCGCATCGCGAGCGACACGATCCGCGTTTCCGCCTTCGCGGCGAGCGGTGGCACCGCGGGTGACGGTACCGGCGCCGCTGCGACGGGTGGCACCGCCTCGCTCTTCAGCGTCGGCACGACGGCGGCGGGCCGCCTCTTCGTCGTGGGCGACGCGACCAGCGGCGGCAGGACAGGCGGAACCGGCGATGTCGGCACCGCCGTCGCGGGAACGGCCGTGGCGGAGGCGAACGGCGGCGGCGTCCTGACCGTCGCGCAGGATACGCTCGTCTCCGCGGTCGGGACCGGGGGCAGCGTGACGGCGGGGATCGGGTCGGGCGGGGCCGGCCAGGGCACGACCGCGCGGCTGACCACGAGCACCAGTGGCGAGATGACCCTGGGTTCCACCACCGTCGTGGCCAGCGGTTCCGGCGGAGCGGGCGCGGGCGCAGGGGGCGCGGGCGGCCTGGCCACGGGGGGCCTGGCCACGCTTCAACAGGGCTCCAGGGGCACGATCGGCGTCAACGGCGTGGCCCGCGTGTCGGCAGACGGGTTCGGCGGGGCGTCGGCCGCTGCGGCGGGCGGCAGCGCGGCGGGCGGCGAGGTCAGCGTGGTCGCGAACGACAGCAGCCTCGCTATCGGCTTAAACGCGCAACTGTCGGCGCGGGGCGCGGGCGGGAGCGGGGTCGCCGGCGGCGCGGCGAACGGCGGGCGTGTCGCCTTCCTCGCCGGTAATGGGCAGGCGCTCGTCATCCTGACCGCGGCGCTGGATGCGTCGGCCATCGGCGGTCTGGGCGTCACGGGCGACGGCGGTGCGGCGACGGCCGGGACGGCGCAGCTGGGGACCAACGGCACCGGCTCGCTCACGCTGGGCGGCACGGCGGCGATCGCCGCGGGCGGCGTCGGCGGCGCGGGCGCGAACGGGGGATCGGGCACCGGCGGGACCAGCGTGCTGTACGCGCTGAAAGGAAGCCTGACCGTGGCCGGCGGTGTGCTGATGACGGCATCCGCATCGGGCGGTGAGGCCACGGGCGCCGGCACCGCCGGCTCGGGGACCGGCGGTCTGTCGTATATCACCGCCGATGCCGGCACGGTCCAGCTTTCGCGTGATGTCTCGCTGGCCGCGGTCGGCACCGGGGGGGCGGCGTCCGGCGCGGTCGGCAATGCCGGCGCGGCGATCGGCGGGCGGACCCAGCTGTCGGCCTTCGACAGCGGTCAGGGCGGCGGTGGCGGGATCACGGTCGGCGGTACCGCGACCATGAACGGGTCGGCGATTGCGGGAAGCCTGTCCGCCGTCGCCACCGGCAACGGCGGCGCGGCGAGCGCGGGTACGGCCGAAATCTATGCCACGACCGGCGCGATCACGGTCGGCGCGCTGGACCTGCGCGCGGGCGCCGCCGCCTCGATCGGAGCGGATCCTTCGGTGGCCAGCGCGACCGGCGGCGCGATCTTCCTGAACGCGAACGGTGCGGACATCGTGGCGGGCCGCGTGACGATGAACGCCGATGCCGGCGGGGGCACGATCGACGCGGGCGTCTCGACGCCGCGCGACGGGGGCGCCGCGACCGGCGGGCGGATATCGGTGACGGCCGCGACCGGGCGGCGGCTTGCCGTGGCGCAGACCCTGATCGCCAGCGCCACCGGCACCGGCGGCGAGACGCTGGACGGCGGCGATCGCATCGCGGGGGCGGGAACCGGCGGCTCGATCGGCATCAGCGCGAGCGGGACGATCACCGCCGCGGCGATCACGGCGGAGGCGAACGGCTTCGGCGGCAACGGCAGCGGCGCCACCCTGTCGGGTGGCCCGAACGCGGGCGGTCTGGGCACCGGAGGGTCGGTCGACGTGTCCACGACGGGGGGCTCGATCCGGTTCGCCGATCTTGCGGCGTCCAGCCGCGGGCAGGGCGGCGCCGGGGGGGCAGCGGGCGATGGCGGCAACGGGCTGGGCGGCTCGTCGATGCTGGGCGCCTATGCCGGCGGCACCGTCGTCGCGACCGGCACGACCACGATCGATGCGCAGGCCTTCGGCGGATCGGGCAGCCGGACCGGCATCGGCGCGGGCGGGCGCGGCGACGGGGGCGGCTCCAGCGCCGCGCCGGACGGCTCCGCGACCATCGTGGCGAGCGGCGGCACGATCGTCCTGGGCTCCGGCCTGTCATGGGTCAGGGCGAGCAGTTCGGGCGGCGCGGGGCATGGCGGCGCGACGGGCGGCGCGGCCGCCGGCGGCATCGCCGATGTCTCGGCGTTCGACGGCACCGTCGATGCGTCCGCCGGCCTCCTGAGGGTGTCGGCCAACGGGATCGGCGGAGACGGCATCACCGACGGCAGTGCGGGGGGCGCGGGCGTCGGCGGCGGCAGTTCGGTGGTCGGCGGAACCCGCGCCGCCTCGGCGGCGCAGGCCGGCCGGATCGTCCTGGGCGATGTGAGCTTCGCCGCGACCGGCATCGGCGGTGCGGGCGCAGCCGGCGCGCCGGGCCAGACCGGCGGGGCGGGCGGCGCGGGCAGCGGCGGGCGGATCGACCTGTTGGCGCAGGCGGGCAACGGCTTCGTCACCGCGACCGGCACGGCGACCATGCAGAACAGCGGCTTCGGCGGGGGTGGCGGGGCGGGCGGCGTCGCCGATGCCGGCGGCGTCGCGGGCCGCGGCGGTGCGGGCGGCGCGGGTACGGGCGGGGGAGGCAATGCGGGCACGGTCAGCCTGCCCGCGAGCAGCTTCGTCACCGGCGCCGCCACGCTGGGCAATCTGAGCGTCCAGTCGATCGGGTTCGGGGGCGCCGGGGGCCCGGCCGACCTTCCCGCGCTCGGCGGTGCGGGCGGTGCGGGCATCGGCGGCACCTACTCGGTGCTGTCGCGCGGCGCGCCGGTGACGCTGGCTTCGCTGTCGCTGCAGGGCATGGGCATCGGCGGCGACGGTGCGGGCGGAGCGGGCGGACGCGGCGAGGGCGGGCAGATGGCCGTGCTCGTCACCAATCGCTTTCAATCGACCGCCCGCGGCAGCCTGAGCGTCGGGCAGCTCCTCACCGATACCAGCGGCACCGCCGGCGCCGGCGGTGCCGCGACCGTTGCGGGGATCAGCAGCATCCAGGTCGGCAACGGCGACGCGCAGTTCGGCACCGTGAGCATCACCACCGCGGGCGATGCGCCGTCGGCGATCGGGCCGACCAACCTGAACGTCTCGGGCGGGACGCTGACGATCCGGTCGCTCAATATCGGCGCGGTCGGCGACATCGGCTTCTACACGACGGGGACCGGCCTGATCGACGTCGCCGGCGCGACGCTCGACGCCACCGGCTCGCTGCGATTCGGCGACGGCATCACGCCGTCGAACCTCATTCCGGGCGACATCGAGGTGGGCGATCTGTTCGCCTCGCTCGGCGGCGACGTCATCCTCGACGACGATCTGGCACTCGACGGCGACCTGGTGCTGGAGGTCCGCGGGCGCATCCAGACCGGCGCGATCGCGACGGCCGGGGATACCGACCTGACCGGCGGGGCCGGTATCGCGACCGGCAGTATCGGGGCGGGCGGCGGCATCTTCGCCTCCAGCGACGGCGATATCCGCACCGGGGCGCTGGCCTCGGCGAAGGAGATCGCGGTGAGCGGCGGCGGCAGCGTGAGCACCGGCGCCGTCACCCTCACCGCCTATACCGGCGGCACCGGCCCGTTCGGGGTCGAGATCGCGGCCGGGTCCGGCCTGGCGACCGGGGCGATCGATTCGATCCAGGGCATCGGCCTGATCGCCCGCACCGGCGACGTGGCGACGGGCCCGCTGGCGGCGCGGAGCGGCGATGCTGTCCTGCTGGCGGGCGGGTCGGTGGCGACCGGCGGCATCGCGACGACGACGAGCGGCAACGTCGTCATCGGCAACGCCAGCCAGTTCCGCGCCGATCCGGTCACCGGGGATCTCGACCCCGCGCCGATCCTCGCGGGCGTGCCGGTGCGCGTCGGGGGGGCGATCACGCTGTCGGGCGATGTGGAGACCGGCACGTTCCGGTCCGCCAGCACCGGGGCGACGACCGCGCGGGGGATCACCGCCGCCGACACGCTCTTCGTCGACACCGGCGCGGGGGCGACGCTGGGCGCGCTGACGGCGGGGCAGACCGCCTATGTCGGCGGCACGGGGGCGATCTCCGTGACCGGCGCCACGGTGACGCGCGGACCGCTGAGCGTGGATACCGCGGGCAACATCGCCATCGGCATTACGCGGGCGGGCGCGGACGTACGGCTGATCGCCACGGGCGGGCGGATCGACGCCAGCGGGCCGATCACCGCCGGGGCGAGCATCGCCTTGCTGGCGGACGGCGGGATCGCCAGCGGCGCCCTGAGCGGCGGGCGCGGCGACGGCGCGTTCGTCTATCTGGCGGGTGCCGGCAACCGCGCGCGGATCGGCGCCGATGGGGCGTTCCCCGCGGACTTCGCGACCGGCGCGGCGACCCCGGTGGCCGGGCCGGTCGCCGTCGGCGGCGCGATCAGCGGCGGCCTCGTCCGGACGGCGGTGGACGGGTCGAGCCGCTTCGACGGCGTCATCGACGGCGCGCGGCAGGTGCGATTGTCCAGTCGGGGTCTGACGCTCGGCGGGTCGGTGACGGCGCCGGCGATCGAGATGCTGTCGACCGACATCGCGCTGGCGCGCGGGATCACGGTGGGGGACGCCACGACGCAGTCGCTCGCGCTCGGCACGCTGAGCACCGCGGCACCGACCATTCTGGGCGGCACGGGCGGCGACGCCGCCGGCGGCTACGTGCTGGATGCGGCCGAACTGGCGCAGCTGCGCGGCGGCGCGATCAGCTTCGGGCAGACGACCTCCTATGGCGCGGGCGATCAGCCGCTGGTCCTGCGCGACCTCACGCTGGCGGGGGCCAACGCCGGACAGAACTCCAATCTGACCAGCGCGAACGGCGCCTTCACGATCACCGCGCCGGGCGACATCCGGCTGCTCGGCAACGTCCGGTTGAACAATGCCGCCGCTGGCAATGCGCTCGTCTTCGATGCGGCGGGTGCTTTCCGGCTGGTCACCGATACGGGATCGGTCGGCGTCTTCGATGCGGGCGATACGCTCGCCGGGCGGCTGGCGATCGGCGCCGCCCGGATCGCGTCGGGCGAGAGCCAGCTGCTCGCGACGATCGATGCCGGCAATGTCACGGCGGCGGCGGTCGGCGCGCCCGCCGCGCGCACGCGGGCGGAGGGGTTCATCCAGGCGGGACGGCTGGAGCTGAGCGCGCGCGACTCGATCGTGATCCAGAACAGCGGCACCAGCGCGCTGTCCGGCGGCTTCACCGCGGGATCGGGCGGGTTGCGGATCACCGGGCTGCGCGGCGGCGGGGCGAGCGGCGGGGCGGGCGGCGGCGGCACGGCGTTGATCGCCTATGGCCGGGTGCAGGGCGCGGGCGGGGCGTTCGTCACCAATGCCGGCACGCGCGGCGCGATCACCTTCGCCGGGGCCGATGCGCAGGGCGAGCCGCTGACCGCCTTCTCCGCCACGTCGGTGGTGAACGGGTGCGCCCTGCTGCCCACCGTCGCGTGCGGCGAAGGCACGACCGCGCCGCCTGTCGGCGAGGTCGCGGAGGTCACGATCGGCACCGACGTGCAGGGTGTCGCGAGCGGCCCGCTGTCGCTCTCGCTATCGCCGGCGCTGTCGCCCGCGCTGGCGCAGGCCAGTGCCGAGGACGGCGGCGTGGCGGCGGTGCCGGCGGTGCGGCTGACCACCATCATCGACGCCGCCGCGCTGAAGACGGACACGATCGTCACCGATCCGATCGGCAGCGGCGGCAATGCCAGCCTGTGGGAAGGCGGCGATGCCGATGGTGCCGCGAGCCGGCGCGACGAGGATGCGCCTCCGCGAACCACGCGCGGCGGGGAGGGCGGCCGATGAGCCTGCGTGGACGCCGTCCGCTGGCATCGGTGCTGGCCGCGCTGGCCGTCATCGTCACCGCCCTTGTCGCCGCGACCGGCGCGGGGATCGCGGTGCGCGACAGTTTCCGCATCGGCTCGGCCGGCGCGCTGTGCACCGCGCAGATCAGGCCGGGCGATCCGGTGCTGAAGAGCATGTTCGATCGCGGCTATGGTATCACCTGCCGCGATGCCGCGGCGGCGGTCGGCTCGCTGTACGCGCTGCGCGATGTCGCGGCCGACCGGCTGGCGGCGCTGATGGAAAGCCGGCCGGGCAAGCGGACGTGCGAGGCGGCCGCTTCCACGACCATTGCGGGCATCGGCACGGTATCGACGATCGCCTGCACCGGCACCGAGACGCGCGTGACCTACCGCGGCTATGCCGTGACGCGCGGGCGCACGACGTTCCTGGCGGAGGGGCTCGGCGGGTACGATTCCGCGCTGCGGCTGGGGTTGCGCACGCTGGTGGCGGATCGGCCGGTGCAGGGGACGGTGGAGGTAGCCACCACCGATGCGGGCGATCCGGCGGCCTTCGCCCGGGTTCAGGCCGGCACGCTGGATCCCGAGGCCGCGCTGGCGCAGGCCTATGAGCGCAGCAATGCGGGCAGCTTCGCCGAATCCGCCGAATTCTTCGAGGCGCTGGTCGAGCGCGGCGCGGGGACGGCGGCGGCGGCGGGGCGATCGGGCGAATATCTGATCGGACAGGGCATCCAGCAGTCGAACCTGGGCAATTTCGCCGCCGCCGACCGCTCGTTCAAGGCGGCCGAGGAGCGCGGCGCGGCCAGCGATCCCGTCGCCGGGCGGCTGTTGCGCAACTACCGCGCGATCCATCAGCTGAACCAGCGTCACGCGGCGGCGGCGCTGGCGGCACTCGATGCTCCCGTGGCGGCGGTCGCCGGCGAGGGGACGGACGGCGGCGTGTCCGGCGGCGTCATCAGCGCGTCGCTGGCCGAGCAGATCAACCGCCAGAACGAAGCGATGGAGCGGCTGGGCGGCGTCGACCGCCGCTTGCGGCCGGCGGAGCGCGCGGCGATCCTCGACGGGCAGGCGATGCAATTGCGCGGGATCGCGCTGCGGCTGCGCGGGCGGCTGCCCGAGGCATTGGCCAGCCTGGAGAAGGCCGGGCGGATGCTCGCCGCCGTGCGGCAGGGGCAGGTGGCCTCCGCTTCGTTCATGCGATCCGAAGGCTATGCCGAGATGGGGCTCATCGCCGAGGCGCGGCGCGACGATGCCGGTGCCGAGCGCGATTTCACCCAGGCGCTGCGTATCCTGGAGAGCGATTATCCGCAGTCCGCGGGCGCCCTGGCCGCCAAGGCACGGCTGGCGGCGTTCCTCGCCCGGCGGGGGCAGGATGAGCGATCGCTGGCGCTGTACGCGCAGGTCGTCGCGGAGAGCCAGCGGCTCCCCGGATCGGCGGCGTCGATGCGCAACCTGCTCGCCCCGTATTTCGCATTGCTGGCACCGCGTGCGAACGACGATCCGGCGGCGGCGGCGGCGATGTTCGCCGCGGCACAGATACTGGTGCGACCCGGCGTGGCGCAGACGCAGGCGGTGTTCGCGCGCGAGCTGTCGGCGGGCGACGATGCCGCGGCGGCGCTGTTCCGCCAGTCCGTGACCCTGTCGCGCGACGTGGCACGGATCAGCGGGGAGGTCGCCCGGCTCGCGGCGGACGATCCCGCGCCCGATACCCCCGCCGCCCGCGCGCTGGCGGCGGCGCGCGCGCGGCTGGCCACCGCCGAGGGCGAGCAGACGGCGGTGCAATCCCGCCTCGCGGCATATCCGCGCTACCGCGTGGTGGCGCCCGCGGCGCTGGAACTGACGGCGTTGCAGGCCGCGCTGACGCCGGGGGAGGCCTATTACCTGCTCCGGACGATCGGGGAGGATGTGTACGCCATGCTCATCACCCCGAAGGACGCGCGCGCGGCGAAGGTATCGACCACGGCGAAGGCGCTGGACGCCGATGTCGCGACGCTGCGCGCCAGCGTGGTGACGATGGAGAACGGCGTACCGCAGGTCTATCCGTTCGATCTGCCGCTGGCGCGAAGGCTGTATGTCGAGCTCTTCGCCCGCTTCGGCACCGCGCTGTCGGGGGTGAGGCACCTGATCGTCGAGCCGGACGGCGCGATGCTGCAACTGCCGGCCACCATCCTGGTCACCGAACAGGCCGGGGTGGATGCCTATACCGCGCGGATCGCGCGGCCGAAGGGCGACGCCTTCGACTTTCGCGGCGTGGCGTGGCTGGGGCGGGATCGCGACGTGACCACCTCCGTGTCGCCGCGCTCGTTCGTGGACGTGCGGGCGATCGCGCCGTCGCGCGGGAAGATGGCCTATCTCGGGCTGGGGCATAACGCGGTGCCCAACCGGACGGCGCAGCTGCTCCAGGCGTCGGCCCCGCCGCCCGCGGAATGCGACTGGCCGCTGGAGGTCTGGGAGCATCCGATCCAGCCGACCGAATTGCTGCTGGCCAGCCAGATCATGGGCGAGGGGCGCAGCGAGCTGCTGACCGACGCCGCCTTCACCGATACCGCCTTGAAGACGCGTACCGACCTCAACCAGTATCGCACGCTGCATTTCGCGACCCACGGACTGGTCACCGCCCCGCGTCCGCAATGTGCGGCACGCCCTGCGCTGGTCACGTCGTTCGGCGCAGCGGGATCGGACGGGTTGCTCACCTTCCGCGAAATCTACGACATGAAGCTCGACGCGGACCTGATCGTGCTGTCGGCCTGCGACACCGCGGGGATGGCGACCATCGACGCCACGCGCGAGGCGGGTATCACGACGGGGGGCAATTTCGCGCTCGACGGCCTGGTGCGCGCGTTCGTCGGGGCGGGCGCGCGAACGGTACTGGCGAGCCACTGGCCGATCCCGGACGATTATGACGCGACCAAACGGCTGATGCGCGCCTTCTTCACCGTCCCGCCGGGCACCCCGATCGCCGCCGCCCTGCGCGGCGGGCAGCGGGAGCTGATGGCGGAGGCGCAGACATCGCACCCGTTCTACTGGGCGGCGTTCGCGGTGATCGGCGACGGCGCGCGCCCGCTGGCGGCCCGCTGACGGGTGATGCGAGGCGTGCGGCGCGGCGCGCAACCCGGCCGCGGCTGAACCCGGTTAGCATGCGCCGGACGATCCCGCCCGCGTCTATCGGCGCGCGAGCCCCGCGCGGACCGCCTCGGCCAGGAAGCGCCCCTGCGCGGCGAAGGCGGCATCGGTTTCCGGGCAATCGGCAAAGGCCCAGAAAGCATGCGGCATCCCCTCATAGACCAGCAGCTCGACCGGGACGCCGGCCGCCCGCAAGGCGAGGTGGAAGCGCACCGTCTGGCTGAGCAGGATGTCGCGCGTGCTGGTCATCAGCAGCGTCGGCGGCCATCCCTCCAGCGCGTCGTGGATCGGCGACACCAGCGGATCGCGCCGATCCGCCGCGCCCAGATAGGGGGCGAGCGTCCGGGGGACCGATTGGCCGGGGAGCAGCGGCGGAAGATACCCCTCGATATCGCCGGGCAGCTCGGTGTCCGCGGAGCCGGAGAAGAAGCCCATCGCCGCCGGCAGCGGCAGCTTCTCGCGGCGCAGGCGCGCGATCAGTTGCGCGCACAGTCCCGCACCCGCGGACGTGCCGAAGATCGCGATCTGCGTCGCCGGCCGCGTCTCCAGCGCAGCGCGATAGGCCGCCAGCGCATCGTCGACCGCCGCGGGAAAGGGATGCTCCGGCGCGAGGCGATAGAGCAGGGCGACCACGGGCAGGTCGGTCATTTCGGCGATCGGCATGCTCTCCGCCAGCGAGCCCGAGTCGACCTGGAAGCCGCCGCCGTGAAAGTTGAGCAGCAGCGGCCCGTCCTGTGGCAGCGCACCGTCGCGCGAGACGATATGGGCGGGGACGCCCCCGAACACGCCCGGCGTCACCACCACCTTCTGCCCCGGCGCGCGGCGCTGCACCACCGCGCCCATCATCGCGCCGGCAAACGCCCGCATCTGCTCGATCGAAAGTTCCGGCCGCGGCTGGTCCAGCGAGGCGAGCAACGGCGCGAGCGCGGCGCGGGCTTCCGGACTGACCGTGGGGGCGAGCGGGGGTTGGGGGAAGGTGGCGTCCATGAGGGGGTGGTTCCTGACAGGCGATAATCGGCGCGGCGATGACTTGCGTCGGCTATGGTATCGATGTCAATAAGGTTGAAGGCCGATGCTGACGGGGGAAGCGATGCAGACTGACACGATCGACGGGGCGTCCTCCTTCCTTGCCGGACTCCCGGCGATGCGGGAGGACATGGCGCGGCAGGGGCGGGCGCTGCCGGCCCCGGCCGTGGCGGTGAGCGATCACGTGGCGGGCGGCGTGCCGGTGCGGCTCTACCGGCCGCCGACCGTCGATCGGGACGGCGCCGGCCCGCCGCTGCTCGTCTTCCTCCACGGAGGCGGCTGGGTGCTTGGGGACCTCGATACGCACGACGCCTGCTGCCGCTGGCTGTGCGTCGAATCGGGCTGGGCGATTCTGGCGGTCGGCTATCGGCTGGCGCCGGAGCATCCCTTCCCCGCGGCGCTCGACGACGCGACGACGGCATGGGGCTGGGCCACGGCCGAGGCGGCAGCGCTGGGCTGCGACCCGCGCCGGGTCGCGATCGGCGGGGAGAGTGCCGGCGCGAACCTTGCCGCCGCGATGACGCTCGGGCGGCGCGGCACCGCGGCGACCGCGCCGCTGGTCCAGCTGCTGGTGCATCCCCCCACCGACCTGTTGCTGGAACAGCCGAGCATCGACGCGGTCGACCTGCCGGGGCTGTCGCGCGCGATGCTCGACGCGTGCATCGCGGGCTATGTCGGCGGCCATTCGCGCGCCGATCCGCTCGTCTCGCCGCTGCGCGCCGCGGATCTGGCAGGGCTGCCGCCCGCGATCGTCGTCACGGTCGAGCACGATCCGCTGCGCGACGATGGCGAGCATTACGCGCTGGCGCTGGCGCGCGCGGGGAACGAGGTGAGCCTGCAGCGCCTCCCCGGGCTGCCGCACGGCTTCCTGTTCCTCCCCGCCACCGATCCCGCCGTCGCCGCCGCGTATCGCTTGATCGGCGAGCGGCTCGCGCGGTACGCGGCCGCGGCATGACGAAGGGCAGCCCTTTCGGCGCCGGCGGGGCGCCCCGGCCGACGATGGAAACGCTCGCGCAGCTCGCCGGCGTGTCCAAGATCACGGTCTCGCGCGCGCTGCGCGACAGCGACCTGGTCCGCCCCGAACTGCGCGAGAAGATCGCGGAGATCGCGCGGGCGGCCGGCTATCGCATGAACGGTGCGGCGCGCGCGCTGCGGACGCGGCGCAGCCGGACGGTCGCGCTGGTGATCGAGCGGCTGGTCGCGGGCGATCGTCCGATCTCCGATCCGCTGGTCCTGTCGATCATCGGCGGGCTGCTGGAGACGCTGACCCCCGCCGGGCAGGCGATGCTCGTCACCTCCAGCGACCATTTCCTCGACAGCCAGGTGGTCGATGCCGACGGCATCGTGATGGTGGGGCAGGGTGCAGGCGGCATGCGCGCGAAGACGATCGCCGCGTCCGGGTTGCCGATGGTGCTGTGGGGCGCGCCGCTGCCGGGCAGCGACCATGTCGTGATCGGCAGCGACAACCGGCTGGGCGGCAGCCTGAGCGCGGGTCATCTGGTCGACGGCGGGCGTCGGCACCTCGTCTTCCTCGGCGACGTGCAGCATCCGGAGGTCGCCGCACGGCTCGAGGGCGTGCGCGACGTGGTGGCGGCGACCCCGGCGACGATCGCCGCCGCGGTGCCGTGCGATTTCTCGCGGGTGGCGGGAGCGGCGGCGGTGACGCGGCTGCTCGACCAGGGCGTGCGGTTCGACGCGATCGTCGCGGCGAGCGACTTCATCGCGGCGGGTGCATGCGACGCGCTGATCGACCGCGGGCTCGGCGTGCCCGCGGATGTGGCGGTCGTCGGCTTCGACGACATCGCCGTGGCCGCCAACCACCGCCCCGCGCTGTCCTCGGTCCGTCAGGACTGGTCGCAGGCGGGGCGTGTGCTGGGCGAGGCGATCCTGGCGCTGATCGACCGGCCGGAGGCGTTCGTCGCGCCCGACATGCTGCCGGTGGAGCTGATCGTGCGGGAGAGCAGCCGCCCGGCCTGAGCGCGTCAGGCGGACAGATGCTCGCGGAAGAAGGCGCCCATCAGTTCATGCGTCTCGCGCGCCTCGGGCAGCGTCACGTCGACGTGATGCGCATGCCACATGCCGTCGAACAGCACGAAGCGCGCATCCACCCCGGCGGCCAGCAGACGGCGGTGCATGACCGCGACGCTGCTCGCGGCGAAGTCGCGCGTGCCCGAGATGAGCAACGACGGCGGGAAGGCGGCGAGCATCGACCTGTCCTCGCCGGGGAACACCAGGGGATCGGTCGCGGAGGTGCCGGCGAAATAGGGCAGGTCGTGCAGACGGTCGAGGTCCGCCGCGGCGGGCGTCCCGTTGAGGTGCGCGGCCGTGGCGAGCGAGTCGCCGCCGACATCGACGCCCGAGCCGTGGAGCATCGCGATCGCGCGCGGCGGGGCGAGGCCCTCCGCGACCAGCCGCGCGACGACCTGCGCCGTCAGCACGCCGCCCGCGGAACAGCCGTAGATGCCGATCGGCGCGTCGCCGTCGCGGCGCAGCGCCGCGACGACCGCCACCACATCGTCGACCGCGGCGGGAAAGAGGTGCTCGGGCGCGAGCCGATACTCGACCGCGAGCACGCGCATGCCGGCGGTCGCGGCGACGGGCACCGCTTCCAGCAGCGCACCGGCGCCCGCGCCCCACAGGAAGGCGCCGCCATGCAGGCACAGCAGCGTTCCCGGCCCCGGATTGGCGGGCGTCACCGCATGAACCGCGACCCCCGCGATCGTCCGCGCGGACACCGTGACGGGATAGAGGTGCCGTGCCTCCTCCAGCCGCGCGCTGTTGATCGCGTCGTAATGCGCGCGCTGTGCCGCGACGTCGCCGACCGGGGCGGGTGGCTGCGCCGACAGCCGCGCGAAGAAGGTGCGCGAGTCGTCGCTCACCCAATGTTCGTGCGGCGGTGCGGGCGGCGAAGAGGTGCTGGTATCGATCACATCACCTAAATGGCGCAGGTGTATACCGCTGTCCATAGGTTACGGATGGTCGGTTGACATCGATAACAAAAAAAGTCAGAGGTCGTGGCAGGGGTGGCGATCAGGGGCCGCCGACGTGGGAGGATGTTCGATGCAGGCGCGGTGGTGGGCGACGACGAGTTCGCTGGTGATGATGCTCGCCGTCCCGGCGCGGGCGCAGGAGGCTCCCGCCGCCGACGCCGCGACGCCCGCGGCCGACACCTCCGGCACCGCGCCCGCCGATGCCTTCGCCGCCGATGCCTTCGCCGCCGATGCCTTCGCCGATGTCGTCGTGACCGCGCGGCGTCGCGAGGAAAGCCTTCAGGCGGTGCCGGTCGCGGTCACCGCCTTCACCCCGGCCGCGCTGACGCAGAAGGCGATCACCGACCGCACCTCGCTCGCCGACAACACGCCGTCGCTGTTCACCATCAACGGCGGCTATCCGCGCGAATTCGCCTTCTTCGCGCTGCGCGGGCAGGGGCCGGCGTTCGGCTCCACCCCCGGCGTCATCAACTATTTCGCCGAAGTCCCCAACGCGACCAGCATCGACGGCCGCGTCGGCACCTATTACGACCTCGCCAACGTGCAGGTCGTGTCGGGTCCGCAGGGGACGCTGTTCGGCAAGAACGCCACCGGCGGCAACATCCTGTTCGAGCCGGCCAAGCCGCGCAACGCGTTCGAGGGCTATCTGCGCGCCGAATACGGCAATTACAACGACGCCCGCCTCGAAGGCGCGCTGAACGTCGCGGTCGTGCCGGACAAGGTGCTGCTGCGCGTCGCGGGCGAGGTGGGGCGCCGCGACGGCTATACCCGCGACGTCGGGCCGAACTTCGCGGGCAAGGATTACGACAACCTCGCCTATCAGAGCGTCCGCGTCGGGCTGACGATCCGGCCGTTCGACGGGGTCGAGAACTATACCGTCGCGCGCTACTACAATTCGGACAACAACGGCGGCGGCACCGTGCTGGGCGCGGTCAATCCCGCGTCGACGGCGCTGATCGGGGCATTCTACCCGACCATCGGGTCGCAGCTGTCGGCGCAGCAGGCGCGGGGACCGCGGCAGGTCAGCTACGACCTGAACCAGGCATCGAAGACCGACTACTGGCAGGTCGTCAACCAGACCGCGATCGACCTGTCGGACACGGCGAAGCTGCGCAACATCGTCAGCTATGCGCAGTTCCGCAGCAAATACACCTACGATTACGACGCGACCCCGCTGCCGCTCGCGGGGCAGGCGAGCCGTGCCATCCCGGTGCTCGCACCCAATACCTTCACCGAGGAACTGCAACTGCAGGGCACCGCCGCGGACAAGGCGATCAATTACTCGCTGGGCGGCTATCTCGATCGCCAGACGTGGAGCGGCCCGGCGGGGATCGAGGAATTCACCCTGTTCCCGGTCGGCACGCTGATCCCGCCCGTCCCCTTCTTCCAGGAACTGACCAGTCACAGCGAGGCGGTGTTCGGGCAGGCGACGGTCGACCTCGGCCTACTGGCGCCCGCGCTCAGCGGGCTCAGCGTCACCGGCGGGCTGCGCTACACCTGGGAGCACAGCTTCACGTCGACCACGCTGATCGCGCCGCCCGCCACGACGGGCACGTTCGACGACCAGTATCTCAGCTATACGGCGACGATCGACTATGACGTGACCGATGGCGTCCACGTCTATGTCACCTCGCGCGACGCGTACAAGTCGGGCGGCGTCAACGGTCCGGTGCCGGCGGGTTCGGCCTTCCGCACCTTCCCCGCGGAGAAGCTCTCCGACATCGAGGCGGGCCTGAAGGCGCAGTTCGACCTGGGGTCGATGAAGGGACGCTTCAACCTCGCGGCCTATCGCGGCAATTACGACAACATCCAGCGCACCACCGCGGAGGAGGTCGGCGGCGTCGTCCTGAACGTCACGCGCAGCGCGGCGAAGGGGCGCGTGCAGGGCGTCGAGGTCAATGCCGCGCTGATGCCGGTGACGGGCCTGACGCTGAACGGCAGCTATTCGTACATCGACGCGCGCTATACCCGCGTCGCGGACGCGAGCGCCGGCGCGATCCTGAACGGGGCACCCTTCCCCTATACGCCCAGGCACAAATATTCGCTCGGTGCGGCGTACGAGGCGCCGCTCGGCCGCGCGGGCGACCTGGTCGTCAACGCCAATTACGTGCGCCAGACGAGCGTATCGACCGCGCAGACCAACCAGGCGTTCTACCGCGAGCTGCCCGGCTACGGCCTGCTCAACGCGAACGTCGGGCTGAACAATGTCGGCGGGCGTCCGCTGAGCATCACCGCGTTCGGCACCAACCTGACCGATGTGGCGCGCCCGGTCGGTGTCATCGACCTGTATGCGGGCGGCGCGGGCGTGGTCGGGCTGACCTATACCGAGCCGCGGATGTACGGCGTGCGCGTCGGCTACCGCTTCGGCCAGTGATCGGGGCGATGCGCGCGCCGGGGAAGGCGGTGCCGACGCCGGTCGAGCGCTTCGGCCCGCTGTTCGAGCAGGTCCAGCTGCGCCGCCTGTTCGCGGACGGGAAGACGTTCGTCGACGCGGTGCCGCGCCGGCCCGCGCCCGACGTGATGGCGGCGTTCGCGGACCGGCCGATGGGCGACGACGACGACCTGCGCGCCTTCGTCGACGCGCATTTCGTCCTCCCCGCGCCCGCCATGGTGCACGAGGCGGTGCGCGAGACGGACCTGAGGCGCTACATCCGTTCGCTCTGGGCGGAGCTGATCCGGCCGCCGCATGCCGCCACGCCCGATGCGTCGCTGCTGGCGATCGCGGAGCCCTATGTCGTCCCCGGCGGGCGCTTCACCGAGCTCTATTACTGGGACAGCTATTTCACGATGCTGGGCCTCGTGCGCGACGGGCATGAGGGGGTGGCGCGCGCGATGCTGGAGACCTTCACGCAATTGATCGAGCGCTACGGCCATATCCCCAACGGGACGCGCAGCTACTATCTCAGCCGTTCGCAGCCGCCGCTGTATTTCATGATGCTGCGCCTGTTGCCGCAGGCCGATCCGGCGCGGCAGCGGCGGCATCTGGACGCGATGCTGGCGGAACATCGCTTCTGGATGCGCGGCGGGCGCGCGGTCGCCATGCCGGACGGGGCGTTGCTCAACCGCTTCTGGGACGATCGCGACACCCCGCGCGAGGAATCCTATGCCGAGGACGTCGCGACCGCCGCCGCCGCCGCCGCCCCGCCGGCGGAGGTCTTCCGCGCGCTGCGCGCGGGCGCGGAGAGCGGCTGGGACTTTTCCTCGCGGTGGCTCGCCGATGCGCGCGCGCTGGAGACGATCCGCACGCCGCAGATCGTGCCGGTCGACCTCAACGCCCTGCTCTACGGTCTGGAGACGACGATCGCGGAGCAGGCCGCGGCGCTGTGCGCCGATGCCATCGCCGCCGACTTTCGCGCGCTCGCCCGGGCGCGGCGGCGCGCGGTGCGGCGCTGGCTGTGGTCGCGCGCAGGTTGGTTCGGCGATTTCGACCTCGAGCACGCGCGCCTGTCGGGCCAGCCGACCGCGGCGACGCTCGCACCGCTCTTTACGGGGATGGCGACCGCGGGAGAGGCCGCGGCCATCGCGCGGACGGTCGGCGACTGCCTGTTGGGCGCGGGCGGGCTGCGAACGACGCTGATCGACACCGGGGAGCAATGGGACTGGCCCAACGGCTGGGCGCCGCTGCAATGGATCGCCTTTCAGGGCCTGCGCCGCTACGGCCATGCCGCGCTCGCCGATACGATCGCGACGCGCTGGATCGCGACGGTCGATGCCGAATTCCGGCACAGCGGCGCGATCCACGAGAAATACGACGTCGAGCGCGGCGGGCGCGGGCAGGGGGGTGAGTATGTGCCGCAGGTCGGCTTCGGCTGGACCAACGGCGTGACGGCCGCCTTCATCGACCTGGTCGGCGCGGGCGACAGGGAACGGGCGGGAGAGGCTGGATGCTGACGATGGGCGCCGCGCCGGTCGACGACACGATGGCGGCGGGCGGCGGGCGGTCGTCGCTCGCGGTCCGCACCTCCGCGCTCTACGCGGCGCTCTACCTCCATTACGGCTTCTTCCTGCTGATCCCGCTGTGGCTCTCGCACGAGGGCGCGACCCCGTCGGAAATCGGGACGCTGATGGCGATTCCGCTGCTCCTGCGCCTGCTGACCGTCGCGCCCTTCGCCGCCTGGGCGGGACGTCACGGCCGCGTCAGAACGGGCATCGCGGCGACCGCGCTGGCGGCGGCTGGCCTCGTCGCGCTGCTGTCGCAGGCGGATACCGCGGCGCAGCGCTTCGCGATCGTCGTCGTCTTCTCGATCGTGTGGGACCAGATCCCGGTGCTGGTCGATGCCTATGCCAGCATGGCGGTGCGCGCCCGCTCGCTCGACTTCGGCCGCCTGCGCGTCTGGGGCTCGATCGGCGTCGTCGTGTCCACCGCCGCGGCCGGCTGGACGGTGGGGCGGACCGGCATCGGCGCGGTGCCGCTGCTGATCGCCGGGTTCCTGCTGCTGACGCCGGCGGTGACGCTGTTGCTGCCGGGCGACCGCATGCTGGCGGCGACCGAGACAGAGGTGCGCGGCGGCTGGCGCGACCTGTTCGCCGACCGCGCGCTGATCGGGGCGATGGTGGCGGCGTCCTTCATCATGGGCAGCCACGGGGTCGTCAACAGCTTCGGCGCGATCCAATGGGCGGCGAACGGCGTGTCGACGACGCAGATCGGCTTCCTGAACGCGGCCGCGATCGCGTCGGAAATCCTGGCGTTCACGCTGGGCGGCGCGCTGCTGGGGAAGCGCGACCCGCGCATCCTGATCCTCCTGGCCGCCGCCGCGGCGGCGCTGCGCTGGTCGATCATGGCGACCGACCCGGCGCTGCCGGTCCTCTATCTCGCGCAATGCCTGCAGGGGCTTTCCTCGACCGGACCGCTGCTGGCCCCGATGATGATGATCGCCCGACGCGTGCCCGCCCATCTCGCCGCGAGCGCGCAGGGACTGAACGCGGTCTTCATCGGCGCCGTGCTCGCCGCCGTCACCGCCTCGTCCGGGTTCATCTGGTCCGGGGGGCCGGGGCGCGCCTATGCGGCGATGATCGTGGTAAGCCTGCTGGGATTGCCGCTGCTGTTCGCACGGGGCCGGAGGATCGCTCCTGCCGGACATTCGGCGCTATGACGGGTTCATGATCGCCACCGCCCTGCTCATCGCCGCGATCGCCTGCTTCCACGCCTTCCTGCGGGGTTACGGCGGTTCGCGCATCCGGCGACGCTTCGCCCGCCGTGCGGTGCGGCACTGGCTGTGGTTCGGGATGCCGGCGCTGCTGATGCTCGCATCGCTCGGCCGGATCGAGGCGCTCGCCGGCCTGCCGCCGGAATTCGTCCCCGCCCGCATCGCGCTCGCCCGGCTGATCGGCGGAACGCTCGCGCCCGGCGATCTGCTGCGGGTCACGGCCATCGGCGTGGTATCGGGCGGCGGCGTCCTCGCGCTGGTCGAGCGGCGACGCCGTCGTCCGCTCGGCGTGGGCGATATCGAGGCGGTGCTGCCGCGCACGCGCCGCGAGCTGCCGTGGGGCGTCCTCACCTCGATCAGCGCCGGCGTCAGCGAGGAGCTGTTCTTCCGCCTGCTGATCCCGCTCCTCGTCGCCGGGGTGCTGGGGTCGGCCGCGCTAGGCTTCGCCGTCGCGACCGTCCTGTTCGGCTGGGCACATCGGTATCAGGGGCGCATCGGCATGGTGGCGACCGCGTCGGCCGGGGCGTCGCTGGCGGCGGCGTACCTGCTGACCGGCGCCTTCTGGATCGCGGTCGCGCTGCACGTCGTGATCGACCTCAACGCGCTGGTCCTGCGCCCCGCCCTATCGGGGCGGCTGCGCGCCCAGGCCTAGCGCTCGGCGTCGGCGCGGCGCTGCGCCACGCGGCGCAGGATCGCTTCCTTCTCGATCCTGTCGGCGCTGCTCCAGCCTGCGATCTCGCCGATCGTGCGGTAGCAGCCCAGGCACCAGCCCGTCACCGCATCCATCGTGCACACCAGGTTACACGGCGATTCCGGGCCGCGGTCCGCACCGCTCATGACGTCAGTTTGACGCTCAGGAAGTCGGGAATCGGGCCGTTCCAGCCGCCGTCGGTATCCGGCGTTTCGTCGCGATCGTCGCGGTAGCGCGGCGCGTCGCGCCGGGGACCCTCGTCGCGGCGCGCACCTTGTCGGGGCGCGACGGCATCGCGGCGCGGTTCGTCGCGGCGCGTGCGCTCGGAGGCACGTCCCCGCCGCGGCTCCGCGGCGGCGCCCTGCCGCGGCGTCTCGGCCGCGGGGCGCGTGCGCTCGCGGCGGCGCGCGCCGCGCTCCTCGCGCGCAGGGGCGTCGGGCACCGCGTCCAGCCGGGCGATGGTCTGTCCGGTCAGCTTCTCGATATTCTCGATATTCTCGGCATCGTCGGGCCCGACCAGCGTATAGGCGACCCCGGTCGCCCCGCCGCGCCCGGTACGCCCGATGCGGTGGACGTAATCGTCCGGGTGCCACGGCGCGTCGAAGTTGAAGACGTGGCTCACGCCCTTGATGTCCAGCCCGCGCGCCGCGACGTCGCTGGCGACCAGGATATTGATGTCGCCCTTCTTGAACCGCTCCAGCTCGGCGAGGCGCTGCGGCTGCTCCATGTCGCCATGGATCTCGCCGCTGGCGAGGCCGTGGTTCTTCAGGCTCTTGTTGAGCTCGCGCACCGTCGTCTTGCGGTTGCAGAAGACGATCGCGGTGCGCACCTCCTCCTGCGACAGCAGGCGGCGCAGCGTCTCGCGCTTCTCGAACGCCGCGCCCTTCGTCGGGACCAGCCACTGCGTGATGTTGATGTTGGTCGAGGCCGGGCGCGCGACCTCGATCGTCTTGGGATTGCTCAGGAAGCGGTCGGCCAGCTTCTTGATCGGCGGCGGCATCGTCGCGCTGAACAGCAATGTCTGGCGCTGCGCGGGCAGCTTGATGCAGATCTCCTCGATATCGGGGATGAACCCCATGTCGAGCATCCGGTCCGCCTCGTCGATGACCAGCATCGAACAGTTCGTCAGCAGGATCTTGCCGCGCTGGAACAGGTCCATCAGCCGCCCCGGCGTCGCGATCAGCACGTCGACGCCCTTTTCCAGCGCCTTCACCTGGTCGCCCATCTGCACGCCGCCGATCAGCAGCGCCATGCTGAGCTTGTGATACTTGCCGTATTTCTCGAAATTCTCGGCCACCTGCGCGGCGAGTTCGCGCGTCGGCTCCAGGATCAGGCTGCGCGGCATGCGCGCGCGGCTGCGCCCGTGCGCCAGGATGTCGATCATCGGCAGCACGAAGCTGGCGGTCTTGCCCGTCCCCGTCTGCGCGATGCCGATGATGTCGCGCATCATCAGCACCGGCGGGATCGCGCTCGCCTGGATCGGCGTCGGCTCGGTATAGCCGGTGTCTCCGACGGCGCGGAGAAGTTCGTCGGAAAGGCCGAGGTCGGCGAAGCTCATGCAGATGTCCGGTTGGCGGGGGCGCGCGGCACCAGCCGCAATATCCCGTTTCTGCCTTGGCGCGCTCTGCGATCAGGCGCGCAAAGTCAAGAATTATGCGCTCGCCGCGGCGGAAATCAGCGTTTCGGGACCAATGTCCTGAACGCGGTGATCGCACAGCGCGCGCCCGAGCGGGTGCGGATCGAATCGCGGCGCGCGCACATCTTTCCGTCGCCGGTCGGCTTCAGGTACAGGCCGGAGTAGAAATCCAGCGTCGGGCAGTCCGCGTTCAGCTTCGCGCGCACGCGCTTCACCCCCTCCACCACCAGATCGACCTCGCCCTCGCGGTCCAGCATCGCGCCGGTGATGTCGGTCATCGTGACGCAGCGCGGGGCCTTGCGCTCCTGCCAGATCACGGGCGTGAAGCCGCGCGCCGGCGCCACCGCGCCGCGCGGCATCCGCGGGATGCGGATGATGAGGCGTTCGTGGATCGTCATCTGCGTCCAGCGCACGGCGGGCGGCGGCGGCGCGCGCTCCGGCGCACCCCCCGACACCGCCAGCGGGGCGGCCAGGGCGAGCAGCAGCGGGGGCAGGGAAGACAGGGTGACGGACATGACGATGGCATCCTTCCTGCCGCCGGGCGATTGAACAATCCATGAATTGTCGGCAGGACACCGCGATGACACCGGCGCTCTCCCGCCTCGCCGATCGCCTCGCCGCGCACCTTCCCGCCGCCGCGATCGTCACCGACCGCGAAACGATCGCCCCTTGGGAGACCGACTGGCGCCGGCGCTATCACGGCCACGCCCCGCTGATGCTCGCCCCGCGCGACGTCGCGCAGGTGCGGGCGATCGTCGCCCTGGCGCGCGAAGAGGGCGCGCCGCTGGTGCCGCAGGGCGGCAACAGCTCGATGGTTGGCGGCGCCACCCCGCCGGCGGACGGCAGCGCCGCGATCCTGTCGCTGCGCGCGCTGAACCGCATCCGCTCGCTCGACCCAGCCGCCGGGCTGGCGGTGGCGGAGGCGGGGGTGATCCTCGCGACGCTCCACGATGCGGCGCTGGCGCAGGGGCGGCGCTTTCCGCTGTCGCTGGGGGCGAAGGGATCGGCGACGATCGGCGGGCTCGTCTCGACCAACGCCGGCGGGGTGCAGGTGCTGCGCTTCGGCACGATGCGCGGGCTGGTCGCCGGGGTGGAGGCCGTGCTGCCCGACGGATCGCTCTACGACGGGCTGTCGGCGCTGCGGAAGGACAATCGCGGCTACGACCTGACGCAGCTGCTGATCGGGGCGGAGGGGACGCTCGGCATCGTCACCGCCGCGACGCTGCGGCTGGTGCCGGCGGTCGGCGCGCGGACGGTCGCCTGGGCGGGCGTCGCCTCGCCCGATGCCGCGATGGCGCTGCTCCACCGTTTTCAGGCGCGCGCGCCGGGGCTGGAGAGCTTCGAGCTGCTGCCCTCCGAATCGCTGGACGCGGTGCTGCGCTACCTGCCCGGTGCGCGCGCGCCGGTCGCGGGGGCGTATCCCTGGCACGTCCTGCTGGAGGTCACCGCCGCGCCGGGCGAGGCGGACCCCCACGCGCTGGTCGAGCAGCTGCTGGCGGACGGCTTCGCGGCGGGGGAGGCGGCGGACGCCACCATCGCGGCGAGCGAGGCACAGGCGGGGGCGTTCTGGCGCCTGCGCGAATCGATCTCCGATGCGGAGCGCGCCACCGGCCCGGCGGCGCAGCACGACATCTCGGTCCCGCCCGCGACCATGCCGCGCTTCATGATCGAGGCGGCGGCGGCGTGCGAGGCGCGCTTCCCCGGCACCCATGCCTCGGGCTTCGGGCATCTGGGCGACGGCAACGTGCATTTCCACGTCCGCGCCGCCCCCGGCACCGACCCCGCGCACTGGTATGCCGAACAGGTGCCCGTCGTCTCGCGCTTCGTCCACGATCTGGTCGTCGCCGCCGGGGGATCGATTTCCGCCGAGCACGGCATCGGCCAGATGAAGCTGCGCGAGCTGGAGCGGCTCGCCTCGCCCGCCCGGCTGGCGGCGCTGCGCGCGATCAAGCAGGCGTTCGATCCGGGGGAGCTGTTCAATCCGGGGAAGCTCGTGACGCTTGCGCCCGGCCACGCCACGCAATAGGCCCGGCGACCGTCCGGGCAGCGACAGGACGCGACGCGCCCGCCAGAGACACGATCCACCACGTCCGGTACGGAGATTACCATGGCCAGCGCGCCGCAGCTTCCGATTTTCTACAACGGCCTCGAGCCGCTTTCGAGCGAGACCCACGCCAATTACAAGGTGCGCCCCGCCAACACCGCGCCGTTCCTGGCGGGCCAGCATGCGATCCCGGTCACGGTCGAGGAATTCCCGCTGATCCAGCGCTACATGCCGATCGTCTTCTCGGCCGGTGACGATCCCGTGCCGATCGCGCTGATGGGCCTGAACGAGGGCGTCAACGTCTTCGTCGATGCCGGCGGCGCGCTGGTCGACGACAACGTCTACATCCCCGCCTATGTCCGCCGCTATCCCTACATGCTGGCGCGGCTGCGCCCGGATGCGGAGGAACTGTCGCTCTGCTTCGACCCCACCTCGCCCACGATCGGCGATTTCGAGGATGGCGAGCCGCTGTTCGCCGATGGCCAGCCCAGCGAGCTAACCCGCAACATCCTGCAATTCAACGAGAATTTCGAGCAGGCCGCGGCCCGCACCAACCAGTTCATGACCGAGATCCGCGAAATGGGTCTGTTGATGGACGGCGAGGTGACGATCCAGCAGGAGGGCAACGACCAGCCCTTCGTCTACCGCGGCTTCCAGATGGTGGACGAGGCGAAGCTGACCGACCTGCGCGGCGACCAGCTGCGCAAGATGTCGCAGTCGGGGATGCTGCCGCTGCTGTATGCGCACCTGTTCTCGCTGTCGCTGATGCGCGAGATTTTCGCGCGCCAGGTCCGCGCCGGCCAGATGCCCGCGCCGATGCCGATGTGATCCCGCGGGGGGGGGCATCGTCTCCTCCCCCGTACGCGTCACCCGGGGCGTGTTCGAGACATCTGCGAAATTCAGTTCCTTGTTCCCCGGCGAAGGCCGGGGTCCAGTTGGGGAACGGTGCTAATAGCCGGAAAGCCCACGCCAACTGGGCCCCGGCCTTCGCCGGGGATCGGCGAAATTGTCGAGCGATCCACGACTTTCGCAGAGGCCCGGTCAGGCCCGGGGTGACGAAGGGCGGGCCAGGCCACACCGTTCGCCGCCCCTTACCAACATTTCATCGTCGCGCGTGGACGGGGCCTTGCAACCCTTCGCGGGGTTCCTATGTTGGTGGCGTACGGTTTCGTGTCCCCCCTTTCGCGAGACCGTATGACACGCCTCTGGCGTGTCTCCTCCCTGAACCTCGGCCACCGCGTGCTTTCGCACGCGGTGGTTTTTTTGGTCGCTATTCCGCCGCCTGCTGGACGGGGGGAAGGCCGGCGAAGGCCTCGTCGGTCAGCGCGGCGATCATCGCGCGCACCAGCCGGATCACCGCGGCCATCCCCGGACCCGGCGCATCCAGCGCGCGGTCGAGGTACAGCGAGCGGTCGATCTCCAGCTGGATGCCGTGCACCCCGCGGCGCGGATCGGCATGGCGCTCCAGGATATGCCCGCCGGCATAGGGGGTGTTGATCGCATAGCCGATGCCGTGGGTGCGCGTCTCCTGCTCCAGCCGGCGGACGAAGCGCTGCGCCGCGGCGCGGCCGAAGCGGTCGCCGATCACCACGCGCGCCGCATTCCCCGCGATCGGCGGCATCGAATGCACGTCGAAGAGCACCGCCACCCCGAACCGCGCCCGCGTCCGCTCCAGCACGGCGGCGAGCGCGTCGTGATAGGGGCGGTGGTCGCTCGCGATCCGCTCCTCCACCTCGCCCCCGGCGAGCCGCCGCGACCACAAGTCGCCCGCCGCCGCGGTGCGCCTGGGGATCAGCCCCAGCCCGGCGCGCACCTTCGCGGTCAGCGGCAGCCCGCGCGCGCCGTCATCGATCAGCGGGTCGCGTTCATGCTCGCCGCGGTTCAGGTCGATCCAGGCGCGCGGCCGCGTCTGGATCAGCGCGGCCTCCCGTCCCCGTGCGGCCAGCGCGATCGCATCGACATGGCGGTCCTCCAGCGTGCGCAGGCTGGCCGGCGGCGCGCGCAGCGCGTCGTGCAGCGCGGGGGGGTAATCGCGCCCGGCGTGGGGAACCGACAGGACGACCGGGCTTTGCGGATCATCGGCACCGAGGAGGACGAACGAATCCGGCATCGTGCGCCAGCCTATGGGACGTATCGCGCAGGGGCAACCGCCCGCCGCACGACGGGCCGATGGCGGCTGTCTGGTTAACGTGTCGCTATGCTACGCTCGTTCACCATTTCCGCTGGTGGAAAGTTCAACGCAGGCAGGGCATAGGCATGGCGACGGGAGTAAGCGACGACATGATACGTATTCTGCTGGCCGAGGATGATTCCGTGATGCGCGAGTATCTGACGCGCGCGCTGGAGCGATCGGGCTATGCGGTCACCGCGGTGGATCGCGGCACCGCGGCGCTGCCGCTGATCGAGACGGAGCAGTTCGACCTGCTGCTGACCGACATCGTCATGCCGGAGATGGACGGCATCGAACTGGCGCAGAAGGCGCAGGAGATCGCGCCGGGGATGCGCGTGATGTTCATCACCGGCTTCGCCGCGGTGACGCTGAAGGCGGGCAGCGCGATGCCGCAGGCGCGCGTCCTGTCGAAGCCGTTCCACCTGCGCGACCTGGTGCTGGAGGTCGACCGCCTGTTCGACGTCGGCACCGCGAACGAGTTCATCTGAAAAAACGCGTCGCGGACGGCGGAATAGCGCTTGCGCCCCCCGCCAACCCCCGCTAGACGCGCCTCCTCCGGCGGGCGTGTAGCTCAGTGGTAGAGCACTGTGTTGACATCGCAGGGGTCGCAAGTTCAATCCTTGCCACGCCCACCACTTCCAAAAACCCCACCTTCCCATCCGGGCCGGTGGGGTTTTTTCGTCAGCCCGCATTCGCCTCGAACTGCGGCACGCCGTCCGGCACCGCGACCCACGCCACCTTCGACCGCGTGAACACGTGCAGCGCGGGCGCATAGGGGTCGGGATCGTCCAGCGTGCCTGCCTTCACCGCGGCGATGCCGGGGCTGGCGTCGATCAGCGACCGGATCGGGGAGCCGCAGGTGCCGCAGAACTCGCGCTGCACGCCCGCGCCGCTGGTCGTGTCGCGATCGGTGAAGCGCGACAGGGCGCCCTCCACCGTCATCGCCGCGATCGGCACGATCAGGTTGACCGAAAAGGTGCCGCCCGACTGCCGGCGGCACCGCGTGCAATGGCAGGCGGCGACCGTCATCGGCTCGCCCTCGATCCGGTAGCGCACGCCACCGCAATTGCATCCGCCCTCGATCATGCCCGCTCTCCTCGTTCGTTGACGCGAGCGGGCAGGGTGGGCGATCAGCGCGCCGGGGTCCAGCGCTGTGTCTGGCAGAAGAAGGCGATGCACCCCTTCACCGTCAGCGATCCGTCGCCCTCGCGCACCACGATCGACTTGTAGGTCTTGCCGTTGCGCGGATCGTAAATCTGCCCGCGCCAGTCCTTCCCCTTGTCCACGAAGCCCGACAGGATCGGCATGCCCAGGACCGGGCGCGAGCGCAGCGCCGGGTCGCTGTTGTTGACGTCGGTCTTGGGCGCGCCCGGCGTCGCCTTCAGGATCGTGACCAGCCGTCCGCAGACCGTCGCGCCACAGGGCCCCACCTGGATCACGCCCGATCCGTCGGCGGTGACATAGCGTCCCGCGATCGGCGTGGCGGCGCTGGCGGGAAGGGCCGCGAGACAGATCGCGAGCAGGGCGGCGGGGGCGAGGATATGACGCATGCCGGCAAGGATGCGGTGGCTGCGCCGGGCGCGCAAGCCGCTTCATTGTAAGCAATCGCGACAGCGCGGTTGAACTCGCCCGCCCGCTCCCGCATGCAGGCGCGTGATGACCGCCGGCACCCGTTCGCTCGAAGACAGTTTCGCCACCGTCCCCGTGCCGCAGGGCGCCGGCTTCTGGCGTCGCCTCGCCGCCTTCGTCGGCCCGGGATGGCTGGTGGCGGTCGGCTATATGGACCCGGGCAACTGGGCGACCGACATCGCGGGGGGCTCCGCCTTCGGCTATGCGCTGCTCAGCGTGGTGCTGCTGTCGAACCTGATGGCGATCATCCTGCAATCGCTGTCCGCGCGGCTGGGGATCGGCGCGGGGCTGGACCTGGCGCAGGCATGCCGCCGCCGCACCTCGCGCCCGGTGGCGATCGTGCTGTGGGTGCTGGCTGAGGTGGCGATCGTCGCCTGCGACCTGGCGGAGGTGCTGGGCACCGCGATCGCGCTCAAGCTGCTGTTCGGGCTGCCGCTGGTATGGGGTGTCGTCATCACCGGGCTGGACGTGTTCCTGATCCTCGCGCTCCAGCGGTTCGGCTTCCGCCGGCTGGAGGCGTTCATCGCCAGCCTGCTGCTCATCATCGCGGGATGTTTCGCGCTGGAGCTGTTCTGGGCCGGGCCCGACTGGGCGGCGGCGGCGGGGGGTCTGGTGCCGCGCGCGGAGATCGTGACGAACCCGGCGATGCTCTACATCGCGATCGGCATCCTGGGGGCGACCGTGATGCCGCACAACCTGTACCTGCATTCGTCGATCGTCCAGACCCGCGCCTATGGCAGCAGCGAGGCGCAGCGGCGCGACGCGCTGAAGCTGGCGACGATCGATTCGACCGTCGCGCTGGGGCTGGCCTTCTTCATCAACGCCGCGATCCTGGTGCTGGCGGCGGCGACGTTCCACACCGCGGGGCGCACCGACATCGCCGAGATCGAGGATGCGCACCGCCTGCTCGCGCCGATGCTGGGCGTGGGCGCAGCGAGCGCGGTGTTCGCGATCGCGCTGCTCGCCAGCGGGCAGAATTCGACCGTCACCGGCACGCTGGCGGGACAGATCGTGATGGAGGGGTTCCTCGACATCCGGCTGCCGGTGTGGCTGCGCCGGCTGGTGACGCGCGGGATCGCGATCGTCCCCGCTGTCCTCGTCGTCGCGGCGAGCGGCGATCGCGGCGCCACCGACCTGCTGGTGCTGAGCCAGGTGGTGCTCAGCCTGCAACTGCCCTTCGCGGTCATCCCGCTGGTCGCCTTCACCGCCAGTCGCGGGCTGATGGGCGCCTTCGCGGCGCCGCGATGGCTCGTCGTCCTGGCCTGGGCGATCACCGCGATCATCGTCGCGCTCAACGGCTATCTGATCCGCGGCTATATCGCCGGCTAGGTTCGGGTCGTCGCTGCGGGCGCGGCCCGTCGGCGGCGCGCGGGCGGCGATACGGCCCGTTCGGTGGCTATCGTCGCGGTCGATACCTGCTACACCATGCCGAGCGAGGTCGCGGCCGCGGCCCCCCGGAGAGAGAGATGACGAAGACGATCGTTGAGGATCCCTATTACTCGATCGTCGTCGATGCCCGCCAGCGCCTGGTGGTGACGACGCCGCGCGGATTATGGGACTTTGCGATCGCGGCGCGCTTCCTGGTCGCGCAGGTGGCGGCGCTCGACATATTGCCGCGATACGGCTGCCCGCTGGGGCAGCAGGTCACGTTGATCGACTGTTCGGAGTGGATCGTGCAACCGCAGCAGATCGCGACGATGATGGGCGGGATGCTCGCCGACCCCCGGCTGGCGTCGCGCCGGATCGCCATCCTGGCCCCCGCGCCGCTGCTGGCGATGCAAGCGCGTCGCGTGGCGGGCGGCCAGCGATTCTTCGCCGATCGTGCGGAGGCGCTGGCCTGGCTGCTGGCGCCGGAGGACGATCAGTCGCCCTGATATTTGATTTCCAGGAAGCGCCCGCGCGTCTCCAGCGCGTCCAGATCGCCCTGCGCCAGCCGCTCGCTCATCTCGCCCACTTCGCGTTCGATCACGCCCAGCCCGTCGACCAGCTGCTGGTCGGGCGTCTTGCCGTTGCGCGGGGTGGTGCGCAGGTCGGCGGGCACGCGCTGATAGTCGCGGACGAAATCGGGCAGCTGCTCGCCGACCAGCCGCCGCACCTCCGCCGCCGCGGGGCTGCTCTCGTCCAGCGCGGCCAGCTGAACGCCCAGCGTATCGAGCCGGCGGTCGAGCCGGTCGAGCACGTTCAGCGCCGGGGCGGGCAGCGCGGGCCGCTGCGCCTCCAGCCAGCGCGCCGTCTGCATCGGCAACGCCTTCAGCTCGGCGCGCGCGATCCGCTCGGGCGTGGGCACCGGCGTCGCGGGCGCGAATGCGATCAGCAGCGTGACCGCCAGCATCAGCAGCATCACCGCCAGCGCGCCGAACATGCCCAGCGGCATGACGACGCCGCCCACGATCGCCGCCACCAGCAGGATCGCGGCATTGGCGACCGCGATCGCCGCGACCCGCGCCTTCACCCCGCCCCGCCCGCGCCGGGGCTTGCGCGCCAGCGGGATGAGCGCGTCGCCGCGCCGTCGTGCCGCGGCGGCACGGGCGTGCGCGATCGTCTCGTCGACATCCGTCCCCATGCCCGTCACAGCGACTCCAGCCGGAACTGGTCGGCCGGGCCGGACACCGCATTCTGCGTCGCGCCCTCCGCGCGGGCGATATAGCCGCGCGACTTCTCCACCTCGTTGCCCAGCGTGTCGACCGTCGCCTTCATGCTGTCGAGCGCCTTCAGCTTGAACGTGTCGATTGCGTCCATCGTGTCGTAGATGTTCTGGAACGCGCGTTGCAGCGTCTCCAGCGGGATCGTCGCGGCGGCGGCCTGCTCGTGGATCTGCGCGGTGTTCTGGCGCAGCAGCTTGCCGGTCGAATCGATGATGTTCGCGGTCGTCGTGTTCAGCTGCGTGATCTGCTCCAGCACCAGCTTCTGGTTGGTCAGCGCCTGCGCCACCGTCACCGCGGTGCGCAGCGCGGCGACCGTCGTCGTGCTGGCGCGGTCGACGCCCTTCACCAGTTCGACGTTGTTCTTCTTGACCAGGTCCAGCGCCAGATAGCCCTGCACCGTCACCGCCATCTGCGTCAGCAGGTCCTGCGTGCGCTGGCGGGTGTAGAACAGCGCGGTCTCGCGGATCGCCTTGGCCTTGGCGGGGTCGCTGTGGTCCAGCTCGCTGGCCTTGTCCTCCAGCCGCGCGTCCATCGTGCGCGACAGATGGATCATCTGCTCCAGCCGCCCCATCGCGGTCCACAGGTTCGCGCGCTCGGTATCGATCGCGGCATTGTCCATCAGCAGCTCGTCCTTGCCCGACGACAGGCTCTTCAGGATCGAGGCGATATGCGTCTGGCTCGACTTGTAGCCGTCGAAGTAATTCCGCATCCTGTTGCCGAACGGCAGGATGCCGAACAGCTTCTGCGGCGCGGTCAGGTTGCCCTTCCGGCCGGGGTCCAGATCCTCGACCACGCGGCGCAGCTCGGCCAGGTCCTTGCCGACGCCCGTCTCCTGATCCATCGCCTTGACCGGGCGATCGAGGAAGCGGTTGGACTGGCCCGCGGCGTCGCGGATCTCCTTCTGCCCCATCGCGGTGATCGCATCGACGCGCTTGCCGAAATCGGGGCTGTTGACGTCCTGCGCGATCAGCTCGTCGACGAACTGGTCGACGCGCTTTTCCAGCTCGCTCTTCGTGCCGCTGTCGACCGGCACCAGCCCGGCGGCCTTTTCCGCGGCCAGCTGCGGCACGGGGGCGGGGGGCGTGAGCACCAGCGCCGGTTCTGCGGTCGCGGTCTCGGGAGTGGAGGCCATCGTCATCATCCTTCGGTTGCGAAGCGCACGTGCCCTGTTTCCACCACGCGCGTCCGCCGATCAACTGTGTTGCCGATGTAAGACGGCGCGGGCGCGAAGTCGAGAGCGACACGGATGTGTCATCAACCGTCGCTAGCGCGCCGATAACGTTCGATAACAAAGGGGAAAAATTCATGTCGCGCTTCATCCGCGGCAGCGTCGTCGCGCTGCTGTCGCTCGCCGTGTCCACGCCCGTGCTGGCGCAGGCGATGGTCCAGCCGCAGGGGCCGGCGGCGGGGGCCCCGGACGACATCATCGTCACCGCGCAGAAGACCGAGCAGCGGATCGAGGACGTGCCGCTCACCGTCAGCGCGGTGACCGGGCGCCGCATGGCCGACATCGGCGTCAACTCGCTGGCGGAGGTGGCGATGTACGTCCCCGGCCTGCGCATCCAGGAGCAGAGCGCGAACAACCCGGGCTTCGTCATCCGCGGCATCACCTCCGACAGCGGCTCGGCGCAGCAGGGCGCGCGCGTCACGCTCTATTACAACGGCGTCGACATCTCGCGCTCGCGCGGCGCGTATCAGGACCTCTACGACGTCGAGCGGGTCGAGGTGGTGAAGGGGCCGCAGGCGACGCTGTTCGGCACCGCCGCGGCGATCGGCGCGGTATCGATCATCTCCGCCAGGCCGCAGCCGGGTTTCTCGGACGCGATCCAGGCGTCCTACGGCAATTACGACCGCGCGCAGGTGTCGGGCTTCGTCAACGCCGGCAACGACACGATCGCTGCGCGCCTCGCCTTCGGCGTCAAGTACCGCGACGGCTATGTCCGCAACATCGCCGGCGATCCGAACGTCCCCAACCAGAACCAGGGCCGCGTCGACCAGGACGATCTCTACGGCCAGAAGCAGGCCGGCGCGCGGCTGTCGCTACGCTACGTGCCGACCGATGCGGTCACCGCCGACCTCGTCCTCACCTACGACGGCCAGCGCAACACCGGCACCCCGTTCAAGAGCCGCGCCTTCGCCCCCACCGGCGGGCAGACCGGCGACTTCGGCGATGCCGAACTGTCGGGCTCGCCGTTCAGCCGAGAGGTGCTGGGCCGCCGCAAGCTGGGGCTGACGCGCGACGTCTATGATGCGAACCTGACCGTCTCGGTCGATCTCGCGCCCGGCGTCACCTTCACCACCGTCAACGGCTATCGCCGCTTCGACAGCCTGGAGGTGTTCGACGCCGACGGCGGTCCCGCCTGGTATCTCGAATTCGCGGAGGACGCGCGCGGCGACCAGTGGAGCCACGAGGGCCGCTTCAATGTCGAGGGCGACCGCGCGCGCGCCGCGTTCGGCTGGAACGGCTTCTTCGAGAACGGCGTCCAGCGCGTGCCCTTCTCGACCGAGGAGGGGACGTATCTCGCCTGTTCCGTCTCCGCCGCCTTCGCGCCGATCCGCGCGGCGCTGAACGGTGCGGGCATCCCCACCGGCACCGCCTGCGTCGCCGCCAACGGCACCATTCCGGCGACGCGCGCCACCGCGATCCTGACGCGCGGCGCGGCGACGCAGCTGCCCTATGCCTCGGTCTTCGCCAACGACGGCCGCAACGCCGCCTATTCGGTCTTCGCGGATGCCACCTTCCTGCCGACCCCGCGCGTCGAGCTGACCGCGGGCGCGCGCGTCCTGATCGAGAAGCGCCGCTCGGGCTATGTCAACGACCAGCCCAATTCGCGCATCCTGGCGGGGCTGGGGATCGCCACCAGCCTGCTCGGCACCCCCAACACCAACAACGTCCGCTACGTCGCGCAGCAAAGCTATTCCGCGGTCCTGCCGCGCTTCAACGCGCTGTTCCGCATGACCGATGCGCTCAATCTCTACGCCACCGTGTCGAAGGGTCGCCGCTCGCCGGTGGTGCAGCTCGACGCGCAGACCGTCGCCGGCTCCGTCGTCCCGCGCCTCCAGCTGGTGCCGGAGGAGAACGTCTGGAACTACGAGGCCGGCATCAAGGTCGCGACCGCCACGCTGACCGGCGCCATCTCCGCCTTCTATCAGTCGTACAAGGGCTTCCAGGTGTCGGTGCAGAACGGCGACGGCACCAGCACGACGCGCAGCGCCGGCGCGGCGTCCAACCCCGGGGTTGAGCTGGAGGCGACGTGGCGCCCGGTCCGTGCGCTCCAGCTGTTCGGCGCCTTCGCCTTCATCGACGGCAAGATCGACCGCAACGCCGCGCTGGCCGCCACCTTCTCGGGCGCGCGCTTCCGGCTCCAGCCGAAATATACCGCCTCGGGCGGCGCGACGCTGCGGCTGCCGGTGGGGGAGGGGGCGACCTTCTACGCCACGCCGTCCGCCACCTATCAGAGCAAGGTGTTCTTCGAATTGCCCAACAGCGAGGCGATCAGCCAAAGCGGCTACACGCTCGTCAACCTGCGCGCGGGCGTCGAGCTGGCGCAGGGGCGCTACACGATCGGCGGCTTCGCGCGGAACCTGACGGACAGGCGCTACCTGCTCGACGCGGGCAACACCGGCGGCGGCTTCGGCGTGCCGACCTATATCGCGGGCGAGCCGCGCTTCTACGGCGTGGAGGTGTCGGCGCGGTACTGAACCAAGCCCACCACCGTCACCCCGGATCACGTCCGGGGTGACGGGCCAGCCCCCACGCTGCACCCGCGAACACGCCGCACTGGCGCGGCGCGCAACTTTCCGCTATGCGCGCCCCCGAACAGCGCCTGCGCCAACCGCGGGCCACCCTCAGGAACCCGTATGAACCTGCGCAACATCGCCATCATCGCGCACGTCGATCATGGCAAGACGACCCTCGTCGACCAGCTTTTCCGCCAGTCCGGCACGTTCCGCGACAACCAGCGCGTCGAGGAGCGCGCGATGGATTCGAACGATCTGGAAAAGGAGCGCGGGATCACGATCCTCGCCAAGCCGACCTCGATCGAGTGGGAAGGCACGCGGATCAACATCGTCGATACCCCCGGCCACGCCGATTTCGGCGGCGAGGTGGAGCGTATCCTCTCGATGGTCGACGGCGTGATCCTGCTGGTCGACGCGGCCGAGGGTGCGATGCCGCAGACGAAGTTCGTGACCGGCAAGGCGCTGGCGCTGGGGCTGCGCCCGATCGTCGTCGTCAACAAGGTCGATCGCTCCGACGCGCGCATCCAGGAGGTGCTCGACGAGGTGTTCGACCTGTTCGTCGCGCTGGAGGCCAATGACGAGCAGCTCGACTTCCCCGTCCTCTACGCCTCGGGCCGCAACGGCTACGCCTCGGAGGACATGGACCGGCGCGAGGGGACGCTGACGCCTTTGTTCCAGAAGATCGTCGACCACGTGCCGCCGCCGTCGCTCGATCAGGATGCGCCGTTCAGCTTCCTGGTCACGCTGCTCGACCGCGACAACTTCCTCGGCCGTATCCTGACCGGCCGCGTCCAGTCGGGCGTGGTGAAGCTCAACCAGCCGATCCACGCGCTCGACAACCAGGGCAATGTGATCGAAACCGGCCGCGCGTCGAAGCTGATGAGCTTCCGCGGGCTGGAGCGCGTGCCCGTCGAGGAAGCGCGCGCGGGCGACATCATTTCGCTCGCCGGCCTGACCGTCGCGACCGTTGCGAACACCATCGCCGATACCACGGTCAGCACGCCGATCCAGGCGCAGCCGATCGATCCGCCGACGCTGTCGATGCGTTTCGCGGTCAACGATTCGCCGATGGCGGGGCGTGAGGGCAGCAAGGTCACCAGCCGCATGATCCGCGACCGCCTGATGCGCGAGGCGGAGACCAACGTCGCGATCAAGGTGACCGAGGCCGCCGACCGCGACAGCTTCGAGGTCGCCGGCCGCGGCGAGCTTCAGCTGGGCGTCCTGATCGAGACGATGCGCCGCGAGGGCTTCGAGCTGGGCATCAGCCGCCCGCGCGTGCTGTTCGGCGAGGACGAGAACGGCAGGAAGACCGAGCCGTACGAAACCGTCATCATCGACGTGGACGAGGAGCATTCGGGCACGGTCGTCGAGAAGATGAACCTGCGCAAGGCGGAGATGACCGACATGCGCCCGTCGACCGGCGGCAAGACGCGCATCACCTTCTCCGCGCCGTCGCGCGGCATGATCGGCTACCACGGCGAGTTCCTCAGCGACACGCGCGGCACCGGCATCATGAACCGCCTGTTCGAGAAGTACGGCCCCCACAAGGGCAATATCGAGGGCCGCAAGAACGGCGTCCTCATCTCCAACGGCGCGGGCGAGGCGCAGGGCTATGCGCTCGGCCCGCTGGAGGATCGCGGTATCCTCTTCGTCGGCCACGGCGAGGCGCTGTACGAGGGCATGATTATCGGCGAGAACGCCAAGACGGATGACCTGGAGGTCAATCCGATGAAGGCGAAGCAGCTGACGAACTTCCGCGCCTCGGGCGGCAAGGACGATGCGATCCGCCTGACCCCGCCCAAGAAGATGACGCTGGAACAGGCGATCGCCTATATCGACGATGACGAAATGGTGGAGGTGACGCCCAAGTCGATCCGCCTGCGCAAGCGCCACCTCGACCCGCACGAGCGCAAGCGCGCGAGCCGCGCCAAGGCGGCGTAAGGCGAGGCGGCGACGCGGGCAGCTATGCTGCCCGCGAGCAATAGCCGGGCCGGCCGGCGGCGCCCCGGCGCCGTCCGACGACGCGGGCTTCGCCCGCGGCGGGCCTCCGTACGGCTGACGCCACCCCGGGGCCCGGCTTCTTCGTCAAGGCGCGCAAGGCAGCGGGACCCCGGACCAAGCCGAGACCCCTGCGAAACCCAGTTCCCCGGCGAAGGCGGGACCTTGGCAAGAGTCTCCACCGTGCTCCTGCGAAGGCAGGAGCCCAGGGTTGCCGGTCCCTACAGGCGTCGTTCTGCCTGACCCCGGGGCTCCTGCCTGCGCAGGAGCACGATCGGTACGCGGCGCTGTTGCATCCATCTTGCAAAGGCCCCGCCTTCGCCGGGGGCCAGCTGGGGGACGGTGGTAACAGACCGAAAAGCCACGCCAAATGGGCTCGGGTCTTCGCAGGGGAACGGCGACATTGTCGAGCGATCCACGACGTTCGCAGAGGTTTCGACCAAGTCCGCGGTGACGCGGCGCTGTCACCGCCCACGGCTCACCCCCGTCATGCCGGACCCGTTCCGGCATCCACCGCGCCGCAACCTTACAAGCCATTCATCGCGCCGGGCTGGACCCCGGAATCAGTGGGAGCTTGGCAAAAGTCTTCATTCCCCGGCGACGGCGGGACCTTTGCAAAAGGCTTCGTTCCCCGGCGACGGCGGGGCCTGCGCAAAACAGGTGCAACGGCATCGAGCCCACGCCGTGCTCCTGCGCAGGCAGGAGCCCATAGCCAAGCAGAACAACGCCTTATGGGACCTGCAACCCTGGGCTCCTGCCTGCGCAGGAGCACGGTGTAGCCTTTTGCAAAGGTCCCGAATCAATCCGGGTGACGATCCTTCGCAGGCTTACGAGCGGCCTTTGCCGAAGCCTCGCCGAATCCGGGCGACGCGCCTATGCACGGTCCCACGGTCCCACGGTCCCACGGTCCCACGGTCCCACGGTCCCACGGTCCCACGGTCCCACGGCCCCCGCCACGCCCGCCACGCCCGTCACCCCGGGCTTGACCCGGGGTCCCGCTTCTTCTCCATGGCGCGCAAGGTAGCGGGACCCCGGCCTTCGCGGGACCTTTGCAAGATGGATGTAGCAGCACCGCGTACCGGCCGTGCTCCTGCGCAGGCAGGAGCCCAGGGTTGCCGGTCCCTACAGGCGTCGTTCTGCCTGACCTTGGGCTCCTGCCTGCGCAGGAGCACGGTGGAGATTGTTGCGAAGGCCTCGATCAAGGCCGGGGCGACGATCCCTCACAGGTTCATGGGAGGCTCTTGCCCAAGCCCCGCCAAAACCGGGTGAAGCGCTGTTACGACCGCCCCGTCACCCCCGCCACAGCCGCCCGCCTAAGCCTCCCGCCACGACAGCGCGTCGTCCCGCGACGCCACATGGACCGCCGCCGCCGGGCGGGCGGGAACGGTCGCGGGCCATCGCGCCGTCACCAGCCGCTCGCGCGCGATCCAGGCGAGCGACACGCTGTCCGACTGGTTGCCCCCCAGGATGCGAAAATCCCCCGTCGCCTGATCCTCTCCGGCATAGAAGCCGACGTGCCCGAACGGGCTCGCCGCACCGCGCGGGCCCCCCGCGACCTCGCGCCAGAACACCATGATGGCGCCCGGCATCGGCGCTGTCGGGATACCGAACCGTTCGTAGGCGCGCGCGCGCAGCAGCCCGGCGGGCAGCGGTTCGTCGCGCAGCGTCGCGGCGATGCAATGCGCCGCGAACAGCCCGCACCAGGGCACGTCGTCGCCGGGATAATGCGCGTCCAGATCGTCGGCCCAGTCGAGGATGATCGGATTGCTCCCCGCTCCGGGGCGTTCCTTCGTCCCCAGCAGACGGCGCGCTTCCTGGAACCACACCAGCCCCGGGTCGTCGAATGCCGGCGCCGCACCCAGGAAGCCCAGCCGCTCCTGCGTCATCGGCCCCGCGATCCCGTCGACCGGGAGGCCGCTGTCGGCCTGGAACGCGCGCACCGCGGCGGCGGTCTGCGGGCCGAAGATCCCGTCGATCGGCCCGGTGCGATATCCCCGCGCCGCCAGCGCGGCCTGTATGTCCCTCATCGTCATCGTCGCTCTCCCCCGGTTCAGCCCTGTCTAGGGTGCGCTCGCGGAGGGCGTGTGTCGCGCCGTATCGCGTCCGTTTCGGATATAGGTCGCCGGCGCGAGGGGCTGTCCTACACCCGTGCGCTTCTGGTAACGGGGCGGCGCAATGACTGACCTGTCCCTCTTTGCCGTCGCGTGCTCGTCGCCGGTCGTCGCGCCGGGGGCGATTCCGGGCGTGACGTGGCGTCAACTTCGTCAACTTCCGGCGTTGGCGGGGGCGTTGGCGGTGGCGGGGCGATGACGCGACGGGCAGGGCAGGGCGTGCCGATCGATCTCATCTGCCTCGATGCCGACGACACCTTGTGGCACAACATGCGCTTCTTCGCCGCGGCGGAGGAGGCGTTCGCCGCGCTGGTCGCGCCCTATGCCGATGACGCGGCGGCGCGCGCGCGGATGCAGGCGATCGAGATCCGCAATTTGCGGCGCTACGGTTACGGCGCGAAGAGCTTCACGCTGTCGATGATCGAAACCGCGCTCGAACTCGCCGGCGACGCGCTGGCGGCGGCGGACGTGGCGCGCATCCTCGACATCGGGCGCACGCTGCTGGACCATCCGGTCGAGCTGCTCGACGGCGTCGGCGATACGCTGGAGGCGCTGGCGGGGCAGGGGCGGCTGGTGCTGGTGACGAAGGGCGACCTGCTGCATCAGGAGGTGAAGCTCGCCGCGTCGGGGCTGGGCGCGCTGTTCACCGGCGTGGAGATCGTCAGCGACAAGCGCGCCGATACCTTCGTCCGCGTGTTCCGCCGCTACGGCTGCGCGCCGGAGCGTGCGGTGATGGCGGGGGATTCGATGCGCTCCGACGTGCTCCCCGCGCTGGAGGCGGGGGCGTGGGGCGCCTACATCCCGCAGCCCGGCGCCTGGAGCCACGAGGTCGCCGCGGCCCCGACCGGGCACCCCCGCTTCCGCCAGCTGGCGCGGCTCGGCGACCTGCCGGCATGGATCGCACAGATCAAGGCGCCGGGTCGGCCACTGCGGACGTGAGCGCCCCTTGCCGTGCTCCTGCGACTATCGATCGCGCAGATCGGGTCGTCGGATCCGTCACCCCGGGATTGACCCGGAATCCCGCTTCCTCTTCCATAGGGCACGACAGCGGGACCCCGGCTCACGGCGAGACCTTCGTAAAACGGGCGCAACAGCGCCGGGCGCATGCCGTGCTCCTGCGCAGGCAGGAGCCCAGAGCCAAGCTGCACAACGCCTTATCGGACCTGCAACCCCGTGCTCCTGCCTGCGCAGGAGCACGGGGAGCCTTATGCAAAGGTCCCTTTCACGGCCGGGGAGACGTCGGCTCAGCCCGTCGCCCGCGCCTTCGCGATCGCCTCGCGCAGCCGGTCGATCGGCAGCGCACCCGTCAGCACCTGATCGCCGACCACCCAGCTCGGCGTGCCGTTGATCCCCAGCTTCGCCGCGGTTTCCATGTTCTCGCGGATCACGGCGTCGGCATCCGCCGGGACCTTCGCCACGTCGACCCCGCTCGCCTTTGCCGCCTGCGCGATCGTCGCGTCGCTGACCGGCCCGGCGGCATAGAGCGCATCGTGAAAGGCCTTGAACCTGCCCTGCGTCGCCGCCGCCAGCGCCGCGCGCGCCGCCACCCGGCTTTCCTCGGACAGCACGGGCAGCTCCTTGAACACGATGCGCAGGTTGCGGTCGCCCGCCACCAGCTGGTCGATCACCGGCAGGCTGGCGCGGCAGAAGCCACAGTTATAGTCGTAATATTCGACCAGGGTCACGTCGCCTTTGGGATTGCCGATCCAGGCGCCGGCATAGGGCTCGGTGATCGCACCGCGCGATGCCGCCACCGCCCTGGCGGCGTCCTTCTCCTGCAGTTTCTGCATGGCCTGCGGGATCAGTTCGGGGTTGGCGAGCACATAGTCGCGCACCACCCGTTCGACCCGCGCACGGTCCGCGCCGTTCAGGTCGCCGGGCGCCACCCGCCCCGCGATCCACATGCCGGCGGCGCCGAACAGCGCCCCCAGCACGACCATCCCCAGCAGGAGCGCGCGGTTCATCGCTTCTTCTTCCGGCTCTTGTCGACGTCGTTCTGGCTGGTCATCGCGATATCCTGTGCCCGAATCCAGTCGGCCGAGTTCCTGGGCAGCCCTGCCATGGCGAAGCGGGCACGGTCCACCGCGGTGCGATGATCGCCGGTCATGCTCGCCCGCTCCGCACTCGCGAGCGCAGCGCGCGCCTCGTCCCCGGTCAGTTCGTAGACGGTGCCCAGCTGGAACCAGGCGAACGGATTCTCGTCGTCGCGCTGGACCGCGGTGCGCAGCACGCGCTTGGCCTCGTCGTAGTTGCGCGCATCCTCGGTCGCGATCAGCGCATGGCCATAGGTGGTCGCGATCAGCGGGTCGGAGCGCGTCCCCTCGGTCGCGCGCTTCAGCGGGGCGAGCGCCAGCCTGGGCTTGCCCGCCTCCAGCAGGATCTGCCCCATGATCTCCTGGAAATACGGGTCCTCGGGCTTCGCCGCGACCAGCGCCTCCGCCTCGGCATCCGCCTTGTCGGGGTATCCGGCGCGGTGATAGGCATAGGCGCGGGCGTAGTGCGCATACAGCGACTGGTCGCTGTCGGGATATTTCTGGAGCGCCTGCGGCGGCGGCATCAGATAGCCGTCCAGCTTCGCCTTCACGCGGCGGAACCGTTCCTGCAGCGCGGCATCGGCGGGCTTGTCATAGGCCCTGGACGCCTGGACATCCGCGCTCAGCGTCGCGATGCGCGTGCCCGACAGCGGATGCGATTGCATGAAGGGGTCCATGTTCTTCATGCCGTAGCGATATTCCTGCTGCTGCAACTTCTTGAAGAAGCTCAGCATCCCCTTGCCGGTGATCCCGGCGGTATCGAGGTAGCGCACCGCGGAGGCATCCGCGGTCGCTTCCTGCACGCGGCTGAACGACAGATACTTGCCCATCGCCGCCTGTTGTCCGGCGGCCAGGATGCCCGCGCCCGCCTCGCCCCCGCCCGCCGCCATCGCGGCCAGCCCCAGCACCATCGAAAGCAGGTAGATGCCCATCGCGGGCTTCGTCCCCTGTTCGCTGGTGATGACATGGCCGTCGGCGATATGGCCCAGCTCGTGCGCGATGACGCCCTGCACCTCGTTGGCGTTGTCGGCGGCCTGGATCAGCCCGGAGTGGATGTAGACGATCTGCCCGCCCGCGACGAAGGCGTTGATCGAATCGTCGTTGATGAGCGCGAACTGCACGTCCGCCGGGCGCAGCCCCGCGGCGGTCACCAGCGGCGCGGACATGTCGCGCAACAGCGCCTCCGTCTCCGCATCGCGCAGGATCGACTGCGCCTGCGCCGGCTGCGCGGCGAGCAGGATCGCGGTGGCGGCGGCGGCGAACCAGCGGCGGGGTGCGGGAAGGCGAATCATGGCGGCGTCATACGCGTTGCGCGCCGGTCGCTGAACCGGGGGTGAAGTGCGGGACCGCAGCCGCCACCTCGCACCGGCTCGGGGCGCCGACGTGCCGCGCATCGGGGAGCGGTGGATGCGGGGACGAGCCCGGCACGACCGGGCGGCCATGGCGGGCGAGGGCCGAACGCGATCCGGGTTCCGCGGCGAGGCACGCGCCGGTCGCCGGGTTCCGCCCACCGCACCACGGCGCGGTGGGCGGAACCCGGAACGGCTGCGATCACCCGAAGGTGCGCTGCCACCAGCCGCGGCGCGGCGTCTCGCCGGATTCGGCGGCGGGGGCCTCCGCCGCGGCGGCAGGCTCCTCGGCCGTCGCGGCCTCCGCCTCCGGCTCGGGAGCAGGCGCGTCCGCGGCGACCGGCTCGGCCTTCTTGCGGCGCGGCGCGCGCTTGGGCTTGGGCGCGGACTCCGCCGTCTCGGGGGCGGGCAGGCCGTCGCTGACCGGCGCGGCATCGCCCGCCTCGACCACCGTCTCGGCCTTCTTGCGACGCGTGCGCTTGGGCTTGGCCGGGGCCTCCTCTGCCGCAGCCTCGGCCGGTGCCGGTGCCGGTGCCGGTGCCGGCTCCGGCGTCGCGACCTCGGCAGCGGGTGCCGCCGGGCGCGCGCGCGGGCGACGCCGCGTCTTGGGCGCAGGGGCCTCCGGCTCCGGCGCCACCTCCGCCTCGGCCTCGACGGCGCCCTCGACCGCGACGGGGGCCTCGACCTCGGCGTCCGCTGCCGGCTCGGCGGGTGCCTCGGCCTCGCCCGGCTCGCCCTCGCTCACCGGACGATCGCCGTCGCGACGACGACCGCGGCGGCCGCGGCGGCGGCGACGGCCGTTCTCGCGCTCCGCCTCGCCATCGGCGGCGACCGGCTCGGCCTCGCCATCCGCGACCTCGTCGGCGGTGTCGGCCGGCTCGGCCTCACCCTCGACCTCGTCGCCTTCGGCCTGCTCGGCGCCGTCCTCGGGGCGGTTGCGACCGCGACGACCGCGGCGGCGGCGGCGGCGGCGGCCGCCCCGGTCGCCCTCGTCACCCTCGTCGCGCGAGCGTTCGGGACGCGCCTCGGAAGCGGTCTCGTCGGCCGCTTCCTCCTCGGCCTCGTCCTCTTCCTCGACGTCGTCGATATCGTCCTCGATCTCCTCGATCGGGCGGTCGAACTTGGGCGCGTGCGCGGGCGGCGGGCCGCTGGCCTCGACCGACATGCGGGCGCCCTCCTCCTCGTCGCCGGGGACGATCTCGACCAGCACGCCGTAGCGATCCTCGATCTCGGCGATGTCGGCGCGCTTGCGGTTCAGGACATAGAACGCCGCCTCCTGGCTGCACCTGAGCGTCAGCAGCGAGCCGCGCCCGCGCGCCGCCTCGTCCTCGATCAGCCGCAGCGCGGACAGGCCGGACGACGACGCGGTCCGCACGAACCCGGTGCCCTCGCAATGCGGGCAGGGGCGCGTCGATGCCTCCAGCACGCCGGTGCGCAGCCGCTGGCGGCTCATCTCCATCAGCCCGAAGCTGGAGATGCGGCCCACCTGGATGCGCGCGCGGTCGTTCCTCAGCGCCTCCTTCATCGCCTTCTCGACCTTCCGGACATTGGAATTGTTGTCCATGTCGATGAAGTCGATGACGACCAGCCCCGCCATGTCGCGCAGCCGCAGCTGGCGCGCGATCTCCTGCGCCGCCTCCAGGTTGGTCGCGGTGGCGGTCTGCTCGATATTGTGCTCGCGGGTGGAGCGGCCCGAGTTGATGTCGATGCTGACCAGCGCCTCGGTCGGGTTGATGACCAGATAGCCGCCCGACTTCAGCTGGACGACCGGGTGGTACATCGCCGCCAGCTGATCCTCGACCCCGGCGCGCTGATACAGCGGCACCGGGTCGCTGTAATGCTTCACCTTCTTGGCGTGCGTCGGCATCAGCAGGCGCATGAAGTCCTTTGCCTGGCGATAGCCGTCGTCACCCTCGACGATCACCTCGTCGATGTCCTTGTTGTAGATGTCGCGGATCGCGCGCTTCAGCAGGTCGCTGTCGCCATAGACGAGCGCGGGCGCGCTCGACGTCAGCGTCTTCTCGCGGATCTCGTCCCACAGCCGCGCCAGATAGTCGAAGTCGCGCTTGATCTCGGTCTTCGTGCGTTGCAGCCCGGCGGTGCGCACGATGCAGCCCATCGACGAGGGCAGCGCCAGCTCCGCCATGATCGACTTCAGCCGCTTGCGGTCGCCCGCGTTGCTGATCTTCCGGCTGATCCCGCCGCCGTGCGAGGTGTTGGGCATCAGCACGCAGTAACGGCCCGCCAGCGACAGGTACGTCGTCAGCGCCGCGCCCTTGTTGCCGCGCTCTTCCTTCACGACCTGCACCAGCAGCACCTGACGGCGGCGGATGACGTCCTGGATCTTGTAGCGGCGGCGCAGGTTCATGCGGCGCTGGCGCAGATCCTCGACCTGATCGTCGTTGCCGCCCGACTTGCCGCGGCGCGCCGGCGGGGCGCCTTCCGCCGTTTCGCCGTTCCCGTCGTCCTCGTCTCCGTCGTGGTCGTCGTGATCGTGGTCGTCGGCGTCGTCGTCCTCGCCGATGTCGCCCTCGAACCCGTCCTCCCCGTCTTCGTCATCCAGCGCGTCCTGCTCGGCGCGCAGCGCGGCCTCTTCGGCGGCGTGCTCCGCCTCCTCGCGCAGCAGCGCGTCGCGATCCTCCTTGGGGATCTGGTAATAATCGGGGTGGATTTCGCTGAAGGCGAGGAAGCCGTGGCGATTGCCGCCGTAATCGACGAAGGCCGCCTGCAGCGACGGCTCGACGCGGGTCACCTTGGCGAGGTAGATATTGCCCTTGAGCTGCTTGCGCTCGGCACTTTCGAAATCAAACTCCTCGATCCGGTTTCCCTTGACGACGGCGACGCGGGTTTCCTCCCGGTGGCGTGCGTCGATCAGCATACGCGTGGTCATTGATTGGTCTCCGCGCGCCGCATCCGCCGACGAAGGGCGATGAGGCGCGGTGATAGGGCGCTGCCGGCCGCCCCGTGGGGCCGGCGGCGCGGATGGTGATGGGTGCTGCTGTCGCCGGCCGCGGAATGCCGCGAGCCCGGATCGTCCGGGGCATCAGCGGCCTGGCCACGACCGCGCTGCCGCCGGCGTGGGCCGGGCGGGACAGCGGTCGGGCGGAATACGGCATGGCGAGCGTCAACCTGATGGCCCGGCACCGGCGGAACTGCCGGGCGGGCGGTTATACCGTCGCAAGTTGCGCGCCAGGGCGCACGTCTGGTCCGGTAACCCGAGCAGGTAGCATCCCGCGCGCGCCGCTTCAACCGGCACGATTCGGCCGTCGCGGCACCGCATTGCCGGCTGCTCCCTGCGCCGTCACCCCGGGTTTGACTTGGGGTGACGAGGGGCGCGCTGCGACCGGACACCAATCCTCTGGTATCCCCCTTAACCATTTGTTAACCATGCGCGGTAACCATGTCACAGGCGGGCCGCGCTACGGGTCCGCGCGAACATGGCGGTCAGGGGCGGCATTCGGATGCAGCGGGGAAGCACGGACTCGACGATCGCGCGCACGCGGCCACGGCCGCGCGGCATGTCGTTCGCGTTCGTCATCGCGCTGCTCGCCACGCTGTCTCCCGCGCGCGCCGATACGGTCGAGCGCGTCGAGGTGGGCGAGGGCAATGTCGTCATCCGCTTCGACAGCGCGGTCACGCGTGCCTCGGGCTTTCTCCTTCCCGCGCCCGACCGGATCGCGATCGACGTCGACGGCATCACGCCCGGCGCGCGTATCCCCGGCAGCGGCGCGGTGGCGCAGGTGCGCCAGGGCCGCCGCGACAGCGGTACCCGCATCGTGCTCGACCTGGCGCAGCCGATGGTGATCGAGCAGGGCGAACTGCGCGACGAGGGCAGGTCGCTGGCACTCACGCTGCGCCCCACCGACAAGCGCGGCTTTACCGCCGCGGCGATGGCCGGCGCGCGCCGCTTCCTGCCGTGGAACTGGGGCAGGGACACCCCCGTCGCGACCGCCGCCAGCTACAAGGTCACGGTTCCCGTGCCGCCGCCCGCGCGCGCGGCGCCGCTGCCGAAGGTGCAGGGCGACGACGATCGCCCGCTGGTGGTGATCGATGCCGGGCACGGCGGCAACGATCCCGGCGCGATCAACCAGGCGACGGGGCTGCGCGAGAAGGACGTCACGCTCAGGATCGCGCGCGCCATCCGCGACAATCTGATCGCCGGCGGGCGCGTCCGCGTCGCGCTGACCCGCAACGACGACCGCTACATCCTCCACCGCGAGCGTTTCGGCATCGCGCGCCGGCTGAAGGCGGACCTGTTCATCTCGATCCATTGCGACAGCGTCGGCACCGGCCTCGCCAGCGGGGCCACCGCCTATACCCTGTCCGACGTCGCCTCCGACAAGGAAGCCGCGCTGCTCGCCGCGCGCGAGAACAAGTCGGACGTGATCGCCGGCGTCCGGCTCGATCGCAATCCCGACGTGTCCTCGATCCTGATCGACCTGACGCAGCGCGAGACGATGAACGCCTCCGCCGGCTTCGCCCGCCTGCTGGGACGCGAGGCGAAGCCGTTGATCCCCACCAAGCCCAACTTCCACCGCACCGCCTCGCTGCTGGTGCTCAAGGCGCCCGACATGCCCTCGATCCTGTTCGAGACCGGCTATATCTCGACGCCCGAGGACGCCGCCTTCCTCGACAGCAAGGCGGGCCGCGAGAAGATCGCCGAGAGCGTCCGCCGCGCGGTCGAGATCTATTTCGCGCGCCGGCTGGCGACGCGGTAAGCCTGCCCCCCGCTGAACCCTCCGTTCGGCCTGAGCGACGTCGAAGGCTATGCGCGACGGCGGCCGTGTTTCGACTTCGCTCGGCACGAACGAAGGTTTATCGGTACGAACGGAGCCGGGTTGCCACGGGCCTGCCCACCCTCTAACAGCCCGCCCGCGCCTTCGCCTCTTACGGGTTTCCGGCCCGGCGCCTCCCACCAGAGCCCGCAGTTTCAAGGAGATCGCGCGATGGCGTGGCTCATCCTCGGCATTGCCGTGGTTACCGAAATCGTCTGGGCGCTGAGCCTGAAATGGGCCGCGACGGCGGGCACCTGGCTCGCGTCCGCGGTCCCGATCACGCTCAGCTTCGTCAACATGGGGCTGCTCGCGCTCGCGATGCGCGGACTGCCCGCGGGGACGGCCTATGCGGTGTGGACCGGGCTGGGCGCGGTCGGGGTCACGATCTTCGGCATGATCCTGTTCGGCGAGAAGGTGAATTTGGTGCAGGGCGGCTTCATCGCGCTCATCATCATCGGCGTCGTCGGCACGAAGTTCTTCGCGCCCTCCCTCTGATCGTTGGCGCCTGACCTTTCCTGTGCCGCAGGACATGCTACACGCCAACCCGAGATGGCGTCCGAACCTTCAGAGCCGCGTCGCGTGACGCTGTGGAGCCGCTGGTGGGTGCGCTGGTCGACCTGTCTGGTCGCGCTCGCGCTGGTGGCGTTCGGCGTCTTCTGGCTGGTCTTCGCGCGCGACCTGCCCTCGGTCGACAAGCTCAAGGCGTATCAGCCGCCGCTGCCCACCAACGTGCGCGCGGGCGACGGCGCGCCGATCTATTCCTATGCGCGCGAACGCCGAGTCCAGCTCGCCTTCGCCGAATATCCCCCGCTGCTGGTGCGCGCGTTCCTGGCGGCGGAGGACAAGACCTTCTTCGAGCATCACGGCGTCGACTTCCCCGGCCTGGCGGGCGCGGTGATCGATTACGCGCGCAAGTTCGGCACCGGGCAGCGCGCCAAGGGCGGCTCGACCATCACCCAGCAGGTTGCCAAGAACCTGTTGATCGGCAACGAATATTCCCCCACCCGCAAGGTGCGCGAGGCGCTGCTGGCCTATAAGATCGAGCAGACGCTGACCAAGCAGCAGATCATCGAGCTGTACCTCAACCAGATCTTCCTCGGCCGCAACGCCTACGGGGTGGAGGCGGCGTCCCACGCCTATTTCGACAAGGAGCTCGACGAGCTCACGCTCGGCCAGCTCGCCTATCTCGCCATCCTGCCCAAGGGGCCGGCGAACTACGATCCGTTCCGCAGCACCCGGCGCGCGCTCGACCGCCGCAACTACGTCCTGCGCGAGATGGTCAGGAACGGCTTCGTGACGCAGGCGCAGGCGAGCGCCGCCGCCGCCGAGCCGATCGGCGCGATCGCGCGCCGCACGCCCAAGTTCGAGCGCGTCGGCGGCTATTTCGTCGAGGAGGTCCGCCGCCGGCTGATCGACAGGTTCGGCGAGAGCGCCGACGACGGCCCGAACAGCGTCTATGCCGGCGGGCTGTGGGTGCGTACCTCGCTCGACCGCAAGGTGCAGGCGGATGCGGCGGAGGCGCTGCGCAACGGCCTGCTGCGCTTCGACAGCGGGCGCGGCTGGTCGGGGCCGCTGCGCCATCTCGACCTGGAGGGCGACAACTGGCTGGCTCCGCTGCTCAATACCAACATCCAGCTCGACTATTCCGACTGGCGCGCGGGTATCGCGATCGCGCGGGAGGGCGATGCGTGGCGGCTGGGCTTCGCCGACGGCTCGACCGGCACGCTGCCGCGCTCGGCCGCGCAGATGCCGCAGCGCGGCACCGGCACCCCCGGCTTCGCCGCGATCAGGGCGGGCGACATCCTCGCGGTGGCGCCGTCCGGCGGCGCCTTCGCGCTGCGCTCGATCCCGCGCGTGTCGGGCGGGATGGTGGTGCAGGAGCCCGCCTCGGGCCGCATCCTGGCGATGCAGGGCGGGTTCGATGCCAGCGTGCAGTCGTTCAACCGCGCGACCCAGGCCAATCGCCAGCCCGGCTCGACGATCAAGCCGATCGTCTATTCCGCCGCGCTCGAACACGGCATGACCCCCGCCTCGATCATCGTCGACGGCCCGTTCTGCGTCTATCAGGGTGCGCGACTGGGGCAGAAGTGCTTCCGCAACTTCGGCAATTCGCGCGGCGCCGGGCCGCACACGATGCGCTGGGGCATCGAGCAGTCGCGCAATCTGATGACCGTGCGCGCCGCGGCGCAGACCGGCATGGGCAATGTCGTCCGCCTGATGAAGGCGATGCAGATCGGCGATTACGCGCCGTACCTCGCCTATGCGCTGGGCGCGGGCGAGACGACGGTGGAGAAGATGGTCAACGCGTACGGCGTGCTCGCCAACCAGGGCCGCTGGCACGATCCGTCGCTGATCGACTTCGTGCAGGACCGCGGCGGGCAGGTCATCTGGCCGGAGAACTGGCGCGCCTGCGACGGCTGCAACGCCCCCGACTGGAACGGGCAGGCGATGCCGCGCCCCGCCCCGCGCGGGCGCCAGGTGCTGGACGCGATGAGCGCGTATCAGATGGTCCACATCACCGAAGGCGTCATCCAGCGCGGCACCGCGACGCAGCTGCGCGACCTGAACCGTCCGATCTTCGGCAAGACCGGCACCAATTCGGGCCCCACCGACGTCTGGTTCATCGGCGGCACGCCGCAGATGGTGGCGGGGCTGTACCTGGGGTACGACAGCCCGCGCTCGCTCGGCGGCTATGCGCAGGGCGGGACGGTCGCGGTGCCGATCTTCAAGGAATGGGCGCAAAAGGCCTATGCCGGGCTGCCCGCGCTGCCGTTCCGCGCGCCGCCGGGGATCCGCATGGTCCGCATCGACCGCGCCTCGGGCAGGCCGGTCTACGGCACCTGGCCGACGATGGACGATCCCAGGCCCGCGGTGATCTGGGAAGCGTTCAAGCCGCAGAGCGAGGCGCGCCGCGCGCGCCGCACCGCGCCCACCGCCGCCCCCAGCGCCGCTCCGACCGCCGCCGCCACCCGCGCCGCCGGCAGCGACAGCGACTTCTTGCAGAAGCAGGGGGGCATCTACTAAGTCCGCCGATCATCGTCTTTCCGTCATCCCGGGCGCATCCGGGTCTGAGAGCCCGGCCGCGCCGGCATGACGACACCTGGAGAATGTTATGCGCGCCGAAGCGCAGGCCCATGCCGATACGATCAACGAGGCGCTGGCGCTGTTGCGCCGCTTCCTCGACTGGGACCGCGCGCTGCGTCGCCTCGACGAGCTGAACGCGCGCGTCGAGGACCAGTCGCTGTGGAACAACCCCAAGGCCGCGCAGGAGGTGATGCGCGAGCGCCGCCGCCTGGACGAGGCGATCACCGCCACCCGCGCGATCGAGCGCGACCTGAACGACACCGTCGAGCTGATCGAGCTGGCGGAGGCCGAGGGCGATCAGGAGATGGCGGCCGACGGCACCGCCGCGCTCGCCGAACTGGCGACGCGCGCGCAGGCCGACAAGGTGAAGGCGCTGCTGGCGGGCGAGGCCGACGCCAACGACAGCTATATCGAGATCAACGCCGGCGCCGGCGGGACCGAGAGCCAGGACTGGGCCGAGATGCTCCAGCGGATGTACACGCGCTGGGCCGAGCGTCGCGGGCTGAAGGTCGAACTGATCGACTATCACGCCGGCGAACAGGCCGGGATCAAGAGCGCGACGCTGCTGGTGAAGGGCGAGAACGCCTATGGCTATGCCAAGGTCGAGAGCGGCGTCCACCGCCTCGTCCGCATCAGCCCCTACGACAGCTCGGCGCGTCGCCACACCAGCTTCTCCAGCGTGTGGGTCTATCCGGTCATCGACGACAATATCGAGGTCGAGATCAACGAAAGCGACCTGCGCATCGACACCTATCGCGCGTCGGGCGCGGGTGGGCAGCACATCAACACCACCGATTCGGCGGTGCGCATCACCCATTTGCCGACCGGCATCGTGGTGCAGTGCCAGAACCAGCGCTCGCAGCACAAGAACAAGGCGGAGGCCTACAACCAGCTGCGCGCGCGCCTGTACGAGCGCGAGCTGGCCGAGCGCGAGGCCGCGGCCAATGCGGAGAACGCGACGAAGACCGACATCGGCTGGGGCCACCAGATCCGCAGCTACGTGCTCCAGCCGTATCAGCTGGTGAAGGACCTGCGCACCGGCCACACCTCCACCTCGCCGGGCGACGTGCTCGACGGCGATCTCGACGACTTCATGGCCGCGGCGCTGTCGCAGCGGGTGAGCGGCGAGACGGTCGAGGTGGAGGACGTCGACTGATGGGCGCGCGCGCGGGCCTCGTCGCGGCGATGGCGCTCGTGCTGGCGGCGTGCGACGGGTCGCAGCCGCTCATCAAGCCCAAGGCGAAGGAACCCGGCCCGTTCCCCGCCGCGGATCGTCCCGTCGCCAACATCGTCTCGTCGCGCTGGTCGACCGAGGAGGCGCGCGACCGGCTGGACGAGGCGGCGCGCGTCATGGACATGGCGGACATCCGCCCCGGCATGACCGTCGCGGACCTGGGCGCGGGCGAGGGCTATTACACCACGCGTCTGGCGGCGCGCGTCGGCAAGGACGGCCGCGTGCTGGCGGAGGACATCGTCCCCGCGGTACGCGACGCGCTGGCCGAACGCGTCGCGCGCGAGCGGCTGGAGAATGTCAGCGTCCGTCTGGGCCTTCCCGCCGACGCGCGGCTGCCCGCCAACAGCTTCGACCGCATCTTCATGGTCCATATGTATCACGAGATCGCGCAGCCCTACGAATTCCTCTGGCGGCTGCGCCCGGCGCTGCGCCCCGGCGGGCTGGTGGTCGTCGTCGATGCGGAGCGCTCCACCCAGAACCACGGCACCCCGCCCGCGCTCCTGCGCTGCGAATTCGCCGCGGTCGGCTACGCGCAGGTGTCGTTCCGCGAGATGCCCTCGGCCGGGGGCTATTTCGCCACCTTCCGCGCCGCCGGCGAACGCCCCGAACCCGCGGAGATCCGCGCCTGCCGGATGGAAGCGCAGCGGTAGTCGCGTGTCTGCCGTCCTTCCCGCGCCCCCACCGTCATTCCCGCGCCCCCACCGTCATTCCCGCGCCCCCACCGTCATTCCCGCGCCCCCACCGTCATTCCCGCGAAGGCGGGAATCCATAACCTCTGACGTTTCCCCTCTTGCGAAGACCTGCGCGTCTGGATCCCCGCCTCCGCGGGGATGACGGCAAAGGCGGACGATGCACCCGCCCACACCGTCACCCCGGCCCCGAGCCGGGGTCCCACTTCTCCCTCCACCGACGCAAACAAGCGGGATCCCGGGTCAAACCCGGGGTGACGGGCAAGGGGCGAGCCGCCGCCCCACCCACATCGTCACCCCGGACTTGTTCCGGGGTCCAGAGTTCCACGCGCTCACCGACGCGGAGGTGCGCGGAACCCTGGATGCCGGAACAAGTCCGGCATGACGGGAAGCGAGCCCGGAACCGCTCCCGCGCCTGTGCCGCGCGCAAAGCCCTGTCCTACAACCGTCCCCTCGTGCCATAACCCGCCCCGTTCTTTCGCATCGTCGTCATTCCGCACCACCATCGCCAACATCGGCGAGAAAACCGCGTTACATCAACACGCTACCCGCCACCCCACGACACCTTCCACCGCGCGAAACGCCGACATTCACCCGCTCGCGCCGACAAACCGCCACCTTCCGCCAACATCCGACACCCGCTATCCTCGCCCCCGTGCAGCAATATCTCGACCTCATGCGCCGCGTGCTCGATTCGGGTGCGCCCCAGATGGACCGCACCGGCACCGGCACGCTCAGCGTCTTCGGCCACCAGATGCGCTTCGATCTCGCGGACGGCTTCCCCGTCCTCACCACCAAGAAGCTGCATTTGCGCTCGATCATCGTCGAGCTGCTGTGGTTCCTGCGCGGCGACACCAACGTCCGCTGGCTGCAGGAGCGCCGCGTCAGCATCTGGGACGAATGGGCCGATGCGAACGGCGATCTCGGCCCCGTCTATGGCAAGCAGTGGCGCGACTGGGCGACCGCCGATGGCCGCCACCTCGACCAGATCGCGGAGCTGGTCGAGCAGATCCGCACCAATCCCGCCTCGCGCCGCCAGATCGTCACCGCCTGGAACCCCGGCGACCTGCACGCCATGGCGCTCGCGCCCTGCCATTGCCTGTTCCAGACCTATGTCGCGAACGGCCGCCTCTCGCTCCAGCTGTACCAGCGCTCCGCCGACATCTTCCTGGGCGTCCCCTTCAACATCGCCAGCTATGCGCTGCTGACGCACATGCTGGCGCAGCAATGCGGGCTGGAGCCGGGCGAGTTCATCTGGACCGGCGGCGACTGCCACCTCTATTCCAACCACCTGGAGCAGGCCCGCACCCAGCTGGAGCGTACCCCCGGCCCGCTCCCGCGGCTGGAGATCGCGCGGCATCCCCCCTCGCTCGATGCCTATGAGGCGGAGGACTTCGTGCTCCACGGCTACGAGGCGCAGCCCCATATCAAGGCCCCCGTCGCGGTGTGACGTTCATCCCGCGTTCAGCCGATCGATTACAGATGTAATCGAAAGCTGACGAGGGAGGCGATGATGCGGGATTACCTGTTGTTGATCGTGGTCGCGACGCTGTGCGCGCTGGCGCTCCAGGTCGTCCACGCGTAGCACGCTGGGCATGATCGTCCTCGTCCTCGCGCGTGCCGACAACGGCGTCATCGGCGTCGACGGCCGCCTGCCATGGCACCTGCCCGCCGATCTGAAGCGGTTCAGGGCGCTGACCATGGGCAAGCCGATGGTGATGGGGCGCAAGACCTTCGAGAGCTTCCCCGCGCCGCTCCCCGGCCGCCGCCACATCGTCCTCACCCGCGATACGAGCTGGAGCGCGCAAGGCGCTGAGATCGCACGTAGTCCAGACGAAGCGCTGGCGCTGGCGGGCATGGTTGGAGGCGGGGGGGAGGTCGCGGTGATCGGCGGGGCGGAGGTCTTCGCGCTGTTCCTCGACCGCGCCGACCGCATCGAACTGACCGAGGTCCATGTCGCGCCCGCCGGCGACGCGATCGTCCCCCCCATCACCGGCTGGCGCGAGATCGCGCGCGAGGCCCACTCCGCGGACGGCGACCGCCCCGCGCACGATTTCGTCACGCTGGTACGCTGACCGATTGCCCCGCCCGCCGCGCGCCCCTAGAGCCGTGCGCATGGAGCGGCTGGACGGCGGCTCGGCGGTGCCCGCGCATCTCGCGGGCGGGATCGTCGCGCTCGGCAATTTCGACGGTTTCCACCTCGGGCACCAGGCAGTGGTGCGCCGCGCGGTGGCGCGTGCCCGCCGCGAGGGGCGCCCGGCGCTCGTCGCCACCTTCGATCCGCACCCGGTGCGCTATTTCCGTCCCGACACGCCGCCGTTCCGCCTCACCACGCTCGACCAGCGCGAGCGTCTCTTCGCGGAGGCCGGGGCGGATGCCATGGTCGTCTTCGCCTTCGACGACGCCTTCGCGCATCTGACCGCCGAGGCCTTCGTCGCCGAGCGGCTCGTGGCGGCGCTCCGTGTCGGCGGCGTCGTCACCGGGGAGGACTTCACCTACGGCCTGAAGAAGGGCGGCAGCATCGCCACGCTGCGCGCCGCGGGGGAGCGCGACGGCTTTTCGGTCGATACCGTCGGCGCGGTCATGCTCGACGGCGCGCCGGTGTCCTCCACCCGCATCCGCGAGGCGCTGCGCGACGGCGATCCGCGCACCGCGTCGCGGCTGCTCACCCGGCCGTTCGCGATTCAGGGCCGCGTCCAGCACGGCGACAAGCTGGGCCGCACGATCGGTTATCCGACCGCGAACGTCGATATGGGTAATTACCTGCGCCCCGCCTATGGCATCTACGCGGTGCGCGCGCGCCTGGCCGACGGGCGGCAGCTGACCGGCGCCGCCAACCTCGGCATCCGCCCCACCTTCGATCCGCCCAAGGAGTTGCTGGAGCCGCATTTTTTCGATTTCAGCGGCGATCTCTACGATCAGCTGATCGAGGTGTCGCTGATCGACTATCTGCGGGCCGAGGCGAAGTTCGACGGGCTCGACGCGCTGGTGGAACAGATGGACCGCGATTGCGCGCGGGCACGCGAGTTGCTGGCGGAATAAGGTCGCGCTAAGGCCGGTCTTCCATGGCCGATGCATCCGATACGCCGCGCGACTGGCGCGATACCGTCTTCCTGCCGAAGACCGACTTCCCGATGAAGGCGGGGCTGCCGCAGAAGGAGCCTGCGATCCTCGCGCGGTGGCAGTCGCTCGACCTCTACCGCCGCCTGCGCGAGGCGCGCGCGGGGCGGGAGACGTTCATCCTCCACGACGGCCCGCCCTATGCCAATGGCGACATGCATATCGGCCATGCGCTCAACCATATCCTCAAGGACATGGTGGTCCGCACCCAGTCGCTGCTGGGCAAGGATGCGCCCTACGTCCCCGGCTGGGACTGCCACGGCCTGCCGATCGAGTGGAAGGTCGAGGAGGAGTATCGCAAGAAGAAGCGCAACAAGGACGAGGTGCCGGCGGAGGAATTCCGTGCCGAATGCCGCGCCTATGCGCAGAAGTGGGTCGATACCCAGCGCGCGCAGCTCCAGCGCCTCGGCATCAACGGCGACTGGGACAAGCCGTATCTGACGATGGACTTCGCGGCGGAGGCGACGATCGTCGCCGAGCTGATGAAGTTCGCCGAAAGCGGCCAGCTGTACCGCGGGGCCAAGCCCGTGATGTGGTCCCCGGTCGAGAAGACCGCACTGGCCGAGGCGGAGGTCGAGTACGAGGACGTGACCTCGACCCAGATCGACGTCGGGTTCGAGGTGATCCAATGCCCCGAATATCCGGGGCTCGCGGGCACGATCGCGGTCATCTGGACCACCACGCCCTGGACGATCCCGGTCAATCAGGCGCTCGCCTACGGCCCGGCGGTCGATTACCTCCAGTTCGAAAGCGGGGGCAAGCGCTACCTCGTCGCCGAGCCGCTGTTCCCCGCCTTCTCGAAGCGCACCGGGCTCAAGCTGGAGGGGATCGTCGCGCTGGTGAAGGGCCCCGTGCTGGAGGGGGCGACCGCGCGCCATCCGATGCATCATCTGGGCGGCTTCTTCGCCACCCCGCGCCCGTTCCTGGAGGGCGAGTTCGTCACGACGGACGCCGGCACCGGCCTCGTCCACATGGCGCCCGATCATGGCGAGGACGATTTCGACCTGTGCAAAAGGCACGGGATCGAGCCCGTCTTCGCGGTCGATGCGGCGGGCATGTACCGCGACGACTGGCTCTGGCTCGGCGGGCAGGGCAGCGTCATCAACAAGAAGTTCGTGGCGAGCGACGGCCCGATCTGCACCGACCTGCGCGAGGCCGGGATGCTGCTGGCGGCGTCGGACGACTTTCAGCACAGCTATCCCCATTCGTGGCGGTCGAAGGCGAAGGTCATCTTCCGCTGCACCCCGCAATGGTTCATCCCCGTCGACAAGGCCTTGGCTCCCTCTCCCCTCGTGGGAGAGGGAAGGGGCCCGCTCGCGCAAGCGAGTGGGAAGGGTGAGGGGGATGATATCGGCGCGCCGGGCTCCACTCCCCCTCACCCTTCCGCGGCTTCGCCGCTCCCTCCGTCTCCCACCGGGGGAGAGGGAGACACGCTGCGCCAACGCGCGCTCGCCGCCATCGCGGCGACCCGCTTCGTGCCGGAGAAGGGCCGCAACCGCATCGGCGCGATGGTCGAGGGGCGCCCCGACTGGGTGATCTCGCGCCAGCGTGCCTGGGGCGTGCCGATCACGCTGTTCGTCGATCGCCGTACCGGCCAGTATCTGGTCGACCCCGCGGTCAACGCGCGCATCGTCGCGGCGGTGGCCGAGAGGGGCGTCGACGCCTGGAGCGACGAGGCGACCGCCGCGCTGCTCGGTCCCGATCACGACCCCGCTGATTACGAGCGCGTCACCGACATTCTCGACGTGTGGTTCGATTCGGGCTGCACTCACGCCTTCGTCCTCGACAGCGGGCGCTGGCCGGAGCTGCGCTGGCCCGCGGACCTGTATCTGGAAGGGTCGGACCAGCATCGCGGCTGGTTCCAGTCGTCGCTGCTGGAGAGTTGCGGCACGCGCGGGCGCGCGCCGTACGACGCGGTGCTGACGCACGGCTTCACGATGGACGCCAAGGGCATGAAGATGTCCAAGTCGCTCGGCAACACCATCAACCCGCTGGACCTGATGCGCGACTATGGCGCGGACATCCTGCGGCTGTGGGCGCTGTCGGTCGACTTCACCGAGGACCATCGCATCGGCAAGGAGATCCTGGCCGGCGTCGCAGACCAGTATCGCAAGCTGCGCAACACGTTCCGCTACCTGCTCGGCGCGCTCGACCGTTTTGCGGAAGAGGAGCGGCTGCCGGTCGCGCAATGGCCCGAGCTGGAGCGCTACATGCTCCATCTCACCCACGCGCTCGATGCGCAGCTGAAGCGCGCGATCGCGGACTTCGACTTCAACGGCTACGTCCGGCTGCTGACCGATTTCGCCAACGAGGACCTGTCCGCCTTCTTCTTCGATATCCGCAAGGATTCGCTGTATTGCGACGCGCCGGCCGACGCCCGGCGTCGCGCCTACCGCACGATGCTCGACGTGCTGTTCCACGCCATGGTGCGCTGGGCCGCGCCCGTGCTGGTCTTCACCGCGGAGGAAGTGTGGCAGTCGCGCTTCCCGGACGCGGACGGCTCCGTCCACCTGCTCGAATGGCCCGAGCTGCCGGCCGAGACGGGGGAGGACGTGGCACCGCGCTGGGCCGAGGTGCGCGCCTTGCGCGAGCGCGTGACCGAGGCGATCGAGCCGCTGCGGCGTGAGAAGACCGTGCGCTCCAGCCTGGAGGCGGACGTCACCGTCCCCTACATGCCGCTCGGCGCCGACGAATTGGCGGAGGCGTTCATCGTCGCCAAGGTGACGCCCGCCGCGACGGTCGACGTCGCCCGGACCGACTTCCATAAATGCGGCCGCTGCTGGCGGCACCTGCCGGAGGTCGACGCCGACGACGGCCTGTGCGCGCGCTGCGAACAGGTGGTCGCGTGACGCGTCTGCGTGCCGGGCTGCTGATCGCGGGCGTGGTGTTCGTCGTCGATCAGCTGGTGAAGTGGATCGTCACCGGCCCGATGGGGATCGATTTCCTGGGCGCCTACAGGACGATCCTGCCGGTCTTCGACCTGCGCTACACCCGCAACGAGGGGGTGTCGCTCGGCATGCTGCGCGCGGAGACCGAGACGATGCGCTGGCTGCTGGTCGCCTTCACCGGGGCGATCGCGATCGGCGTCGCGGTGTGGATGACGCGCGAGGAGAAGCCGGTCGATCGCGCCGCGCTCGGCCTCGTGCTGGGCGGGGCGCTGGGCAATATCCTCGATCGGATCCGGCTGGGCTATGTCGTGGATTTCGCGGATCTCCACTTCGGCGAGTGGCGCCCGTTCCTCGTCTTCAACGTCGCCGATGCCGCTATTACCATCGGCGTGCTGATTCTGCTGGTGCGCGCGCTCCTGATCCGCGAGAAGCGCCCCGATCCTTCGGAGAATGTCCATGCGTAAGTCTGTCGTCGTGGTGGCCTCGATCACGGCGCTCGCCCTGCTGGCCGGTTGCGGGAAGCGCGGGTTCGACCGGGCGCGCCCCGACGAGTTCGCGGTGGCGCGCCAGGCGCCGCTCATCATCCCGCCCGATTTCGCGCTGGTCCCCCCGCAGCCGGGTGCGGCGCGGACGCAGGGCACCAACCCCCAGGCGCAGGCGCTCGACGCGCTGTTCGGCGGTACCGCACCGCGCAGTGGCGCGGAGGCGGGCGTGATCGACCAGGCCGGCGGCGCGTCGTCGGGTCAGCCCGGCATCCGCTCCGCGGTCGGCGACCCGCAGACCAACGTCATCGACAAGGGCCAGACGACGCGCGACATCGTCGCCGCGCCGCAGGGCGACGGGCAGAACGCGCGCGCCTCCACCGCCGCGCCGGCCGCGACCGCCACGCCGCAGCCGTAAGGCCGGCGTCACCCCGGGCACGACCCGGGGTCCCGCTTCTTCTCCGGTGTCGCGATGGAAGCGGGACCCCGGCTCCAGGCGCGACCTTAGCAAAATGGATGCAACAGCGCCGCGTACCGGCCGTGCTCCTGCGCAGGCAGGAGCCCAGGGTCAGGCAGAATAACGCCTGTAGGGACCGGCAACCCTGGGCTCCTGCCTGCGCAGGAGCACGGTGGAGACTTTTGCTGAGGTCTCGCTCAAGGCCGGGGTAACGGCTCGCTCGGTCCCGTCCAACCCCGCACATACACCTCGCGCTGCGCGAAGGGGATCGCGATCCCCGCTTCCCTGAACGCGACCCACAGCCGGTTCAGCACGTCCGACTTCACGTTGCCGACCCCGCTCTCCGGATCGCTGATCCACGCCAGTATCTCATGCTCGACGCCGTCCGTGCCGAACGCGGTCAGCCACACGTTGGGCTTCGGGCTGTCGAGCACGCGCGGCGAGTCGATCGCGGCCTTGAGCATCAGCGCCTGCGCCACCTTCAGGTCGCAATCGTACGGCACGCGCACCGGAATGCGGACCCGCACGTTGCGATCGGAATAGGACCAGTTCTCGACCTCGCGGGTCATCAGGTCCTCGTTCGGGATCAGATGCTCCTTGCCGTCGCGGGTGACCACCGACACCGCGCGCACGCCGATCTTGTTGACCCAGCCGAAGCTGGTGCCGACCGCGATGACGTCGCCCGGTTTGATCGATCGATCCATCAGCAGGATGATGCCCGCGATCAAATTGCCGATCGTCTTCTGCATCCCGAAGCCGACCGCCAGTCCGAACGCGCCGGAGAAGACGGCGAAGGCGGTGAGGTCGATCCCCAGCAGGTCGATCCCGAAGAAGAAGGCGACCACCACCGCGGCGATGCCGGCGATCTTCTGCGCCAGGATCTTCTGCGTCGGGTCGAGCGCGCGCGCGCCCTCGATCGAATGACCCAATACGCGATTGGCGAGGCGGACCAGCGCGATCAGCACGACGACGGTCACCAGCGTGCTGACCAGCGCCAGCAACGAGAGCCGCCGCGATCCGACCGTGACGCCGATCGCGTCCAGCGTGCGCGTGATCGGCTCCAGTCCGCCGACCGCGCGGCTGACCAACGTGACGAAGACGATCGCCTCGACCGTCCACGACGCCCAGCGCGGGATGCCGACGCCGCGCATCACATGGTGGACGGTCATGGCGGCGGCGGCACCGAGCGCGATGCCGATCGGCACCCCGGCCAGCGCGGACCAGGGATAGGCGACGAGCAGCAGCGCCAGCAGCAGCGCGGCGGTGCCGTGACGCAGGATCGCGCTCAGCCGCGGGCGCAGTACGCCCGCGGTGCGCCCGGCGTGCGCCTTCCACCAATCCGCCAGCCGCGGGCCGAGCGTCCGCGCGGCAGCCAGGCCGACCGCCAGCATCAGCAGGACGAGGCCCCCGGCCACCGCGGCCTCGATCGCATCGGCGCGATCGGGCACGGCGATGCCATACCGCGTCAGCCAGTCGGTCGCGACGGTCATCCGCGTGCGCGGCGGAAGGCGTCGAGCCCGCGCGCCAGATCCGCGATCAGGTCGTCGGGATCCTCCAGTCCGATCTGCAATCGCACCAGCGGGCCGGCGAACTTGGGCGTGGTGGCGCTGCGATAGCGGTGCGGATCGACCGGCAGCGCCAGGCTTTCGAACCCGCCCCAGCTGTAGCCGATGCCGAAACGGTCGAGCGAATCGATCAACGCGGCGCGCGCGCGCTCGTCGCCGCCCGCCAGCGCGAACGAAAACAGCCCGGACGATCCCGCGAAGTCGCGCCGCCATATGTCATGGCCGGGGCACGACGGCAGCGCGGGATGGCGTACCTCGGCGACGTCGGGCTGCTCGCCCAGCCAGCGCGCGATGTTCAGCGCGCTCGCTTCGTGCTGCTTCAGCCGCACCGCCATGGTACGCAGGCCCCGGCTGCCCAGCCACGCATCGTCGGGGCTGACGACCTGACCAAGTTGGAAACTGGTATCGCGCAGCGCCGCGAATCGACCCGGCGCGGCCGTGACCGAGCCGAGCATGACGTCGGAATGGCCGACGACATATTTGGTGCAGGCAAGCATCGTGTAATCGACGCCGTGCGCGATCGCCGGAAACAGCAGCGGCGTGGCCCAGGTGTTGTCCAGGATCGTGGCGATGCCGCGCTCGCGCGCGATGGCGGTGATGGCGGGGACGTCCTGTACCTCGAAGGTCAGGCTGCCGGGGCTTTCCATGAAGATCGCGCGCGTGGCGGGGCCGATCACCTCGGCGATACCGGCGCCGATCAGCGGATCGTAATAGCGCGTCGTGACGCCGAAGCGCCCGAGCAGCCCGTCCGCCATCGACCGCGTGGGATCATAGGCGCTGTCGACCAGCAGCAACTCGTCGCCGGGCGACAACACGGTCAGCAGCACCGCCGCGATCGCCGCGACCCCGCTGGGATAGAGGAAGGTGTTTTCCGCGCCCGGCTCCAGCTCGGTCAGGGCGTCGGCCAGACTCCACTGCGTCGGGGTACCGCGGCGACCGTAGAAGAGGCGGTGGTGCGTGTCGCGTCCCCCCGCCGCGCGCAGGTGCGCGACATCGTCGTACAGGATCGTCGAGGCGCGCCACACGGGCGTGTTGACGATCCCCTGCGTCCATTCGCGGCGTCGACCCGCGCCGACCACCTGCGTCGCGGGCTTGTCGGAGCGTTCGCTCATGCCGCCGCTCCCGTCGCCTTGGGGGTGGTGGGGTCCGTGCCCCATTCGGTCCAGCTGCCGTCGTAGACCGATGCGTCGCGGCCCAGCAGGTGCGCGCCGAACGCGAGCACGCTCGCGGTGATGCCGGAGCCGCACGTCATCGTCATCGGGCGGTCGAGGTCGACGCCCGCCGTGCGGAAGGCCTCCGCCAGCGCGTCGCCGCGCTTCCATGTCCCGTGGGGTTCGAACAGGCGACCATAGGGCAGGTTGCGGGCCCCGGGCATGTGGCCGGGGGCGACGCCTGCGCGCGGGTCCGCCTCCTCGCCGGTGAAGCGCGCGGCGGAGCGGGCGTCGACCAGTTGTTCGGCACCCCCATCCAGCGCCGATCGGACCTGCGCCATGTCACGCAGCCCGACGCCGACCTCGCGCGGGGTGGCGTGACGGGGACGGGGGGTGACGGCACCGCGGTCGAGCGGCAGGCCAGCTGCCTTCCACGCGGCCAGCCCGCCGTCCAGGATCGCGACATCGGTGAAGCCGAACGCACGCAGCATCACCCAGGCGCGCGCCGCGGTGCGGTGCGCTGCATCGTCGTAGAGGACGATCCGCGTCCCGTCGCCGAGCCCCAGCTTGCCCATGCGGCTGGCGAACTGCGCCGGCCCCGGCATGGTCGAGGGCAGCGGACTGGCGGTGTCGGAAAATGCCGCGAGGTCCATGAACACCGCGCCGGGGATGTGCCCGGCGGCGAACTCCGCCGCGGCATCGCGCACCGGCTCGCCGGCCAGCGAGACGTGGTAGCTGGCATCGGCGATGCGCAGGTCGGGGGCATCGGCATGGGCGGCGAGCCAGGCGGGGGTGACGAGCGGTTCCATCCCGCCTCCATAGCCGCCCCGCCGGGCGGTGGAACAGGTCGCATTTCCGCGTCGCCGCGCCTATGTGGCGCGGATGACCCCCAAGCATCTAGGCCAGTCGACGCCGCTTCCCGCCTCGCCCGAGCAGGCCGAGCTCGACTATGTCCCCAATCCGCGCCGCGACCAGCTGTACCTGGTGCGCTTCACCAGCCCGGAATTCACCTCGCTGTGTCCCGTCACCGGCCAGCCAGACTTCGCGCATCTGGTGATCGACTATGCGCCGGCGGAGACGATCGTCGAATCGAAATCGCTGAAGCTGTTCCTGGGCGCGTTCCGCAACCATGCGGCGTTCCACGAGGATTGCACCGTCGGCATCGGCGAGCGGCTGTTCCGCGAGATGACGCCGCGCTGGCTGCGTATCGGGGGCTATTGGTATCCGCGCGGCGGCATTCCGATCGATGTCTTCTGGCAGTCTGGCGCCGCGCCGGAGGGATTGTGGCTGCCGGATCAGGGCGTGGCGCCGTATCGCGGGCGGGGATGAGCCCGCGATCGTCACCCCGGCGCGCGGCCGGGGTGATGCATGTCAGGAAAACACCCGGTCGAAGATCGTGTCGACATGCTTGAAGTGATAGCCCAGATCGAATTTCTCGTCGATTTCCGATGGTGACAGCGCCGCGGTGACCTCGGGGTCGGCCTTCAGCAGTTCCTGCAGCGACAGCTGGCCGTCCGATTCCCACACCTTCATCGCGTTGCGCTGCACCAGCCGGTACGAATCCTCGCGGCTGACGCCGGCCTGGGTGAGTGCCAGCAGGACCCGCTGCGAGTGGACCAGCCCACCCATGCGGTCCAGGTTCTTCTGCATCCGCTCGGGATAGACGAGCAGCTTGTCGATCACGCCGGTGAGCCGCACCAGCGCGAAGTCGAGCGTGATCGTCGCGTCCGGCGCGATGTAGCGCTCGACCGAGGAGTGGCTGATGTCGCGCTCATGCCATAGCGCCACGTTCTCCAGCGCCGGCGTGACATAGCCGCGCACCATCCGCGCCAGCCCGGTCAGATTCTCGGTCAGCACCGGGTTGCGCTTGTGCGGCATCGCCGACGAACCCTTCTGTCCGGGCGAGAAATACTCCTCCGCCTCCAGCACCTCGGTGCGTTGCAGGTGTCGTACCTCGGTCGCGACGCGCTCGATCGAGCCCGCGATCACGCCCAGCGTGGCGAAGAACATCGCGTGACGGTCGCGCGGGATGACCTGTGTGGAAACCGGCTCGATCGCGAGGCCCAGCTTGGCGGCGACATGTTCCTCGACCCGCGGATCGACGTTGGCGAACGTGCCGACGGCGCCGGAGATCGCGCAGGTGGCGATGTCCTCGCGCGCGGCGGCGAGGCGGGTGCGGTGCCGGCGGAACTCGGCATGCGCCTGTGCCAGTTTCAGCCCGAACGTCACCGGCTCGGCGTGGATGCCGTGGCTGCGCCCGATCGTCGGCGTCAGTTTATGCTCCTTCGCACGGCGCTTCAGCACCACGAGCAACTGATCGATGTCGGCCAGCAGCAGGTCGGCGGCGCGCGCCAGCTGGACCGACAGCGTGGTGTCGAGCACGTCGGAGGAGGTCATGCCCTGATGCATGAAGCGCGCCTCGTCGCCGACCTGCTCGGCCACCCACGTCAGGAAGGCGATCACGTCATGCTTGGTCACCGCCTCGATGGCATCGATCGCGTCGACGTCGATCGCGGGGTTGGTCGCCCACCAGCGCCACAGCGCCTCGGCCGCGCTCTTGGGCACCACGCCGAGCTCGGCGAGCGCGTCGGTCGCATGTGCCTCGATCTCGAACCAGATGCGGTAGCGCGCCTCGGGGGTCCAGATCGCGGTCATGTCGGGACGGGCGTAGCGGGGGATCATGCGGGAGTGTTCCTGGGCGATTGCGCGGTCGGCCGCGCGGGTAGCAGCGCCGGCGCATCGGGGCAAATCGCCCGGAATTTGGGAACCGGGCGTAAGTCTGATACATTAGTTGCTCGAAGATCGCCGTTGCCACAAATCCGGCGGCGGCCCGCGATAGACGCAATGTCACGCGGACAATGGAGAGGATCAATGCTGAAGTACATCGCCGCAGTCGCGGTCATGACCGTCGCCGGCCCGCTTTACGCTCAGGGTAGCGCACAGGAAACGGATGCTTCCCACGCGCGTGCGGATGCTCCGCAGAAGGCCGCCACGCCGGACAAGGCGGTGCCGGCAACTACGACCCCGGGTACGCCCAGTGCCGTTCCGCCGGCGCAGACCTCCAAGTCGGCGGCGGCGACGACGGCCACGCCACCCGCGGCGCCGGTAAAGACGATCGAGGGTGTTCCGCAGACGCCGGCGCGTCAGGTGGCGGCGATCGTCAGCCGCGAGTTCGCAGCCTATGATGCGAATCGGTCGGGCCGGCTGGAAAAGGAAGAGTTCGCCAGGTGGATGGCGGCGTTGAAAGCGCATGCTCCTGCCAGCGAGCCTGGCGAATCGGTCAGCAAGCCGTGGACCGAGGCCGCATTCAAGCAGGCGAATACCAGCGGCTCGGGTGCGGTGTCGCGCGAGGAACTGACCGCGTTCTTTATCGGGGCGAAGTCCACCACCGCGGGCGGTTGACCGGCCCTAGATCAGGCCCTTCGCGCGCAGGCTGACCTGTCCGCCGACCCCGACGATGATATGGTCATGGACCGTTATGTTGAGTGGCGCGCCGGCGGCGATGATCGCGCGAGTGACGTCGATGTCGGCGCGGCTGGGCGACGGGTCGCCGGAGGGATGGTTGTGGACGAGGATGAGCGCGGCCGATCCCAGATCCAGTGCGCGGCGGATCACCTCGCGGACATGGACCGGCGCCTCGTCGATCGTGCCGCGCGACATGGTTTCGTCACGCATCAGCATGTTGCGCGTGTTGAGGTGGAGGACGTGGAACTCCTCGACCGTGTCATGTGCCAGCGCGGCATGCAGATAGTCGGCCAGCGCCTGCCAGTTGGCAAGCACGGGGGCGGCGCGCGCGCGCGCGCGGATCATGCGCAGCGACGCCGCGTGCACGATCTTGACAGCCGCCGTGCTGATCTCTCCCATGCCCGACACGCGCGCGAGCGCTTGAGGATCGGCGGCGAGCAATCCGCCGATCCCGCCGAATTCGTGCAGCAGCCGCTTGGCGAGGTCCTTCGTATCCTGCCGCGGCAATGCGACCGCGAGCAGATACTCGATCAGCTCATGGTCGTGCAGGCCCTCCGCGTCCGCAAACAGACGTGCGCGCAGCCGGGCGCGATGGCCCCTGGCGTCGGTGACGGGCGTATCGGCGTCGAGCATCGTGGATGATGCTAAAGCGACGCCCGGCCACCTGCAATTGCGCCCGGCGCGTGGCAGAGGCTATGCCACGTCCGTAATGACCATTTCTGGACGACGCGAGTGACGGCACCCGACGAGCGGCCACGGCGCGGCGTTCGGCGTCGGCGCGTGGCCGTGGCGGTATCGGTTCTGGCGCTCGCGGCGGCGGGGGGCGTGTGGCTGTCGCGCGTTCCCATCGCGACGCGGGTCATCGATCGCGAACTGGCACGTCGCGGGGTGCCGGCGCGGTATCATATCACCGACCTGGGGCTGGGGCGCCAACGGCTGACCGATGTCGTGATCGGCGATCCTGACGCACCCGATCTGGTGGCGGACTGGATCGAGACGGCGACCGAGATCGGACTCGCGGGGCCGCGCGTCGTCGCGATCCGGGCCGGCCATGTCCGTGCGCGCGCGAGATGGCGCGATGGCACGCTGTCGCTGGGGGCGATCGACCGGCTGATTCCGACCGCAACGGGCGGCGGGCCCTTCGAACTGCCGGCGATCGATGTGGACGTGGCCGATGCGCGGGTGCGGGTGGACGGCGACGGCGGCGTGGTGGGCCTGCGCCTGAGCGGTCGCGGGCGGCTGGACGACGGCTTTTCGGGCGATGTGGCCGCGGTAGCGGAGCGGTATGTCATGGGCGGCTGCACGATTCGTGCGGCGCGCGTGGCGCTCGACGTGATCGTCCGGCGCGGCGCGCCGACAATAGCGGGGCCGTTGGCGGCGCAGGAAGCGACCTGCGAGCAGGGAGTGCGGGTCGTCGCCCCGGCTGCGCGCGTGCGCGTCGCCCTGAACCCCGCGCTGAATGACTGGCGTGGCGAGGTGCGGGCACTTCAGGCGCAGTCGCTCGCCGCGGCGGGGGCGCGTTTGACGGGGCTCGGTGGAGACGTGTCGTTCGCGGGAACGGCCTCCGGCACGTCGGGGACGGGACATCTGTCGAGCGGCGCGATCGTGATACCGCAGGCGCGCGCACGCGGCGGGCTGGCGAATGGCCGCTTCGGCATCGATCGCAACGGCCTCGCGCTCGACGGCATCGTGTCCGCGCAGGGTGTCGCGCTAAATCCGGCGGGGCGGCGGCGGATGGCGGGCTTCGCGACCGCGGGGGAGGGGACGCCGCTGGCGCCCTTGATCCGACGCGCCGTCGGCGCGGCGTCGCTGGCGGCGGGCGACTTCTCGGTCGAGGCGCAGGTCCAGCGAAGCAGCGCGGGCATCGCGGTGCCGCGGGTGTCGGTCGGCGCGACGAATGGCGCACGGTTGGCGATGGCCGGCGCGCCGATCCGGTGGGGCGAGGTGACCTTCGGCGGGCAGTGGCAATTGGGCGGCGGTGGCCTGCCTGGCATCGACGCGGATCTGCGGCAGGATCGGTCGGGCGCCATCGGCGGCACCGCGCGAGTCGCACCCTATGCCGCCGATGGCGCACGGCTCGACCTCACGCCGATCCGCTTCGATTCGCGCGGGCTCGCGACGGGAGCGACGCTCAGCGGGCCGCTCGGCGACGGACGGGTCGAGCGGCTGACCGTGCCGGTCGCGGTACGCTGGCGCGGCGGACAGGTGTCGATCAATCCCGATTGCACGCCTGTTCGCTTGTATGCGCTGTCGGTGTCGGGCCTTCGGCTCGGGCCGGCGCAATTCCGGCTGTGTCCGCTCGGACAGGCATTGGTTATCGTGGCGAACGGTCGGGTGGGTGGCGGGGGGCGCCTCGACGCTACCGCCGTGGCAGGCGCGATCGGTGGGACCCCGCTCGGGGTCGCCAGCGCCGGCGGCACGGTGCGGCTGGCGACGCGCGACTTTGCGCTGGATGATGTGCGCGCCACGATCGGCGCGCCGGGCCGTGAGACGCGGATCGATGCGATGCAACTCGCGGGGCGGCTCACCCCGGCGGGGGTGGTCGGGACGTTCCGGGGTGCTGCGGGGCAGATCGCCAACGTTCCCCTCGTGATGAGCGAGGGGGCGGGCGACTGGGCGCTGGGCGCGCGCGGGCTGACGCTGTCGGGCGGACTGCGGGTCGCCGATGCCTGCGCGCCGCCGCGGTTTCAGTCGATGGCGGCGCGCGACGTGACGCTCGCGCTGCGGGATGGCGAGATCGCGGCGACCGGGCAGCTGCTGGAGCCGACCACCGTCACCCGCGTCGCCGATGTCGCGATCACCCACCGGCTGAGATCGGGCGCGGGCCATGCGCGGCTGGCGGTCCCCGGCATCACGTTCGGCGACAAGCTCCAGCCGGAACTGCTGACGCGGTTGACCTTCGGGGTGATCGCGGATGTGCGCGGCACCGTGAGCGGGCAGGGGGACATCCGCTGGGATTCGCAGGGCGTGACCAGCACCGGCACCTTCACCACCGCCAAAACCGATCTCGCCGCCGCGTTCGGTCCCGTCACGGGAATTGCCGGAACGATCCGGTTCACCGACCTGCTCGCGCTGGAAAGCGCCCCCGGGCAGGTCGCCACCATCGCCTCGATCAATCCGGGCGTGCCGGTGACCGACGGGCGCATCGTCTATCAGACGCTGCCGAACACGCGGGTGAAGGTGGAGAGCGGCATCTGGCCGTTCGCCGGCGGGACGCTGTCGCTGGACCCGACGCTGCTCGACTTCGGCGCCGCGGACGCGCGCCGTCTGACCTTCCACGTCACGGGAATGGACGCGGGCAAGTTCCTGCAACAGTTCGATTTCGAGAATCTCAACGCGACCGGCACGTTCGACGGCGTGCTGCCGATGATCTTCGACGCGAACGGCGGGCGAATCGAGGGCGGGCGGCTGTCCGCGCGGCCGGGCGGGGGCGGGATCGCCTATCTGGGCGAACTGACCGAGAAGGATCTGGGGGTCTGGGGCAATCTGGCGTTCCAGTCGCTGCGCTCGCTCACGTATCGCAACCTGGACATCGAAATGGACGGGCCGCTGGCGGGCGAGATGGTGACGGGGGTCCGGTTCGCCGGGATCAGCCAGGGCAAGGGGGCCAGGAGCAACTTCCTGCTGCGGCGGCTGACGCGATTGCCGATCGTGTTCAACATCACGATCCGCGCGCCCTTCCGCGGGCTGATCGATTCGGCGGCGTCCTTCTACGATCCGCAGCGGCTGGTCGCGCGCAACCTGCAGTCGCTGATCGACGAGCAGAACCGCCAGACCGCAGCGGAACCGCGCGACGTTCAGCCGCGCGCAAGCGACACTGTGCCACCAGCGAAACGGGATTGACGAACGTGATGGGCGACACGACCTCCAGCGACATGAGGAATATGCGGATCCTGGCGGCGCTGCCGCTGCTGTTCGGGGCGGGATGCGTCAACATCTCCGCGCCGGACAAGCCGATCCAGATCAATCTCAACATCAACGTGACGCAGGAAGTGGTCTATCGCCTCGACAACGAGGCGAAGTCGCTCATCAAGCAGAACCCGGGGATTTTCTGATGACTCGCAAGCATATCATGACGATCGCCGCCGCGGTGGTGCTGGCGGGTGTATCGGGTGCGGCGCTGGCGCAGCGCGACCCCGCCTATGCCGCGGCGCGGGCGGCGGGGCAGGTGGGCGAGCAGCCCGACGGCTATCTGGGTGTCGTCGGGGCGGGCAACGCGGACCTGCGCGCGCTCGTCAGCAACATCAATATCCAGCGCAAGGCCGCCTACACGCAAAAGGCGCAGGCTTCGGGCGCGACCGTCGAGCAACTCGCCTTCACCAGCGGCTGCAACCTGATCGCGCAGACAAAGCCGGGCGAGAAGTACAAGGCGCCCAGCGGTGCGTGGGAAACGCGCGGCAGCGGTCCGGCCGAGCGCGATTCGCGCTGCGTGTGACGCCGTGCGCGGCCGTGCCGGTGCCTGATGGCGGTCGTCCCGCGGGGGAGGGGCGCGGTCGATTGACGCAGGTCATGCGGGTGTCCGCA